>NZ_JBBMXG010000133.1:0-208 GCF_037996705.1 Xenorhabdus bharatensis | reverse complement strand
GTGCTGAATCTTAAATCAAAGAAACTAAGAGGTAACTCTCATGCTACATACTAGCAATCCCATCATTAAACACAAAGCAGGTCTTCTCAATCTTGCTAGGGAGCTGGGCAATGTTTCCCAAGCCTGCAAAGTCATGGGCGTATCACGAGACACGTTTTACCGTTATCAAGAATTGGTTGAAGCCGGTGGTATTGATGCCCTTATCAAC
>NZ_JBBMXG010000132.1:0-209 GCF_037996705.1 Xenorhabdus bharatensis | reverse complement strand
AATAAAAATTTGTAATTTAGCAATAATCATCCAATGAAAGATTCAAATATATTTATTTAACCTAAATATGTAAAATTTTGTTAAAAAACAAAACATTTTATACCAAACTGTAAACATAATCCTATATAACATTACTTAAGTCAAATTTCATTACATATCAAATAACATTCCACTTAATTTATTATAATATATGAATTTTTTTTGTTATT
>NZ_JBBMXG010000131.1:0-209 GCF_037996705.1 Xenorhabdus bharatensis | reverse complement strand
AGCATCCAAATTAACCAGAATTAATATTACATCATCCTTTCATATACAGAACTTAATTCTATACCGCATAGATAATGTAGATTATAAATCCAAACCGAACAGTTTGGTATATTTTGTTTAGTTTCTGACCTTAGAAAGCTTCTTTAAAAATCAAAAATATGCCAAATAATGGCGATTTGTTTATAAAAAATTATATTATTGGATTTTTA
>NZ_JBBMXG010000130.1:0-209 GCF_037996705.1 Xenorhabdus bharatensis | reverse complement strand
CTGATTTCATCGCGGTTAATTCAGATTGTACGGTGCTGCCATCACTAGTCCCAATAAGAGAGGCACCATGATTGGAAGATAATATTGCCGTTTCCACCAAACCGAGGTTTTCCACAAATGCCTTTTTGTCAGGAATATCCGCACCATTTTTGTTTTTCTCCAGACGAGTATTAGCATTATTATTCGCTGCATTAGCCAAATCATCAACA
>NZ_JBBMXG010000129.1:0-209 GCF_037996705.1 Xenorhabdus bharatensis | reverse complement strand
GCCAAGCTATCTCACTGTCAGTAGAAATCGTGATGTCACCAGTAACTTCGCCCCCACTGCGTGGCAATGCGTTGTCCGCTTTAGTTTTGGCTTCCGCTAAACCGAGGTTTTATAGAACACTATGTGAATACATAATAAGACTGATAACAGCAGACGAAAGGCAATAACCAAAAAAGTAATAAGCAAAAGCATACACATTTTATAGTTCA
>NZ_JBBMXG010000128.1:0-216 GCF_037996705.1 Xenorhabdus bharatensis | reverse complement strand
ATGAGACTGGTCAAAACTGGACAGCATGTATGGGGTGGTGCATGTTAAATAGTTTCGGTCACCCTAATGATTACCTTGCTTGTTTATAATAAAATCAAGGACGGTACTCCCACCGTCCTCTCACCCACACTGCGCCCTAACATACTCCTGCCACCCCAGAATCATTTGTTCTGGAATAGTAAGATGAAACTGTCAGAAATTAGATAATCAGCCTAA
>NZ_JBBMXG010000127.1:0-217 GCF_037996705.1 Xenorhabdus bharatensis | reverse complement strand
CGCTTCAATCCGTTGCAAATTGAGGGCGCCCATAATGTTGAGGCGGGTGCGGCTGCCGGTGGTTTCGACCACTTTAACCTGCGTCCTTCCACGCTTCATCCAGCCGTAACTTAATTTTGTAGATTGGGTAGGATGCACAGCATCAATAAACAAAATCGGCTCATTTTGCCCACATTCCGCTTTCAGCGCGTTGTAGCGCTCAATAAACTGTTGCTGT
>NZ_JBBMXG010000126.1:0-219 GCF_037996705.1 Xenorhabdus bharatensis | reverse complement strand
GGAAAAATACCCACCGCCGTTTTTGCCGTTGGAGAGATAAAGGAATATGGGAAAAGCTGCTTGAACACTTGGTGAATGACCCCGATTTCGAGTGGTTACTGATTGATGCCAGCCATATTAAGGTTCATCCCGATGCGGCAGGCGCGCAAGGCGGTAATCAGGATATGGGGATCACAAAAGGGGGCTCAATACCAAGATACATTTGGCCGTGGATGCGCA
>NZ_JBBMXG010000125.1:0-223 GCF_037996705.1 Xenorhabdus bharatensis | reverse complement strand
GCTGGGGATCTGGACTTGCATGCCTTGCTGTTCAGCTTTTTCTACTATGGCATTACTATCATAGCCCCTGTCCGCCAAAAGATGCTCTGCATCGAGCCCTTCAATTAGGCGTTCAGCTTGCGAACAATCCGCTGTGGTACCGCTTGTAATAACCATTCTGACTGGCATACCATGCGCATCCACGGCCAAATGTATCTTGGTATTGAGCCCCCTTTTGTGATCC
>NZ_JBBMXG010000124.1:0-223 GCF_037996705.1 Xenorhabdus bharatensis | reverse complement strand
GATTGGAAAAATACCCACCGCCGTTTTTGCCGTTGGAGAGATAAAGGAATATGGGAAAAGCTGCTTGAACACTTGGTGAATGACCCCGATTTCGAGTGGTTACTGATTGATACCAGCCATATTAAGGTTCATCCCGATGCGGCAGGCGCGCAAGGCGGTAATCAGGATATGGGGATCACAAAAGGGGGCTCAATACCAAGATACATTTGGCCGTGGATGCGCA
>NZ_JBBMXG010000123.1:0-223 GCF_037996705.1 Xenorhabdus bharatensis | reverse complement strand
ACAGCAACAGTTTATTGAGCGCTACAACGCGCTGAAAGCGGAATGTGGGCAAAATGAGCCGATTTTGTTTATTGATGCTGTGCATCCTACCCAATCTACAAAATTAAGTTAGGGCTGGATGAAGCGTGGAAGGACGCAGGTTAAAGTGGTCGAAACCACCGGCAGCCGCACCCGCCTCAACATTATGGGCGCCCTCAATTTGCAACGGATTGAAGCGACGGTG
>NZ_JBBMXG010000122.1:0-223 GCF_037996705.1 Xenorhabdus bharatensis | reverse complement strand
TGCCCCTGCCGGAAACTATGCGTTGAAAGGCGAAAGTTATACGAAGCCAGAGTCGGATGGGAAATATCAACCCAAAGGCCAATATCTGGAGAATGGCTATAGCTATTCTAAAGCGGAAAGTAACAGTCGATATGAATCAAAAGGTAACTATGCCCCTGCAGGGAATTATGCCTTGAAAGGAGAGAGTTACACTAAGCCAGAGTCGGATGGGAAATATCAATCT
>NZ_JBBMXG010000121.1:0-223 GCF_037996705.1 Xenorhabdus bharatensis | reverse complement strand
ACCAGTACTAATGAACCGTGCGGCTTAACCTGACAACACCGAAGGTGTTTTGCGGGCTTTTGAGAAAAGACGAAGTTTCAGAGAAAACAGTGACCGAATGAAGACGGTCAGCCAGCTTGTTCGGGATTGAAAACAGAATTTGTCTGGCGGCAATAGCGCGGTGGTCCCACCTGACCCCATGCCGAACTCAGCAGTGAAACGCCGTAGCGCCGATGGTAGTGTG
>NZ_JBBMXG010000120.1:0-223 GCF_037996705.1 Xenorhabdus bharatensis | reverse complement strand
TAACCTCACGATGTCCGACCGTGATTAGCTAACCTTCGTGCTCCTCCGTTACGCTTTGGGAGGAGACCGCCCCAGTCAAACTACCCACCAGACACTGTCCGCAACCCGGATAACGGGCCTACGTTAGAACACCAGCCATTAAAGGGTGGTATTTCAAGGATGGCTCCATGCAGACTGGCGTCCACACTTCCAAGCCTCCCACCTATCCTACACATCAAGGACC
>NZ_JBBMXG010000119.1:0-223 GCF_037996705.1 Xenorhabdus bharatensis | reverse complement strand
GGTCCTTGATGTGTAGGATAGGTGGGAGGCTTGGAAGTGTGGACGCCAGTCTGCATGGAGCCATCCTTGAAATACCACCCTTTAATGGCTGGTGTTCTAACGTAGGCCCGTCATCCGGGTTGCGGACAGTGTCTGGTGGGTAGTTTGACTGGGGCGGTCTCCTCCCAAAGCGTAACGGAGGAGCACGAAGGTTAGCTAATCACGGTCGGACATCGTGAGGTTA
>NZ_JBBMXG010000118.1:0-223 GCF_037996705.1 Xenorhabdus bharatensis | reverse complement strand
ATCTGCCATTGTAGCACGTGTGTAGCCCTACTCGTAAGGGCCATGATGACTTGACGTCATCCCCACCTTCCTCCGGTTTATCACCGGCAGTCTCCCTTGAGTTCCCACCATCACGTGCTGGCAACAAAGGATAAGGGTTGCGCTCGTTGCGGGACTTAACCCAACATTTCACAACACGAGCTGACGACAGCCATGCAGCACCTGTCTCAGCGTTCCCGAAGGC
>NZ_JBBMXG010000117.1:0-223 GCF_037996705.1 Xenorhabdus bharatensis | reverse complement strand
GGAACTGCCTCTGCCCATGACAGCCAGTATTTTGAAGATGTTTTGGACAGGGCCAATACGAGTCGGGATATTTATGCGGACAAAGGGTATGCCAGTCATCAGCGTGAGCAGACGCTGAAAAGACAAGGCTATCGTGTACATATTCAAAGAAAAGCATCACGAAATAACCCGTTATCAAACTGCCAGAAAGGGCGTAACAAGAAAATCTCGCGAACTCGGGCAC
>NZ_JBBMXG010000116.1:0-223 GCF_037996705.1 Xenorhabdus bharatensis | reverse complement strand
CCCTTCGTCTAGAGGCCTAGGACACCGCCCTTTCACGGCGGTAACAGGGGTTCGAATCCCCTAGGGGACGCCACTTTGCTCGGGAGTCGGGTGAAAGACGGCGCCAACGAAGGTATTGTTAAGCGGGCTTAATCGCCGGTTTACCAATACATGCTCTTTAACAATCTGGAACAAGCTGAAAATTTGAAACACTCAGTAGGGTGTCATAAGACAACTATTGAGG
>NZ_JBBMXG010000115.1:0-223 GCF_037996705.1 Xenorhabdus bharatensis | reverse complement strand
AACCCTGTCCGCGCACGGGCGCTCAGGATATCGAGGCTGTCCACGAACAGCGCTCCGCTGTTTCTATCCAGTAACTGTACGTTGATTTTCATGACCGCACCGATTTTCGGGAGTACACCGCGCAGACGCCATTCCTGCCCGTCCTGCCGGATAACGATATCCCCGTTGGCCTCAAGCGTTGTCACCACGCCCGGTTCTGGCACTAAGGCCGCCGTAGAGACGG
>NZ_JBBMXG010000114.1:0-223 GCF_037996705.1 Xenorhabdus bharatensis | reverse complement strand
GGGGTACTGAGATGTTTCAGTTCCCCCGGTTCGCCTCTTGACCCTATGAATTCAGGTCAAGATAGTGCAACGGATTGCACTGGGTTTCCCCATTCGGGTATCGCCGGGTCTTGCGGGTCATATCCCCTTCCCGGCGCTTATCGCAGATTAGCACGCCCTTCATCGCCTCTGACTGCCTAGGCATCCACCGTGTACGCTTAGTCGCTTAACCTCACAACCCGAA
>NZ_JBBMXG010000113.1:0-223 GCF_037996705.1 Xenorhabdus bharatensis | reverse complement strand
GCTGGGGATCTGGACTTGCATGCCTTGCTGTTCAGCTTTTTCTACTATGGCATTACTATCATAGCCCCTGTCCGCCAAAAGATGCTCTGCATCGAGCCCTTCAATTAGGCGCTCAGCTTGCGAACAATCCGCTGTGGTACCGCTTGTAATAACCATTCTGACTGGCATACCATGCGCATCCACGGCCAAATGTATCTTGGTATTGAGCCCCCTTTTGTGATCC
>NZ_JBBMXG010000112.1:0-223 GCF_037996705.1 Xenorhabdus bharatensis | reverse complement strand
GGATAAACAGCAACAGTTTATTGAGCGCTACAACGCGCTGAAAGCGGAATGTGGGCAAAATGAGCCGATTTTGTTTATTGATGCTGTGCATCCTACCCAATCTACAAAATTGAGTTACGGCTGGATGAAGCGTGGAAGGACGCAGGTTAAAGTGGTCGAAACCACCGGCAGCCGCACCCGCCTCAACATTATGGGCGCCCTCAATTTGCAACGGATTGAAGCG
>NZ_JBBMXG010000111.1:0-223 GCF_037996705.1 Xenorhabdus bharatensis | reverse complement strand
GACACCTGAAAGAAGTGCATCAACAGACACACCCGGCAGAGCGTGATAATCCGACAAAATCAACGTCAGAGAGCGGCTCAGGCCGTGCCAACGGAAAGCCGGACGCCAAACTGAAACCCCCGTGCACCGGACAGCCCGCCAGTCCCCGTTGAGTTCGCAGGGATCAGTGCGGGGGCAGACCGTGGCCGGACTGCCCGTTGACATCAGAGTCTGCGGGGGTACG
>NZ_JBBMXG010000110.1:0-223 GCF_037996705.1 Xenorhabdus bharatensis | reverse complement strand
CGTTAATTTACCTCCCCCGCCCCGACCCCACTGCACTGGCTGCGCCCGGCTCGCAGTCGCAAGCTCCTTGCTCGTTACCGTGCTCGCCATCTCCGCCCCGTGCAGCCCCCTTAGGGGGCTTCCCTTGAATCAAGCATCACCTCAAAACCGGGCCAGATCCTGAGCTTCAGTGCCTGAGAGCGTCGCAATGCGCCGCTTGCGGGTTCTCTGCCACCCGCACCCG
>NZ_JBBMXG010000109.1:0-223 GCF_037996705.1 Xenorhabdus bharatensis | reverse complement strand
GCGGCGCTGCTGCTCTGGATCAGGACGGCTAACGGTTTGGGTAATTTTCGGCTCACCGCGGCCAGATAAGCGGCCAACAGATTAGTCGATTCACCGACCACGCCGCAGGCGACTAAATCCGCGGTGATACGGCTGATGAGTTGGGGATCTTGCAATAACGTCAGGGCAGCCTGCTGCTCATCGGCATTCAGGGAGTTGGCGGTGTGTTCCGTTTCTGCTGCCA
>NZ_JBBMXG010000108.1:0-223 GCF_037996705.1 Xenorhabdus bharatensis | reverse complement strand
TGAACTCCGGCAGGTGCATATCGCCTATGACAATGACAAGGCGGGCAATGAAGCGGCGGCAACACTGGCGGCAGAGTTGCAACTGATGGGGCTGGATGTTTGGCGGGTGGTGTTCCCGGAAGGCCGCGATGCCAATCGGTTTAGCTGCGAAGTGGCAAACCCGGAAAATGCCTTCGGTCAGTTACTTGAATCCGCGCAATGGCTTGGTGAACCCACGAAAACA
>NZ_JBBMXG010000107.1:0-223 GCF_037996705.1 Xenorhabdus bharatensis | reverse complement strand
GGGTCGGGGCGGGGGAGGTAAATTAACGGAGGCCGCAGGCCGACCTGCCTACAGGGTTGTTGGCCTGAGCCAGGTCAGGCAGCTAAAGACGACGTGATTTTGCCGGAATGTGGCACAGTGCTTAAGATTGGCGCTGAGTTTGCCAAATTGGTGCGCCGGTGCTGACAGCATAAGGCGCAGCCTTGTGCGGCGGCACCCTGCGATGCCGAATAGCGGGGGCGCC
>NZ_JBBMXG010000106.1:0-226 GCF_037996705.1 Xenorhabdus bharatensis | reverse complement strand
CTCAGGTGGTTAGAGCGCACCCCTGATAAGGGTGAGGTCGGTGGTTCAAGTCCACTCAGGCCTACCAATTCTTCCTTCGGCGGCGTGATTCGCATAAGGGGAATGGCTGTGCAGTACGATACATCTGATGGGGCTATAGCTCAGCTGGGAGAGCGCCTGCCTTGCACGCAGGAGGTCAGCGGTTCGATCCCGCTTAGCTCCACCATTCAACGCCTCTTGAAAATAC
>NZ_JBBMXG010000105.1:0-226 GCF_037996705.1 Xenorhabdus bharatensis | reverse complement strand
AGCCTGTTGTTGCAGTTCCTTCGGTGTAGGCGGTGGGATGTCAACCCATGTAGGGTAGCCATTATGCCCCGCTACACGTTGTTTCCCTTCTGGCGGTTGATGAATTGCAAACTCCATGTAAACGGCTTCACTGACCTCAATACCATCCTCCGGCCATGAACCCGCTTTGATGTAAGCCTGTTTCCACGCAACAGGATAAAACGCATTTGTTTTTGCGCTGTAAATG
>NZ_JBBMXG010000104.1:0-227 GCF_037996705.1 Xenorhabdus bharatensis | reverse complement strand
GCTCAGGTGGTTAGAGCGCACCCCTGATAAGGGTGAGGTCGGTGGTTCAAGTCCACTCAGGCCTACCAATTCTTCCTTCGGCGGCGTGATTCGCATAAGGGGAATGGCTGTACAGGACGATACATCTGATGGGGCTATAGCTCAGCTGGGAGAGCGCCTGCCTTGCACGCAGGAGGTCAGCGGTTCGATCCCGCTTAGCTCCACCATTCAACGCCTCTTGAAAATAC
>NZ_JBBMXG010000103.1:0-230 GCF_037996705.1 Xenorhabdus bharatensis | reverse complement strand
TTCAAAATGCTCTTATGGAAACGTTCACAGATGCCGTTTGTCTGGGGGGAGCGGGCCTTTGTTTTTGTGTGGTCGATATCATTGACGGCTAAATAAAGCTGATAGTCGTGACATTCGATACGCCCGCAATATTCTGTACCCCTATCTGTCAAAATTCTTAGCATCGGTAATTGATGCGATTCAAAGAACGGCAGCACTTTGTCATTCAGTATATCTGCCGCCGTAATCGG
>NZ_JBBMXG010000102.1:0-233 GCF_037996705.1 Xenorhabdus bharatensis | reverse complement strand
GCAATTAGGTCTAGGAATATTTGGCTCATTGAAGATAAGTCTGAATATATTTGGTCGGCTGGGAATTAGAACCTTCGGCTCTTTAAGGATTGGACTGAGTATCTTTGGACAGTTAGGTCTACGAATATTTGGCTCATTGAAGATAAGTCTGAATATATTTGGTCGGCTGGGAATTAGAACCTTCGGCTCTTTAAGGATTGGACTGAGTATCTTTGGACAATTAGGTCTACGAA
>NZ_JBBMXG010000101.1:0-233 GCF_037996705.1 Xenorhabdus bharatensis | reverse complement strand
AATAATAAACCCAAGCCGGAGGAAATTGGTGCGTATCCTAAAACCGGTGGCGTATTAAACGGAAATCTTGAAGCGACAGGCGCTATACAGTCGGGTGAGGGCCAGAGCATCATATCATCACTGGATGTCTGGGCAAATCGATATGTACTGGAGAAAGGGCAACGGGTTTATAGTCCGAACAATCCGCAAACTGATGGACATTTAGCCCCGGAAGGTTGGTACAGAGATACCGC
>NZ_JBBMXG010000100.1:0-237 GCF_037996705.1 Xenorhabdus bharatensis | reverse complement strand
CTTCGGTGTTGTCAGGTTAAGCCGCACGGTTCATTAGTACTGGTTAGCTCAACGTCTCGCAACGCTTACACACCCAGCCTATCTACGTCCTCGTCTCGAACGTTCCTTTAGGATTCTCTAGGAATCAGGGAAGACTCATCTCAAGGCAAGTTTCCCGCTTAGATGCTTTCAGCGGTTATCTCTTCCGCACTTAGCTACCGGGCAGTGCCATTGGCATGACAACCCGAACACCAGTGG
>NZ_JBBMXG010000099.1:0-238 GCF_037996705.1 Xenorhabdus bharatensis | reverse complement strand
ATTTAACCAAAGAACAAGACAACGGATTTGCACTGCGGCAAGAAAGGACGCACTATTTTTTGCATAACGAGTGGCTATACCACGCCAGCGTTTAAGGTGGAGGAACGCATTTTCAATCAAATGGCGCAGCCGGTAGAGTTCACGATCATACTCTCGGGTAATTTTCCGATTTTTCCGGCTGGGGATCTGGACTTGCATGCCTTGCTGTTCAGCTTTTTCTACTATGGCATTACTATCA
>NZ_JBBMXG010000098.1:0-241 GCF_037996705.1 Xenorhabdus bharatensis | reverse complement strand
CCGATACCAACTTAAAGGGGCTGGGGTGAATGCTCGTAGGGTTTTCTCTGGAAGTTGGGGAAAATGGGAGAATGTTGGGTTTACTGAAGATGTCAGGGGTAAGTATTTATTTGTAGTAGTTCAAACTTGCTCTGACAGTCACCCATTTTGATTTAGTGCGTGTCAGATTAAATTTGGGTTAAATTTTTTTCAGCCCAAATTGTTTTTCCTTCCAATAATGTCTCTATTGGTGTGCGACCAC
>NZ_JBBMXG010000097.1:0-245 GCF_037996705.1 Xenorhabdus bharatensis | reverse complement strand
CCCTTATGCGAATCACGCCGCCGAAGGAAGAATTGGTAGGCCTGAGTGGACTTGAACCACCGACCTCACCCTTATCAGGGGTGCGCTCTAACCACCTGAGCTACAAGCCTATGCCGATACCGTCTCTTGTATCTTTCATCAGACAATCTGTGTGAACACTCACATTTCACCATCTTTAGGTTAAGGAGGTGATCCAACCGCAGGTTCCCCTACGGTTACCTTGTTACGACTTCACCCCAGTCATG
>NZ_JBBMXG010000096.1:0-245 GCF_037996705.1 Xenorhabdus bharatensis | reverse complement strand
TCATGACTGGGGTGAAGTCGTAACAAGGTAACCGTAGGGGAACCTGCGGTTGGATCACCTCCTTAACCTATGATGGTGAAATGTGAGTGTTCACACAGATTGTCTGATGAAAGATACAAGAGACGGTATCGGCGTAGGCTTGTAGCTCAGGTGGTTAGAGCGCACCCCTGATAAGGGTGAGGTCGGTGGTTCAAGTCCACTCAGGCCTACCAATTCTTCCTTCGGCGGCGTGATTCGCATAAGGG
>NZ_JBBMXG010000095.1:0-247 GCF_037996705.1 Xenorhabdus bharatensis | reverse complement strand
TTGGTCGCAGGTTCGAGCCGAGCGAAGCGAGACAACAACGCATAAGCGTTGGCCCGAAGGGTGAGGCCGGAGGCCGAATCATCCTGCACGACCCACCATCTAAATTCCCAACCTAATACTCTTCAAGTAATCAATAACCTCAGTTCGTAGAGCCGTTGGCTTTTAATCAATTGGTCACAGGTTCGAGCCGAGCGAAGCGAGACAACAACGCATAAGCGTTGGCCCGAAGGGTGAGGCCGGAGGCCGA
>NZ_JBBMXG010000094.1:0-250 GCF_037996705.1 Xenorhabdus bharatensis | reverse complement strand
AATGCGTTCCTCCACCTTAAACGCTGGCGTGGTATAGCCACTCGTTATGCAAAAAATAGTGCGTCCTTTCTTGCCGCAGTGCAAATCCGTTGTCTTGTTCTTTGGTTAAATGTTTCATGACGACACCACCTAAGCAACACAACAAGAAAGAAGAGAATGAACAAATCCGTCAGGGTAAAACCCCGGATAATTGGACGGAAAACAAACGCTGCCAGAAAGATACGGAGGCCACCTGGACAAAAAAACACGG
>NZ_JBBMXG010000093.1:0-262 GCF_037996705.1 Xenorhabdus bharatensis | reverse complement strand
AACGATACCACGCTCAACACGACCCGTTACAACAGTACCACGGCCGGAGATGGAGAATACGTCTTCGATTGGCAGCAGGAATGGCTTGTCAATGTCACGCTCTGGTTCTGGGATGTAAGTATCCAGTGCTTCAGCCAGTTCAACAACTTTCGCTTCCCACTCTGCGTCGCCTTCCAGCGCTTTCAGAGCAGAACCACGGATGATTGGCGTGTCGTCGCCTGGGAAGTCGTACTGAGACAGCAGCTCACGCACTTCCATTTCA
>NZ_JBBMXG010000092.1:0-265 GCF_037996705.1 Xenorhabdus bharatensis | reverse complement strand
ACGATACATCTGATGGGGCTATAGCTCAGCTGGGAGAGCGCCTGCCTTGCACGCAGGAGGTCAGCGGTTCGATCCCGCTTAGCTCCACCATTCAACGCCTCTTGAAAATACTATTTCACAATGTATTGAGATACCTCAGTATATTCTGAAATTTTGCTCTTTAACAATCTGGAACAAGCTGAAAATTTGAAACACTCAGTATGCGTCGATAAGACGGTATTGAGGAGTCTCTCAAAACCCCAATCCGAAGACACCTTCGGGTTGT
>NZ_JBBMXG010000091.1:0-270 GCF_037996705.1 Xenorhabdus bharatensis | reverse complement strand
CAAGACAAGGCATGCAGGATGATTCGGCCTCCGGCCTCACCCTTCGGGCCAACGCTTATGCGTTGTTGTCTCGCTTCGCCCGGCTCGAACCTGCGACCAATTGATTAAAAGCCAACGGCTCTACGAACTGAGGTCATTGATTACTTGAAGAGTATTGGATTGGGAATTTAGATGGTGGGTCGTGCAGGATGATTCGGCCTCCGGCCTCACCCTTCGGGCCAACGCTTATGCGTTGTTGTCTCGCTTCGCTCGGCTCGAACCTGCGACCAA
>NZ_JBBMXG010000090.1:0-274 GCF_037996705.1 Xenorhabdus bharatensis | reverse complement strand
TCTACGAATATTTGGTTCGTTGCGAATAAGTCTGAATATATTTGGTCAGCTGGGAATTAGAACCTTCGGCTCTTTAAAGATTGGACTGAGTATCTTTGGACAATTAGGTCTGCGAATATTTGGCTCGTTGCGAATAGGTTTGAATATATTTGGTCAGCTGGGGATTAGAACCTTCGGCTCTTTAAAGATTGGACTGAGTATCTTTGGACAGTTAGGTCTACGAATATTTGGCTCGTTGCGAATAGGTTTGAATATATTTGGTCAGCTGGGAATT
>NZ_JBBMXG010000089.1:0-284 GCF_037996705.1 Xenorhabdus bharatensis | reverse complement strand
TCAGCCTTGGACTGGGCAGGCGAAAAAAAGCGCCTCCAATCAGGAGGCGCTATGCCGTAGTTCATTTCGTTCAAATCTCCTTAAATAGAAGGCCTAATATTTGTTTAATGGTGATTAGAATGTAAGTAGATTACTGAAGAAGCGCCATGCGCTGGCTGGATTTCATAGGATACCTGTGCCGTAGAGTGCAGTTCATGGTTGATAAACTGTTCAGCCGATATCGTGAATTTCCCCTTCCCGAATAGGTAAGGCCCGCAAGACCAGTCTCCGGATTCAGTAACGGT
>NZ_JBBMXG010000088.1:0-285 GCF_037996705.1 Xenorhabdus bharatensis | reverse complement strand
CAGCCTGACGCAGATAGTCCGCAATGCGCTTCATCGTGCTGAGGTTGAAAAACCGGGCGGTTGTCACCTGTTCCGCCATGCGATGGCCACGCAGATGCTGGAGAACGGCGCGGATACGCGGCATATCCAGGCCATATTAGGCCATGCCAGTCTGGAAACGACGCAAATTTATACGCGGGTCGCTATCGGACACCTGAAAGAAGTGCATCAACAGACACACCCGGCAGAGCGTGATAATCCGACAAAATCAACGTCAGAGAGCGGCTCAGGCCGTGCCAACGGAAA
>NZ_JBBMXG010000087.1:0-288 GCF_037996705.1 Xenorhabdus bharatensis | reverse complement strand
GAATGGCACTTTACCATGCCAATGCGGATTACCGAGCCGCAAAAAAACGCTCACTACCGGATAAATAGCGATATATCAATTCAGGGAGAAGGTACTCCCGGCCAACTGATCTTTATCGCCAGTTCAAAATCGTTTTTACCGCCAAAAGAAACCGTCCTGCCGACTTCATCTGGCACTCTGATTTGTCAGACCAAAGTGGATGCCAACGGTAAATGGGTATGCCCAAATAATCCCGTCATGACGGCAAAACTGGAAGGAATATTCTCCCTTTATGCCGCCCAATATCAA
>NZ_JBBMXG010000086.1:0-294 GCF_037996705.1 Xenorhabdus bharatensis | reverse complement strand
GGGCTTGCCACCGGGCTGGCCGGAGTGGCTTCGGGTGCTGTTATCGGTGCTGTTGCTATCATAGCTGGCCTTGCTATGCCTCATTGGGGGTTAAACATTGACACAAGCAAACTACACGGAGGAGAAGCCTATACATTAGTGATACAGGAAACCAAGGATGGGAATAAAATTGGTATACCTATTGAATGGCACTTTACCATGCCAATGCGGATTACCGAGCCGCAAAAAAACGCTCACTACCGGATAAATAGCGATATATCAATTCAGGGAGAAGGTACTCCCGGCCAACTGATC
>NZ_JBBMXG010000085.1:0-301 GCF_037996705.1 Xenorhabdus bharatensis | reverse complement strand
CATCCAGATCCGTTTGCAACTCATTGAGTGACATGTACAGTTTCTTTCTGAAGGTGATTTGGTAAAACTCGTTCAAAATGCTCTTATGGAAACGTTCACAGATGCCGTTTGCCTGGGGGGAGCGGGCCTTTGTTTTTGTGTGGTCGATATCATTGACGGCTAAATAAAGCTGATAGTCGTGACATTCGACACGCCCGCAATATTCTGTACCCCTATCTGTCAAAATTCTTAGCATCGGTAATTGATGCGATTCAAAGAACGGCAGCACTTTGTCATTCAGTATATCTGCCGCCGTAATCGG
>NZ_JBBMXG010000084.1:0-306 GCF_037996705.1 Xenorhabdus bharatensis | reverse complement strand
AACTTTAAATGTTTTTGTCATGAGATTAGGCTCCGAAGTAGCTGTTGAAAAAATTGGCATGTGAGTAGCCAAAGCCAAAGATATTACTGACACTGTTTTCAGCTTGATTTAGTGTGACAGTTTGTTTTTTCCTGATTGGAGTATCAGGAAATACATTATCTTTTTTCGTCGCCTTATCAGGTTTACTATCTTGAGTATTCATATATAACCCTCATTTAATCAACAAAGTATTTTGCTAAGTAATATGAAGGCGGTGTGGTCATTTCCGCCCGTAAACATCAAATTGGGTTTATCAACACGGAACTT
>NZ_JBBMXG010000083.1:0-317 GCF_037996705.1 Xenorhabdus bharatensis | reverse complement strand
GTTGGCCCTCCATTGTCCATTGCGCCGCGCCAAAGGTCTGGATATCTCCCACGGCTTCGGTAATATCGTGGAAAATACCATTCATCTTTTCACGTTCGATATTCATTGCAGCAGGATCTTCGTTTGGATCAAGTCCATATCCACTACCATAACCTTGAGCATATGAAACAGTACCATCTTCTCGAGGCTGATCAGGAATAGAAACTCTATCTCCCTGCGCTGCAAAGGGAACTTTAAATGTTTTTGTCATGAGATTAGGCTCCGAAGTAGCTGTTGAAAAAATTGGCATGTGAGTAGCCAAAGCCAAAGATATTACT
>NZ_JBBMXG010000082.1:0-324 GCF_037996705.1 Xenorhabdus bharatensis | reverse complement strand
AAATGGGGGCTCTGAAAGCCGTCTGTCTGCCGAGCAAACAACAGAGTTAGTCGCGTATCTGACGGCAAATTTGATGCACACGACAGCCCAAATTGTTGCTTGGGTCGGGGCACGCTGGCAGGTCACGTTCTCTGTGGCCGGGATGACAAAATGGCTCCATCGTCAGGGATTCAACTACAAGAAGCCGGTAGGAACACCGCATAAATGCGATACGGATAAACAGCAACAGTTTATTGAGCGCTACAACGCGCTGAAAGCGGAATGTGGGCAAAATGAGCCGATTTTGTTTATTGATGCTGTGCATCCTACCCAATCTACAAAATT
>NZ_JBBMXG010000081.1:0-327 GCF_037996705.1 Xenorhabdus bharatensis | reverse complement strand
TGTCCAAAGATACTCAGTCCAATCTTTAAAGAGCCGAAGGTTCTAATTCCCAGCTGACCAAATATATTCAGACTTATTCGCAACGAACCAAATATTCGTAGACCTAATTGTCCAAAGATACTCAGTCCAACCCTTAAAGAGCCGAAGATTCTAATTCCCAGCTGACCAAATATATTCAAACCTATTCGCAAAGAGCCAAATATTCGTAGACCTAATTGTCCAAAGATACTCAGTCCAATCCTTAAAGAGCCGAAGGTTCTAATTCCCAGCCGACCAAATATATTCAGACTTATCTTCAATGAGCCAAATATTCCTAGACCTAATTGC
>NZ_JBBMXG010000080.1:0-333 GCF_037996705.1 Xenorhabdus bharatensis | reverse complement strand
AATGGTTACCTCCTTACAGCCCGGATTTGAATCCTATCGAACCGAAATGGGCTGAAGTCAAAGCGATAAGACGGCGAGAGAGGTGTTCAATTGACGAGCTGTTTATGGAACACGTGAAATGTGTCTAATTATTCTGATTTAGCTATAGCAGTAAAAACCCCAGATTTATTATTATGCAGATGGATGAGTGCCATTGTTGTTTTCACGATGTGATTTGTCATTTTTTATTTTTCCATATGAAAGGTTAAAACCACCGACTTTAGTCGGTCAGCTTTAGCTGCGATACTGTGTTGCACGAGAGGTGCAATATGGATTACAGATATGGCAGCCACA
>NZ_JBBMXG010000079.1:0-339 GCF_037996705.1 Xenorhabdus bharatensis | reverse complement strand
GACACACGATTGGCAGGCCAAAGGCCGCATCAATGTCATTGGTGCGATCCTCAAAAAGACCTTCGTGACCTTAAGCTTATTTTCGGGAAGCATTAATGCAGATGTCTTTCATGCCTGGATGACACAAGACTTGCTGCCCAAGCTCCCCAGCGGCGCCGTGATTGTCATGGACAATGCCTCCTTCCATAAACGGCATGACACGATAAAAGCGGTAGCAGACCACGGTTACCTGTTGGAATGGTTACCTCCTTACAGCCCGGATTTGAATCCTATCGAACCGAAATGGGCTGAAGTCAAAGCGATAAGACGGCGAGAGAGGTGTTCAATTGACGAGCTGTT
>NZ_JBBMXG010000078.1:0-343 GCF_037996705.1 Xenorhabdus bharatensis | reverse complement strand
CTTGCATGTGTTAGGCCTGCCGCCAGCGTTCAATCTGAGCCATGATCAAACTCTTCAATTAAAAGTTTGATGCTCAAAGAATTCTTACTGTTAGTTCGTAATGAATTAACTATTCAGTCACTCTTCAAGACTTTAATCTTTTTTTGCCTTTCGGCATGTCGATAGTGTCTTGCGAGTGCCCACACAGATTGTCTGATTATGTTGTTAAAGAGCGGTGCAACCGAACATTTTGTTCCGTGTTGCGAGGCTGCGTATCTTACGCTTTCCTCTCAGAGTGTCAAGCCTTTATTTTCGTGGCTTTCAACTCTTGTCATCTCGACTTGTTTGTGTGTTTGTCGTGACA
>NZ_JBBMXG010000077.1:0-347 GCF_037996705.1 Xenorhabdus bharatensis | reverse complement strand
CTGCATTAATGCTTCCCGAAAATAAGCTTAAGGTCACGAAGGTCTTTTTGAGGATCGCACCAATGACATTGATGCGGCCTTTGGCCTGCCAATCGTGTGTCCCAAAGCAGCGCCGCCCTTTCGCCGAATAGCCGTGTGTGCAAGGCATAGACTGGGCAAAACCGCTTTCATCCAGATAAACAATCGGTTTCCCCGCTTGCTTATAGTGGCCGATACGTTCGATAAAAGCCTGACGGGCCTGAGCGTCAGCGTTGGGGTGCCTTAGCGTTTTTTTTGACCGTTATTTTCAGCCGTTTCAAGGCGTAGTGGATAGCAGACTGCGCAACACCCAGGCGTTTTGCTCTTTC
>NZ_JBBMXG010000076.1:0-354 GCF_037996705.1 Xenorhabdus bharatensis | reverse complement strand
TGATAGTAATGCCATAGTAGAAAAAGCTGAACAGCAAGGCATGCAAGTCCAGATCCCCAGCCGGAAAAATCGGAAAATTACCCGAGAGTATGATCGTGAACTCTACCGGCTTCGCCATTTGGTTGAAAATGCGTTCCTCCACCTTAAACGCTGGCGTGGTATAGCCACTCGTTATGTGTATTAGTTCAGATGAGATCTGACACTTCGATTTGAAAAGAAGAGAGTTACCCGCTTTGATTAAAAGTGCTGAATCTTAAATCAAAGAAACTAAGAGGTAACTCTCATGCTACATACTAGCAATCCCATCATTAAACACAAAGCAGGTCTTCTCAATCTTGCTAGGGAGCTGGGCAA
>NZ_JBBMXG010000075.1:0-400 GCF_037996705.1 Xenorhabdus bharatensis | reverse complement strand
ACTTTAAATGTTGAGCCAAACAAAAATAGAAAAGGAAGCATATATAGAAAAATATTAGAATATAATGTAAATTATGCTAACAATGCAAAACTAGTCTGTATTTTTAACGGTCATTATGCAAGTTGTAAAAATAACCCTCTAGATGAAAATACGTTTCAGTTAATACAACCACCTGCAAAAAAAGAAGATTTTGATTCAGGCCAAAAACAGCCTATCAATATCGGGGTAATACAAAAACTGGAGAACGTTGACCCAATCGATCCAAAGTTATGGTATCATGACTCTTTCAAATCTGAAGGCGGATATTTTATGCCTTCTTTTAATAAAGAATATAAGATTGAATCACCAATAAAAATCTTATCCACTAATACACAAAATCAAACATTCGCTGGTTTTGGTG
>NZ_JBBMXG010000074.1:0-400 GCF_037996705.1 Xenorhabdus bharatensis | reverse complement strand
GCCAATCGAAGACGTATTCTCCATCTCCGGCCGTGGTACTGTTGTAACGGGTCGTGTTGAGCGTGGTATCGTTAAAGTTGGTGACGAAGTTGAAATCGTTGGTATCAAAGAAACCACGAAAACAACTTGTACTGGCGTTGAAATGTTCCGCAAACTGCTGGACGAAGGCCGTGCGGGTGAGAACGTTGGTGTTCTGCTGCGTGGTACTAAGCGTGATGATGTTGAGCGTGGTCAGGTTCTGGCGAAACCAGGTTCTATCCACCCACACACTCAGTTTGAATCTGAAGTGTATATCCTGAGCAAAGATGAAGGTGGCCGTCATACTCCATTCTTCAAAGGTTACCGTCCACAGTTCTACTTCCGTACAACTGACGTAACCGGTACTATCGAACTGCCAGAA
>NZ_JBBMXG010000073.1:0-426 GCF_037996705.1 Xenorhabdus bharatensis | reverse complement strand
GGCATCACAAAATAGAACCCTGTGTGACACGGAATAAGCCGCCCACGAAAATCAGTGATGAAGCGCTTCTCACCGATGTCCAAAATTATCCCGATGATTATCAATGGGAAAAAGCAAAACGCCTGGGTGTTGCGCAGTCTGCTATCCACTACGCCTTGAAACGGCTGAAAATAACGGTCAAAAAAAACGCTAAGACACCCCAACGCTGACGCTCAGACTCGTCAGGCTTTTATCGAACGCATCGGCCACTATGAGCAAGCGGGGAAACCGATTGTTTATCTGGATGAAAGCGGTTTTGCCCAGTCTATGCCCCGCACACACGGCTATTCGGCGAAAGGGCGGCGCTGCTTCGGGACACACGATTGGCAGGCCAAAGGCCGCATCAATGTCATTGGTGCGATCCTCAAAAAGACCTTCGTGACCTTA
>NZ_JBBMXG010000072.1:0-429 GCF_037996705.1 Xenorhabdus bharatensis | reverse complement strand
GCCTCTGACTGCCTAGGCATCCACCGTGTACGCTTAGTCGCTTAACCTCACAACCCGAAGGTGTCTTCGGATTGGGGTTTTGAGAGACTCCTCAATACCGTCTTATCGACGTATACTGAGTGTTTCAAATTTTCAGCTTGTTCCAGATTGTTAAAGAGCAAAATTTCAGAATATACTGAGGTATCTCAATACATTGTGAAATAGTATTTTTAAGAGGCGTTGAATGGTGGAGCTAAGCGGGATCGAACCGCTGACCTCCTGCGTGCAAGGCAGGCGCTCTCCCAGCTGAGCTATAGCCCCATCAGATGTATCGTCCTACACAGCCATTCCCCTTATGCGAATCACGCCGCCGAAGGAAGAATTGGTAGGCCTGAGTGGACTTGAACCACCGACCTCACCCTTATCAGGGGTGCGCTCTAACCACCTGAG
>NZ_JBBMXG010000071.1:0-435 GCF_037996705.1 Xenorhabdus bharatensis | reverse complement strand
GGATGAGCAAGGTATCCTCATTATCGATGAAACCGGTTTTATCAAAAAAGGGACGCATTCTGCCGGCGTGCAGCGTCAGTATAGTGGAACGGCGGGACGGATTGAAAATAGCCAGATAGGGGTTTTCCTGTGTTACGCCGGCAACGGCGGTCATGCCTTCATTGACCGGGCTTTATATCTGCCTAAACAGTGGACGGCGGATCGCCCCCGCTGTGACGCCGCCGGCATGCCTGACTCGGTCAGTTTTGCGACGAAACCCCAACTCGCCCGGCAAATGCTGGCGCGCGCATTCAAGGCCAATATCCCCTGTCGCTGGGTCACCGTTGATGCGGTCTATGGACAGGATCGTCGCTTGCGATGCTGGCTGGAATCTCAGCATCAACCGTTTGTCTTAGCGATCCCCAAAAATGAGCGCCTCTGGTGGCAAACACCGCA
>NZ_JBBMXG010000070.1:0-453 GCF_037996705.1 Xenorhabdus bharatensis | reverse complement strand
GAAAAATATACTCTTTCATTTAAATTAATTAGTGAAATAAAATCCCGCCATGATAAAAAAACCACCATACATATGGCAATCATAACTAACAGCAATATTATTATATAAAATGCTCTACTCCAAAAAGGGAGAATAACTTCTTTTTTTTGATATTGCTTTCTTGATTTATTTGACACATTAAACTCCCTTCATTGTAACCACTAAAATGGTTGGCATTCTACTTAGTTCCAAGGCCAAATAGCTGGAGAACTTAGTGCCATCCTTTGACGATTGATTTCATAATAATCTCCTTGTATTTTTTCATCAGCCTCCCTAATTGCTTCAATTACTTTATCTGATATCCCTAACTCCTTATCAATATAAAATAAAGCAACGGCTATTACAACACCAAGAAAAAACAATCCAGCAGAAACACCAATTATACTGGCACCTGCCGCTAAAAAATAAGTAGAT
>NZ_JBBMXG010000069.1:0-485 GCF_037996705.1 Xenorhabdus bharatensis | reverse complement strand
ATGTAAACGGCTTCACTGACCTCAATACCATCCTCCGGCCATGAACCCGCTTTGATGTAAGCCTGTTTCCACGCAACAGGATAAAACGCATTTGTTTTTGCGCTGTAAATGTACATATCTCACCTCAATATCCGATAGCCATCCAGGTACAATTGAACGCTGAAGGATAGAATCGTCCATCCCTATAGGCACCACAACCCACAATGAATGATGTCGCATTGAGCGGGTACGCTTGTGAAACTTCAGCATTATTCGTATCTGCCGGGTTTGCACTGATTTGTACTGAACATGCCATGGTCGGGAACGGTGTAGGAAAATTAACAACCTGATTGTCTTTATACCACCCACGCCCCCACTGGATAATAACGCCTTTGGCGGTATCTCTGTACCAACCTTCCGGGGCTAAATGTCCATCAGTTTGCGGATTGTTCGGACTATAAACCCGTTGCCCTTTCTCCAGTACATATCGATTTGCCCAGACATCC
>NZ_JBBMXG010000068.1:0-506 GCF_037996705.1 Xenorhabdus bharatensis | reverse complement strand
TTTGATAAAACCGGTTTCATCGATAATGAGGATACCTTGCTCATCCCCCAAATGTGCGGTGACATAATCACGTAAGATATCGCGGGCGGCTTCAGCATCCCAATGGGCCCGCTCCAGAAAATATTGAATGCCATCCGGTGAGCGTTCACCCAGCCATTCAGCCAGTTGCCAGCCGTTTTTACGTTCAACATCGCTGAGTAACCCAAGAAGATACGCGAGACAACGTTGCTGAGAACTGGCAGAGCAAAATAGTGGGAGCAGACGGGAATGAGCCCGCAGAAGCGCCTGTTCCCAGAGATTGACAGGTGAGGCCATAGGGCACCTCCCTTAGGATGAGGAAAAAAGAAGATAGCTATCATGACACAATGTGGGCTACGACTGTAGTACTAGGCAGAGTCGTCATGAAATATTTAACCAAAGAACAAGACAACGGATTTGCACTGCGGCAAGAAAGGACGCACTATTTTTTGCATAACGAGTGGCTATACCACGCCAGCGTTTAAGGT
>NZ_JBBMXG010000067.1:0-520 GCF_037996705.1 Xenorhabdus bharatensis | reverse complement strand
CAACAAAGTATTTTGCTAAGTAATATGAAGGCGGTGTGGTCATTTCCGCCCGTAAACATCAAATTGGGTTTATCAACACGGAACTTTCTGTTTTAATAAATTTTTGTTAGTAATGTAAGAATTTATATTTTTATAGCAAAAGAATGTCATATAAAACATTAATAAAATTCATTTCGACAATAATGTCCAATGAAACACCTCGTGATATTTGTAGGTAACCATATTGTGATTGGAGTTAATATAAAAACTGTTATTATTAGTGATACACCAGCTGGCTTATCCACTGTTAGTATTTATGCATTTAAAAAATGCCAAGTGAAATAATATCAATATATCTCACTTAGCTCATATCAAATTTCTTATTGCTTTGTAAATCAGGGTATGCCTAATTATTTTGATTCTTACAAAGGAAAACTATAATATTACGAAAAAATAAAATGCCATAATTAATTAATCAGCCAAATCTCCCCTATGCTCCATGAAGAATCCTGGCAACTTGCACTTCGCCCATCACCTGATA
>NZ_JBBMXG010000066.1:0-521 GCF_037996705.1 Xenorhabdus bharatensis | reverse complement strand
TCACCGGGAAGACTGGCAGTTCCTGATACCGTCGTAACGGTATCTGAGATATTTTCCGGGTTTGTAAGGTCAACGTCAGGGGTTTCGATTTCAAAATATGTTTTTTGTAAGGACGTTAACCAAATATGAGGCTCAATATTGAGTCCTAGAGGGATAAACCTATCCATTATCTCAATATAATAAAGCCCGTCTTTCAATTCAGGGGGAAGCGATAAACTCCAATTTGGAAAATCATGTCTTTTTCCAAAATTAATATATTGTATTGGTATTTCGGAAAAATATTTACCCTCTTTCAATGGGATTTTTACGTAGATATTATTATCACTTCTATTGCATTGAGGGGAATTTGAAGGTGAATGACTGCTTTTTTTCATGCAGATAGAATATTCTGAAGGTAAAAGTATATCATTATTTGAGAGAGTATAACGTTGATTATCACCACCAAAACCAGCGAATGTTTGATTTTGTGTATTAGTGGATAAGATTTTTATTGGTGATTCAATCTTATATTCTTTATTAAA
>NZ_JBBMXG010000065.1:0-533 GCF_037996705.1 Xenorhabdus bharatensis | reverse complement strand
GCTTCCCACTCTGCGTCGCCTTCCAGCGCTTTCAGAGCAGAACCACGGATGATTGGCGTGTCGTCGCCTGGGAAGTCGTACTGAGACAGCAGCTCACGCACTTCCATTTCAACCAGTTCCAGCAGCTCTTCGTCATCAACCATGTCACATTTGTTCAGGAACACGATGATGTAAGGAACGCCTACCTGACGACCCAGCAGGATGTGCTCACGAGTCTGTGGCATTGGGCCATCAGTTGCAGCAACAACCAGAATTGCACCGTCCATCTGAGCAGCACCGGTGATCATGTTTTTCACATAGTCGGCGTGGCCTGGGCAGTCAACGTGCGCGTAGTGGCGAGTTGGGGTATCGTACTCTACGTGAGAAGTAGAGATGGTGATACCACGTGCTTTTTCTTCAGGTGCGTTATCGATCTGATCGAATGCACGTGCGCTACCGCCGTAGGTTTTTGCCAGAACGGTGGTGATTGCAGCAGTCAGGGTAGTTTTACCGTGGTCAACGTGGCCGATAGTACCAACGTTAACGTGCGGTTT
>NZ_JBBMXG010000064.1:0-579 GCF_037996705.1 Xenorhabdus bharatensis | reverse complement strand
AGGGAAGACTCATCTCAAGGCAAGTTTCCCGCTTAGATGCTTTCAGCGGTTATCTCTTCCGCACTTAGCTACCGGGCAGTGCCATTGGCATGACAACCCGAACACCAGTGGTGCGTCCACTCCGGTCCTCTCGTACTAGGAGCAGCCCCTTTCAATCTTCCAACGCCCACGGCAGATAGGGACCGAACTGTCTCACGACGTTCTAAACCCAGCTCGCGTACCACTTTAAACGGCGAACAGCCGTACCCTTGGGACCTACTTCAGCCCCAGGATGTGATGAGCCGACATCGAGGTGCCAAACACCGCCGTCGATATGAACTCTTGGGCGGTATCAGCCTGTTATCCCCGGAGTACCTTTTATCCGTTGAGCGATGGCCCTTCCATTCAGAACCACCGGATCACTAAGACCTACTTTCGTACCTGCTCGCGCCGTCACGCTCGCAGTCAAGCTAGCTTATGCCTTTGCACTAACCTCACGATGTCCGACCGTGATTAGCTAACCTTCGTGCTCCTCCGTTACGCTTTGGGAGGAGACCGCCCCAGTCAAACTACCCACCAGACACTGTCCGCAACCCGGAT
>NZ_JBBMXG010000063.1:0-583 GCF_037996705.1 Xenorhabdus bharatensis | reverse complement strand
TTTGCTTGTGTCAATGTTTAACCCCCAATGAGGCATAGCAAGGCCAGCTATGATAGCAACAGCACCGATAACAGCACCCGAAGCCACTCCGGCCAGCCCGGTGGCAAGCCCAGCTGCCGCTCCCGCTGCTGCCGCAGTAGCACTGAATAAACCGACCAGGCTGATTAACCCGCCGTCCGGCTCAATCGGTGGAGAATTGTCGGAATTCTCAATTTCAGGTTCGTCCTCATCCTGCTCTTTTTCTTCCACAGTCACCACTTCCGTATTAGTAGCAACGACTTTGTTGTCTTTCATTAATTCGGCGGTCAGTGCATACGTGCCTTTGGTGAAAGTGACGGGTGTCCTACATCCCCAGTCACCATTATCACTGACGACAGCATCCTCACAAATTATGTCCGAGAGGATGTCTGGCGTATTGACCCCTGATGCAACCTGAGAAAAGCTGATTTTACGTTTTCTGACGTTAACTGTTTCACCGGGAAGACTGGCAGTTCCTGATACCGTCGTAACGGTATCTGAGATATTTTCCGGGTTTGTAAGGTCAACGTCAGGGGTTTCGATTTCAAAATATGTTTTTTGTAAG
>NZ_JBBMXG010000062.1:0-595 GCF_037996705.1 Xenorhabdus bharatensis | reverse complement strand
GTGCGTCGGCGGCGAGTGTCACGGATGACGGCGTGTATTTACTGGGCACGGACGGGCCGGGCAGTGTGCTGCTGAGCCGCCGGCAGGGTACCGCGTCGCGCTTTCGTTACACCCCGTACGGGCAGCAGGCAGCGGCGGACAGTGACCCGGATTTACCGGGCTATAACGGGGAGCGGCAGGATCCGGCCGGGGGCGGGTATCATCTGGGTAACGGTTACCGGACTTATAACCCGGTACTGATGCGGTTTACGGCACCGGACAGTTTCAGCCCGTTCGGGGCCGGGGGGCTGAACGCGTATGCGTACTGTCTGGGGGATCCGATCAACCGGACCGATCCGAGCGGACATATGAGTGCGGGCAGTATTGTGGGGCTGGTATTAGGTGTTTTCGGTATGGTCGCGGAGTTGGCGGCGGTCATTCCGACCGGCGGGGCGTCCCTGACGCTGAGCGGCGCGGTGCTCGCTGGGGCCGGTTTTCTGGGGGCAGCGACCGGGGTTGCCAGTAGCCTGACCGAGGAAAGTAACCCCCAGGCCTCGGCTATTCTGGGCTGGGTATCAATGGGGTTTGGGGCGGTCAGTCTGGGCAGTTCGGTGCT
>NZ_JBBMXG010000061.1:0-595 GCF_037996705.1 Xenorhabdus bharatensis | reverse complement strand
AACTCAACAACCACCGACTAAAGTCGGTGGGTTAGTGATTAACGGACTGAAAGTCCGGATACGCATCGGCTAAACGATGCGTCAATTATCCAGCCTGAAGTGATCATTTGGGTTCGGTTCAAAATGATGCGCCAGATAGGCCTTTATCATCTCTTCCGTTAACTGACCTACCGTCGCACAAAAATAGCCTCTGCCCCAAAAATGCTGACCCCAGTAGCGCTTTTTCAAGTGAGCAAACTCTTCAAACAACTTACTTGCTGTCCTTCCCTTTATTCGCCTCATGATTTCTGAGGGCGCTAAGCTCGGAGGACAACTCACCAGTATATGGACATGGTCTTGGCTCACGACCCCTTCTACTATTCTGATTTCGAACGCTTCACATGTCTGACGAACTAACTCTCTCACCCGTAAACCAACTTCACCTGTTAGCACTTTGTGCCTGTATTTTGTTACCCACACAAAATGATACTCAATCTGAAATACCGTGTGGCTGCCATATCTGTAATCCATATTGCACCTCTCGTGCAACACAGTATCGCAGCTAAAGCTGACCGACTAAAGTCGGTGGTTTTAACCTTTCATATGGAAAAATAAA
>NZ_JBBMXG010000060.1:0-632 GCF_037996705.1 Xenorhabdus bharatensis | reverse complement strand
TGGGCGTATCACGAGACACGTTTTACCGTTATCAAGAATTGGTTGAAGCCGGTGGTATTGATGCCCTTATCAACCACAGTAGAAGAACACCCAACCTCAAAAACAGGGTCGCTCCAGAAACAGAGCAAGCGGTGGTCAAATATGCGATTGATTACCCAGCATACGGACAAGTAAGAACCAGTAACGAGCTGCGTAAAATCGGGATATTTGTCTCTCCCAGCGGGGTGCGTTCTATTTGGCTCAGGCACGATCTTGAAAACTTTAAAAAGCGCTTACGGGCGCTCGAAAAGCACGTGGCTGAGACGGGAATTATCTTGACAGAAGCCCAAGTGGTAGCTCTGGAGAGAAAGAAGCAGGATGATGAGGTCTGCGGTGAAATCGATACTGTCCATCCTGGCTATCTGGGGTCTCAAGATACGTTCTATGTGGGGACGTTGAAAGGCGTAGGTCGGATTTACCAGCAGACGTTTGTCGATACCTACAGTAAGGTGGCGTTTGCCAAACTCTATACGGCCAAGACACCGATTACGGCGGCAGATATACTGAATGACAAAGTGCTGCCGTTCTTTGAATCGCATCAATTACCGATGCTAAGAATTTTGACAGATAGGGGTACAGAATATTGCGGGCGT
>NZ_JBBMXG010000059.1:0-707 GCF_037996705.1 Xenorhabdus bharatensis | reverse complement strand
AATCTGATGCAGTTCGTCCGTTGGTGTGATGAACGGGGGATCATCACGGCGCAACAGGTGAGTTTCGCCCAGCTGGAAAGCTGGCAACGTTATCTGTCAGCGCAAAAGAATCCGCAGGGTTATCCCGTTGCGGCCAGCACCCTCGTGAAAAAACTGACGAACGTGCGCCACCTGTTCGGTTGGCTGGTGAAACGGCAATACCTGCTGTATAACCCGGCGCGGGATCTGGAACTGCCCCGGACAGACAAAGGGTTGCCGAGGCATATCCTGAGTGAAGAAGAAACCGCCCGTATCCTGACCATGACAAACAGTGACACACCGTTGGGTCTGCGTGACCGGGCTATCATGGAAATGTTATGGAGCAGCGGCATCCGGCGTTCAGAGCTACAGCGGTTACAGATCGGTGATGTGGACTTCGGGCGCGGCGTGGTGTTTATCCGGCTGGGTAAGGGACGCAAAGATCGGGTTGTGCCGTTCGGCACCTCGGCGCAGCAGTGGACACAAAGCTATCTGGAGGAGGTGCGTCCGCGTCTGGTGTGGGGAAAAGATCCGGGTTACCTGTTTGTCTCCAATAAAGGTAAAGGGCTGACTGATGGCAGCCTGACGCAGATAGTCCGCAATGCGCTTCATCGTGCTGAGGTTGAAAAACCGGGCGGTTGTCACCTGTTCCGCCATGCGATGGCCACGCAGATGCTGGAGAACGGCGC
>NZ_JBBMXG010000058.1:0-901 GCF_037996705.1 Xenorhabdus bharatensis | reverse complement strand
CAGGAGCAAAGTTTTGGTGAAAGCCTAAAACTACTCCGGGGAGGAACAGGCCATGGACAAGTTAGTTGAAATTTTCTGCGATGTCGACGACTTTTGTCGTCTTTTCATCCCCCAGTGGGCGCAGTTTTGTCTCGATAACGGATACCGCCTGCGCCGCAGACAAGGCCGCATGTATCCCAGTGAAATCATGACAATTTTAATCCTCTTTCAGCGGTCGCATTACCGTGATTTTAAAAACTTTTATTTGGAGCATATCTGGCAATACCATCACCGCGACTTCCCCTCCTTGCTCAGTTATACCCGTTTTATCAGTGTTGCTCCGTCCGTTTTGGTCCCCTTATCCAGTTATCTGACTCAATTAAAAGGAAAACCAACAGGCATTGCTTTTATCGACTCCACGAGTTTGCGCGTTTGCCATAACATCCGTATTCCTCGTCATAAGGTCTTTCAGGGCATCGCGCAACGCGGAAAAACCTCAATGGGATGGTTCTATGGGTTCAAATTACACCTGATTGTTAACCATCTGGGCGAAATTTTAGCGCTTAAAGTGACCCCGGGTAATGTGGATGATAGGGAACCTGTTCGCGAATTATCAAAAGCTCTCACGGGTTCTCTTTACGGCGACAAAGGATATCTGAGTCAGGAATTGGCGGATGATTTAGCTAAAACGGATATCACCTTTATCACGAAAAAGCGCCGCAACATGAAAACGCTTGCACTGGCTGAGTGGGATAATATTATGCTTAAAAAGCGTTTTATCATTGAAACGATTAATGGACAATTAAAAAACGACTCTCAATTAGAACATTCTCGTCACCGAAGTATAACCGGTTTTTTGTTAACGATTTTAACGGGATTGGTTGCTTACTGCCTTAAAGAGAAAAAGCCATCACTGAAAATT
>NZ_JBBMXG010000057.1:0-1079 GCF_037996705.1 Xenorhabdus bharatensis | reverse complement strand
GGGGTACTGAGATGTTTCAGTTCCCCCGGTTCGCCTCTTGACCCTATGAATTCAGGTCAAGATAGTGCAACGGATTGCACTGGGTTTCCCCATTCGGGTATCGCCGGGTCTCGCGGGTCATATCCCCTTCCCGGCGCTTATCGCAGATTAGCACGCCCTTCATCGCCTCTGACTGCCTAGGCATCCACCGTGTACGCTTAGTCGCTTAACCTCACAACCCGAAGGTGTCTTCGGATTGGGGTTTTGAGAGACTCCTCAATAGTTGTCTTATGACACCCTACTGAGTGTTTCAAATTTTCAGCTTGTTCCAGATTGTTAAAGAGCATGTATTGGTAAACCGGCGATTAAGCCCGCTTAACAATACGTTCGTTGGCGCCGTCTTTCACCCGACTCCCGAGCAAAGTGGCGTCCCCTAGGGGATTCGAACCCCTGTTACCGCCGTGAAAGGGCGGTGTCCTAGGCCTCTAGACGAAGGGGACTTCAAGTCTTCTTCGCAGACGCTGCTCGTCTTACATTCATCAGACAATCTGTGTGAACACTCACATTTCACTATCTTTAGGTTAAGGAGGTGATCCAACCGCAGGTTCCCCTACGGTTACCTTGTTACGACTTCACCCCAGTCATGAATCACAAAGTGGTAAGCGCCCTCCCGAAGGTTAAGCTACCTACTTCTTTTGCAACCCACTCCCATGGTGTGACGGGCGGTGTGTACAAGGCCCGGGAACGTATTCACCGTAGCATTCTGATCTACGATTACTAGCGATTCCGACTTCATGGAGTCGAGTTGCAGACTCCAATCCGGACTACGACAGACTTTATGAGTTCCGCTTGCTCTCGCGAGGTCGCTTCTCTTTGTATCTGCCATTGTAGCACGTGTGTAGCCCTACTCGTAAGGGCCATGATGACTTGACGTCATCCCCACCTTCCTCCGGTTTATCACCGGCAGTCTCCCTTGAGTTCCCACCATGACGTGCTGGCAACAAAGGATAAGGGTTGCGCTCGTTGCGGGACTTAACCCAACATTTCACAACACGAGCTGACGACAGCCATGCAGCACCTGTCTCAGCGTTCCCGAAGGC
>NZ_JBBMXG010000056.1:0-1156 GCF_037996705.1 Xenorhabdus bharatensis | reverse complement strand
TGAACCGACCGCTGACAGTAACCCGCTACCACTCTTTAGTTGTCGCGGCAGAAACATTACCGGCTTCTTTTGAAGTCACCGCATGGAGCCAACATGATGGTAATGTGGATGAAATAATGGGAATACGTCACCGTACTTTACCTCTAGAAGGCGTGCAGTTTCATCCGGAAAGCATTCTGAGTGAACAGGGGCATGACTTACTGAATAATTTTCTGAAATACTAACGAAAATTATTTAATTCCTCTTTCGGCTATTTTTCACACCGGCTTTTGTGTAATACCCATAATCAGGTTATGGCGCTTAATTTATTTATGCGTCTACGGGTTTCATTTCTTAGCAGGGGAATGAAGGGAGCTGAGTGATGAAAAACAAAAAGCCAGTGCGGGATTGGATGCACTGGCCTAATTCAAGCGCGATTTCAGGAACTAACGTGTTCCGTAAACGACAATCGTTTTGCCGTGCGCAGAGATCAGGTTTTGATCTTCCAGCATTTTCAGAATGCGACCGACTGTTTCACGGGAACAACCGACAATCTGCCCGATTTCCTGACGTGTAATTTTGATTTGCATACCGTCAGGATGAGTCATTGCATCAGGCTGTTTAGCCAGATTCAGCAATGTTTGGGCAATACGGCCTGTAACATCCAAAAATGCAAGGTTTCCTACTTTTTCTGACGTAGTTTGTAAGCGGCTTGCCATTTGAGCAGATAAACGCATTAAAATATCAGGATTAACCTGAATTAACTGGCGAAATTTCTTATAGGAAATTTCAGCCACTTCACAGGCGCTTTTAGCTCGCACCCATGCTGTACGCTCTTGCCCTTCTTCAAACAATCCAAGTTCACCAATAAAATCCCCCTGATTTAAATAAGAGAGGATCATTTCTTTACCTTCTTCATCTTTTATTAGAACAGCAACTGAACCTTTAACAATGTAGTAAAGCGTTTCTGCCTTCTCACCTTGATGAATAAGCGTGCTCTTGGATGGATATTTGTGAATATGGCAGTGTGACAAAAACCATTCAAGAGTAGGGTCTGTTTGTGGCTTGCCGAGAACCATTCGCTTTATCCTCTGTTGTTATTTCCGCCTTTATGGTCAGAGAAACTGAGCGTTTCTCATCAGGCTGGCTTTATAAAGTCAATAGATTAACATATTAA
>NZ_JBBMXG010000055.1:0-1185 GCF_037996705.1 Xenorhabdus bharatensis | reverse complement strand
CATCCACATTACCATCATGTTGGCTCCATGCGGTGACTTCAAAAGAAGCCGGTAATGTTTCTGCCGCGACAACTAAAGAGTGGTAGCGGGTTACTGTCAGCGGTCGGTTCAATCCTTTGAATACACCCTGCTGATTATGGTGAATTAAGCTGGTTTTACCATGCATCACTTCACGGGCTTTATACACAATGGATTTCAAGATGCGTCGCGGCGGCAAGGGAGTGAATCCCCAGGAGCATAGATAACTATGTGACTGGGGTGAGCGAACGTAGCCAACAAAGAGGCAACTTGAAAGACGAAGTGTATAACAACACTCACACCAAAGGCTTGTCCAATCGCCTGATGCCCGAGACACACGCCCAGAATCGGCAATTTCCCGGCAAAATGAGAGATAACCTCCAGTGAAATCCCGGCGTCATCCGGCGTACAGGGACCCGGAGAGATCACCAAATGGGTCCCCATCGGCTTCTTATAGCTGAACTCTTGACGGTGAAGCCACTTTGTCATCCCGGCCACGGTGAAAGTCATCTGCCAGCGCGTTCAGACCCAGGCGACAATTTGCGCGGTGGTGTGCATCAAATTAGCGGTCAGATACGCCACTAATTCTGTCGTATGTTCGGCAGACAAGCGGCTTTCAGAGCCCCCATTTTCAGGAACGAGTTTTTCCTCAGAAAAATAATCCTTCAGATGGCGACTCACGGTACTTTCATGAATACGCAAAGCCTGGGCCAATCATCTGGGCAGTCCAGCCTTCATGAGCCAAAAGCACAGCCTTGATACGGTCACGTAAACGTCCATCACGAGTCGTATCATGCATCAATTCAAGGGCATCTTTTTGGGCATCTGTCAGCGTAATTTTCATGGGCGCGATCATGATCTGATACGAATGAAAAATCAAGCATCTTCATATTACGATGGGTATAGAATCTGAAGGTGATAAACGATTCTTATTAACCACTACAAATAACGCGGCCCTACTCACATCGCCAGCCCAACCATCTACTACTTTATTATTTTTATAATTAACCCCAATTCCGCTTAAGCTATTGCTGAAATATCTTCTTCTGAGTAGAGAATTTTCAGTGATGGCTTTTTCTCTTTAAGGCAGTAAGCAACCAATCCCGTTAAAATCGTTAACAAAAAACCGGTTATACTTCGGTGACGAGAATGTTCTAATTGAGAGTC
>NZ_JBBMXG010000053.1:0-1209 GCF_037996705.1 Xenorhabdus bharatensis | reverse complement strand
CTTCATCATTTTTTTCATGTCACCTTACCCGAAAAAGGACAGGAATTAGCTACCCGGCTGACCGATAATTTCCAGACTTTAATTCCTGCATCTTCAAGTTAATTGCGTATAGTCACTTTAATATGAACCGTGAAAAACAGCATATTGTTCAGGATAACGATATTGAAATAGAAATATGGGCTTTTACGACTATAGAAGGAAGTGATGTAAAAGCTTTTTCTTTTAAGGTTAAAATAATGGATGCTTATAATCTATCTCTGAATGAGATTAAAGATAAAGCCATAATAATAGCAAAAGAAAAATTCGAAAAAATGGTTAATTCAAAGTGGTATTTTTAGTGATAATAATACCTTATGCCATCACAGTAGGTGATGGCGTTATTAATTCTTAAATGAGAAGATAGGGATATTACTATTAACAAGACAAATGCTATGAATAAACCGCATCTATTACGCACCGAACTGACCGGCAAGATCCCTTACTTGCGTGATAACCCCGAATATCTTCACCTGGGAACCTCTAAAAACTGTTCAGAGCAGCCTAACTGAGTAAAATACAAACAGAACACATCTCTATAAGGTAATGCCATCATGCTCTTACCTCGTTCTGCTTTGAAAAAAGACAAATTGGCGGCCGAATATCATCGTCAGAAAATAGATGAATTAGGCGACCCACTCCTTACGCTTGATAAATATGTCGATTTTTCGGCACTCGCTGAGGCGGTTGACCGCGCGGTGCCCCGCATTGTTTCTCCTAAAGGCGGACGCCCACCGTTCCCCACGGAGGTGATGGTTCGCATCATTATCCTGAAACATTTCCATAATCTTTCCGATGAAAAAATGGAATATCAATTACTTGACCGAATGAGCTGGCAACGTTTTTGTCGTTTGACCGATGTCATTAATATTCCGGATCGCAACACGATTTGGTGTTTCGAAAAACGTCTCGGACAAGAAGGGGCCAATGCCTTATTTGAAGAAGCTAAACATCAACTCTCCGCACAGGGATTCATTCCCCGCGGTGGTCAAATCATCGATGCCACGTTGATACCGGTTCCTAGGTAGTGTCGTCATGAATAATTTTGTGCAATAATGATGCCCCATTATTCCATTACAAAAGTCGATTAATCATGAGTACACCCGCACACCGCCGCCACGATATTTCAGATCGCGCTTGGGATCTACTTGAACCTCATTTGCCGGGACGTAA
>NZ_JBBMXG010000052.1:0-1329 GCF_037996705.1 Xenorhabdus bharatensis | reverse complement strand
CTACCTCGGTGAAACCAATCTCCAGCACAAAATATTAGCCATCGCGGAAGAAGAAGGGGTGCGGCAGGCTGCCTATGCGCTCAAGCTGTTGCAGTCGGACGGTGAGCTGACAATGGCAAGCACGGGCAAGGATGAAGCGACCGGAAACCTGGTCACCAAAAGCTACACCGTCAAAGGCCCGGTGATGCTGATGCTCACCACAACGGCGATCGATGTTGACGAAGAACTGCTCAATCGTTGTCTGGTGCTGACCGTCAACGAATCCCGCGAACAGACCGAAGCGATCCATGCGTTACAGCGCCAGAAGCAGACACTCGAAGGCTTGCTGGCTGAGAACGAGCGCGATTATCTGACGCAGCTTCATCAAAATGCCCAGCGGTTGCTGAAACCCTTAAATGTCGTGAATCCGTATGCCAGGCAGCTCACCTTTATGAGCGATAAGACCCGCACCCGCCGTGATCATATGAAATATCTCACCCTGATCCAAAGTATCGCCTTGTTGCACCAGTACTAGCGGGAAATCAAGACGGCCGAACATCGCGGCAGACGACTTGAATACATCGAAGTGACCCAAGACGATATCCGGCTTGCCAATCAGTTGGCGCATGAAATCTTAGGCCGGACGCTCGACGAAATGCCACCGCAGACGCGCAAGCTGTTACTGCTGATACAGGCATGGATACGGGACAGCGGTCAGCCACGGCATGAGATGATTTTTACTCGCAAACAGTTGCGCGATGCGGTGCAGTGGGGCGATACCCAGTTAAAGATCCATCTCTCGCGGCTGGTTGAAATGGAATATCTGCTGTTGCACCGGCGCGGGCTGACGTTCGCCTATGAACTGCTGTTTGACGGCGCCGCCAGTGACACCGCGTACCTGTGCGGCCTTATCGTGCCGTGACAGGGCAGGTATGACGTTCTCTGGTCGGGGTCAATCCATCAGCGGTCGCCCCCCGGTCGGGGTTCAGTCGGCGGGCGGTCGGCATAGCAACATCATCGCAAAGGCAGACACAGCAAGGCTTCACCGAAAAGCGGTCGGACAACCTCAAAAAACACGGTTCCCACCACATGAATTTATCCCATCGTAACCACAGTGCTTCTCACACAGACAGGGGGCTTCTCATGGCATCGATTACACTCAGACAACATATCCAGAATTACATTGAACACCTTGATACCTTGCGTTATACGCGGGACACCCGGCTACACTATCAGTCAAATCTGATGCAGTTCGTCCGTTGGTGTGATGAACGGGGGATCATCACGGCGCAACAGGTGAGTTTCGCCCAGCTGGAAAGCTGGCAACGTTATCTGTCAGCGCAAAAGAAT
>NZ_JBBMXG010000051.1:0-1546 GCF_037996705.1 Xenorhabdus bharatensis | reverse complement strand
TTGTGGTGAGCGGCGTTGGCAGGTTGCCCCCTGCCATCACCGCGTTATCTCTTCGCTTATTCTTTACTGCTCTCAATCACGGTATCTAACATCTCAGAAACAAACTTCTGTCTGGCTTTTGGGAGCTGGCTGATCATCTCAATCTGTTGCTCCAGCCGGGAACTTGGGCCACGTTTACTTCTTCGTGTGGTCGGCAAACCCAGCAGTTCATCCAATGATAAATGGAGTATCTCCGCTAACAACGGCAGCAATGCCGCTGAGACCTTCAATCTTCCTCCCTCATAATGCGCCATCGTCTGCTGGGCTATCCCTAGCTGCCCTGCCAGTTGTTGCTGGGTGAGTTGCTGCTCTTTACGTGCCAGTGCAATCCTGTTCCCCAGCTCTTTAAAAAAGGTCTCATCCGTTGTCTTCATGGCCTGAATCTGTCTGTAAGTTAACGATGCCATGAGGATACCTCCTGTTTTTAATCTTACGGTTGACAATACTCTATTTTGGAGTACTCTGCAATAGAGTTATTTTTACTCTAAGCCTATTGACACGTTTTTTTAAAGGATTAAGACATGGCTCGCATTCCCGACGCAGAATTACAGCATCTGAAATCCGCTGTCTCTTTAGTTGCCATCATTGAGCAGCAGGGACGGCAGCTCTTTAAGCGCGGTAAAGATATGATTGTGCTGTGCCCGTTCCATCAGGAAAAAACGCCCTCGATGGTGATCACGCCGTCGAAAAACCTCTATCACTGCTTTGGCTGCGATGCAGGCGGATCGGTGCTGGACTGGGTGATGAAGACGGAGAATTTAAGTCTGCGCCATGCCTGTGAACGGTTGCGGGCGATGCTCGGCAGTAATCCGGCGGTGGAGCCGCTGGTTGATTCCTCGGAGTTGATCCGTGATGCGGTCGGGCAACAGGCGCTGTTATCACGGGTGGTTGAGTTCTATCACCAGACTCTGCTGAATGCGCCGGAAGCCCATCAGTACCTGAAAAAACGCCGCCTTGATCATCCTGAGCTGGTCAGCCATTTTAAGCTCGGCTTTGCCAACCGCACCCTCGGCTATCGGTTGCCGGAGAAAAAAATCAAAGCCGGTGCTGAGATCCGTGCCCGGCTTCAGGCGGTCGGGTTAATGCGTGAGAGCGGGCATGAACACTTCAGCGGCTCGCTGGTTGTGCCGGTGATCGGTCTCAATGGCGAGGTGCAGGAAATGTATGGCCGCAAAATCACCGATCGGTTACGGGCGGGTACACCGCTGCATCTGTACTTACCGGGGGAGCATGGCGGGGTCTGGAATGAAGCGGGGCTGGTTGGTTCGGCCTCGGTGATCCTATGTGAATCGCTCATCGATGCGATGTCATTCTGGTGTGCGGGGTTCCGCAATGTGACCTGTTCGTATGGGGTTCATGGTTTTACTGATGCACATCGGACAGCATTCCGGCAGTATGAACTCCGGCAGGTGCATATCGCCTATGACAATGACAAGGCGGGCAATGAAGCGGCGGCAACACTGGCGGCAGAGTTGCAACTGATGGGGCTGGATGTTTGGCGGGTGGT
>NZ_JBBMXG010000050.1:0-1555 GCF_037996705.1 Xenorhabdus bharatensis | reverse complement strand
CAGATGTTTTTGTCATGAGATCCTACGTGATATTCGAAAAAATCTACTTTGAATTCTGAGCCTCGCTTTTGCGGGGCTTCTTTTTATCGGCGTACTGACGTGCGCTAAACCCAATCATGAGCTTATAGAAATAGAGCCTGAGAAGTATCGCTAGGTGGCGACCTCTCATGGGCGATATTTCTACGTCAGCAGGCTCTTATTTCTATAGGAATACGCAAGATGCATACAATTACAGTCCCTTTCTATAACGATGAACTTTATGTTGTGGAATACAACAATGAACCCTATGTGCCAATGAAACCCATTGTTGAAGGTATGGGTTTAACATGGCAACCTCAATTTGAGAAATTAAAACAAAGATTTAAATCAACCATCACGGAAATCGTGATAGTTGCCGCAGATGGCAAAGAGCGCAGTATGATTTGCCTCGCTCTTCGCAAACTTGCTGGCTGGTTAGCGACTATCAGCCCCAACAAAGTTAAACCCGAAATCAGAGATAACGTTATCCGTTATCAAAATGAATGCGACGATGCGCTTTATGAGTACTGGACAAAGGGTGTGGCGGTCAATCCCCGTAAACGTAACGTGATGGAAGAACTTAATCAGGCCTGTGCTGAGTTAAAAAGAGATAAGCAGCTCGCTAGTGTGTTTGGCACGGGACTCAATGAATGGAAGAAGGTCAGACCTGAACATGAAAGCAAGATAAGAGGCTTAATCGGACAGGCTGCCGACTTAGTTCTTGATCTTGTTCTGGCTGAAACAGGTAAGGGTAAAACAACACGAACCCAATAAGGCGGACGAGATGAAACTCAACAGCCAGTACTTCACCCTCGGTGCTCTGGTGATTGTCTCTGGCTTGTTCTGGTTCTACTACAGCGAGTATCAGGACAAGGCAGAAGAATACCGTAGGTTAAAGCGACAGTATGACGCACAGGCCATCGCGATAAATCAGCAGCAAGAGCGTATCCAACATCTTTCCGAACTAGACAAGATTCACATTCAGGAACTCGCCAATGCCAAGACTGAAATCGACACTCTTCGGGCTGATATTGCCGCTGGTCGTCGCAAGCTGCGCATCCAAGCCAGCTGTCCAGTGCATGAAACCACTTCCTCCGGCAGCGTGGTCAATGACACCACCGTCGAACTCCCTAGAGAAACTGGACAAGCTGTTCTCGATATCCGAGAAGGCATCATCAACGACCGGGCAAAACTGAGATATTTGCAGGAATATGTTAATACTGAATGTAAACAATGAATCGAGGTCATTATGTCACCAATTATGAAATACTTTGAATATTCACATCTACCAGCGCACTTACAAGAAGTTAGTAAGCCTATTGGTGATTTGGCTCGCCTCATGGACGAATCATTACCTGATGGTGCTGAAAAATCAGCAGGATTGCGTAAGTTATTAGAAGCTAAAGATTGTCTGGTAAGGGCAAAATTAGGCTGATTATCTAATTTCTGACAGTTTCATCTTACTATTCCAGAACAAATGATTCTGGGGTGGCAGGAGTATGTTAGGGCGCAGTGTGGGTGAGAGGACGGTGGGAGT
>NZ_JBBMXG010000049.1:0-1592 GCF_037996705.1 Xenorhabdus bharatensis | reverse complement strand
TTAGTGCGTTTCCGTCACAACCGGTTAGATTAGTAATGATTTGAGGATTAGATACGGTGGCTTTTTTGATCTTGTCATCAACCACATCACAGGTCGGAATTTTATCAGTGGGTTTTAGTGCATTTCCGTCACAACCGGTTAGATTAGTAATGATTTGAGGATTAGATACGGTGGCTTTTTTGATCTTGTCATCAACCACATCACAGGTCGGAATTTTATCAGTGGATTTTAATGCAATACCATTACAACCAATTAAATTTGTTACGATTTTAGGATTAGCGATGGTGGCTTTTTTTATTTTTTCATCAACAATATTACAAGTAGCAATTTTATCGGTTGGTTTTAATGGATTACCATCGCAACCGGACATATTTTTAGGAATTATTGATGTTGTCGATAAATAATTATCAACTTCGTCTTGTATACAGGGTGATAATTGATTGCATATATCCTTAAGCGCTGTATTATCCAGTGTTAAATGGCCTTCAATATTAGTTTCTTCAATTAACTGAGTCGCTGAAAAAGCGTTATTTTTTCCAGTGTTATTACTTATTTCATTACTGGTAATTAATGCATTTTCTGATAATAAACCACCACTTATTGTTGGTTTATTTATTACAGGTTCGTTCATTAATACTTTTTGTATTAACGGTATAACTTGATCATTCAATGGCTCTTTTAATTGCTGAATCAAAGAGGCTAAGGCATTCGGATCTAACGTGATAGAATTTTGTATTGTGGGGGAATCTAAAGTACTTTTTAACAGGATTAGCGACTCCAGTTTGGCTCCATTTAACTGTTTAAGTAATGATGCCAGAGCATCGGTATCTAATTTCAAATTTTTGTTTATTGTTGGGTTGATTAGGGTAGCATCAGTCAGCGTTACGTCTGCAATATTAGATTTCGTTAGAGCAGATTGAATACAGGTATTTAATGCATCGCAAATTTGCTGGGCTAAACTGTTTTTTGTTGCATCATTTGCTAATGTCAGGTTTGAAACAGTCAGATTTTTCGCACTGCTGTCATTGATAATCGAGTTCTGCAATGTTGTATTCTGTAAAAAGTTACCATTAATTGAATCTACATCATAGCTACTGTTATTAGCCATACTTTAATACTCCTAAATATAATTATAGAAAAAACAATTTAAAAAAAGTGTGTTTGTTTTTTTCTAGCGTGTTAAATAGCTACTGATATCCTATGACTATATTGATTTTATTTTTTAAATCCAGAGTGTAATTGTGTTATTTTTTATTTTGAATAATTACTCTTTAAAAATTTATTTTTTGGTGATTTACTTATTTGATGTCCAATTTAAATATGTTTAGTGCGAGTAAGGCCATTAAATACCTATAACGCTTAATTAATTATGTAATTTATTTAGTGAATGTATTTAAAAATAAATCACTATGAGGTTATTTATTTTTAAATTATCATTTATCAATGAAACATTCAATATAAGTCATATTTATGATAACAACTATACCCATCGTCATTGAAGATGCTTGATTTTTCATTCCTATCAGATCAAAATCGCGCCATGAAAATTACCCTGACAGATGCCCAAAAAGAAGCGCTTGAATTGATGCACG
>NZ_JBBMXG010000048.1:0-1728 GCF_037996705.1 Xenorhabdus bharatensis | reverse complement strand
AACGTGTCCCGCTGAAAGCCTTGCCCTGCGCGGGCTAGCGCTATCCTACGGGTATGACTGCCTCGGAGCTGATGACCCTTCGCCGGTCAGTGGCTGGATGAGGAGAGCGGGCTGGTCTACAACCGGTTCCGGTATTACTCGCCGGTGGCGGGGCAGTATCTGACGCCGGACCCGATTGGGTTAGCTGGAGGTGAAAAGCCGTATGCTTATGTTGGAAACCCGACCAAAGCGGTTGATCCGCTGGGTTTGGCTGGGTGTGAAGAACCATGGAAAATAGTCGATCGTTTCAGGCGCTCGAAAAACAAGATGGAACCTTTAGGGGATCATATACCAACTCCGGGAGATAACATGGGTACGGTTGCCTTTTTTGAAATGAATGGCCGCCGGATATTTGGTGTAAACTCTGGGACATTGATAAAAAAGGATAAAGCATTAGGTAAAAAATGGAATGAAAAGATTGACTATTTATCTAAAGATGAGAAAGGAACCTCAGCTTTCCATGCTGAAGGGCATGCCTTAATGCGAGCTTATGAAAAGTCCGGTGGTGTAATGCCAAAAGAAATCACGATGTATGTTGATCGACAGACTTGTGGTCATTGTGAACGTTTTTTACCTGCCTTGATGAAAGAAATGGGCATTGAGCAAATGAAGCTATTCTCCAAAAATGGTGCTTCAGTAGTTTTGCATGCAAAATAGAGATTAATAAGATGGAAGGATTTGAAATTAGATACCCTGGTAGCCGCCAGATTTATGATTCACCCTCAATCGAGCAGTTTGATAAATTATTTTTGTCTGGGGACGTTTCTTTGTGGAAACAATTACCTGAAGGATATATATGTTATCAATCTCCTGATAAAGGCCTTTTCAAGTTGGCGTATATATATTGTTTTGATAATTCAACTGTATCGATGTCATATAATATTAATGGTAAGGAAGGGTATTTTGCTTTAGCTAACCCTGACCTAATTAATAAATTTATCGATGCACATGATGAGAACTTGGTTCCATTAGGTAGTTGTGTCAATTTGAATGAAGCTCATATTCTTGTTATGGAGTTTCTTGAGAATCCGATGCAAAAACCTTCACATATACCGTGGATATCGAGTGATGATGTTGATTATCGGGAATTCTATGAACTGTTGGGTATTGACGATGATTGAAAATGAGATCAAACGAAATATTTTAGTGAATTACTAAATTAAAATAAGCTGTTTCCATTTACTATTTTTATTATTAAACCGGAAGTATCCCATTGATCTTCCGGTTTTTTATTATCACCCCGCCTGATAATCCCCAATCAGTTCCCGTATCCACAGTTTCATCTTACTTAGCTGGTCTTGCTGGCGTTGGTACTGTTGCTTAATGGTGCGGGTGTCATCGCTGTCAGGAATAATCACCAGACAACCGTCCATAATTTTGACGGTGAGTGTACCACCAATATCAAAACCTGCTGCCTTAAGCCATTGCCCTTTAAGGTGGATCGCAGGCGGGGCACTGGCCTTGTCATTTTGCGGCACGTATCCCACGGTGTAATAACGTTCTGTTTTTGCCGCTTTATTTACGGCATGGTTTTGCTTAGAATGCGCCTTAGCCATCATTCAACTCCTTGTTAGTTGTTTGTGGTGAGCGGCGTTGGCAGGTTGCCCCCTGCCATCACCGCGTTATCTCTTCGCTTATTCTTTACTGCTCTCAATCACGGTATCTAACATCTCAGAAACAAACTTCTGT
>NZ_JBBMXG010000047.1:0-2114 GCF_037996705.1 Xenorhabdus bharatensis | reverse complement strand
ACGGGCCTACGTTAGAACACCAGCCATTAAAGGGTGGTATTTCAAGGATGGCTCCATGCAGACTGGCGTCCACACTTCCAAGCCTCCCACCTATCCTACACATCAAGGACCAGTGTTCAGTGTCAAGCTATAGTAAAGGTTCACGGGGTCTTTCCGTCTTGCCGCGGGTACACTGCATCTTCACAGCGAGTTCAATTTCACTGAGTCTCGGGTGGAGACAGCCTGGCCATCATTACGCCATTCGTGCAGGTCGGAACTTACCCGACAAGGAATTTCGCTACCTTAGGACCGTTATAGTTACGGCCGCCGTTTACTGGGGCTTCGATCAAGAGCTTCTCCTTACGGATAACCCCATCAATTAACCTTCCAGCACCGGGCAGGCGTCACACCGTATACGTCCACTTTCGTGTTTGCACAGTGCTGTGTTTTTATTAAACAGTTGCAGCCAGCTGGTATCTGCGACTGGCCTCGGCTCCGAAAGCAAGTTTCTTCACCTAACGCCAGCGTGCCTTCTCCCGAAGTTACGGCACCATTTTGCCTAGTTCCTTCACCCGAGTTCTCTCAAGCGCCTGAGTATTCTCTACCTGACCACCTGTGTCGGTTTGGGGTACGATTCAATGTTACCTGGAGCTTAGAGGCTTTTCCTGGAAGCAGGGCATCTGTCACTTCAGCACCGTAGTGCCTCGTCATCACGCCTCAGTGTTATCAGCCGTCCGGATTTACCAAGACCGCCCACCTACACGCTTAAACCGGGACGACCGTCGCCCGGATGACATAGCCTTCTCCGTCCCCCCTTCGCAGTAACACCAAGTACAGGAATATTAACCTGTTTCCCATCGACTACGCTTTTCAGCCTCGCCTTAGGGGTCGACTCACCCTGCCCCGATTAACGTTGGACAGGAACCCTTGGTCTTCCGGCGTGCGGGTTTTTCACCCGCATTATCGTTACTTATGTCAGCATTCGCACTTCTGATACCTCCAGCCTGCCTCACGACACACCTTCAACGGCTTACAGAACGCTCCCCTACCCAACAACACTTACGTGTCGCTGCCGCAGCTTCGGTGCATGGTTTAGCCCCGTTACATCTTCCGCGCAGGCCGACTCGACCAGTGAGCTATTACGCTTTCTTTAAATGATGGCTGCTTCTAAGCCAACATCCTGGCTGTCTGAGCCTTCCCACTTCGTTTCCCACTTAACCATGACTTGGGGACCTTAGCTGGCGGTCTGGGTTGTTTCCCTCTCCACGACGGACGTTAGCACCCGCCGTGTGTCTCCCGTGATAACATTCTTCGGTATTCGCAGTTTGCATCGGGTTGGTAAGTCGGGATGACCCCCTAGCCGAAACAGTGCTCTACCCCCGAAGATGAATTCACGAGGCGCTACCTAAATAGCTTTCGGGGAGAACCAGCTATCTCCCGGTTTGATTGGCCTTTCACCCCCAGCCACAAGTCATCCGCTAATTTTTCAACATTAGTCGGTTCGGTCCTCCAGTTAGTGTTACCCAACCTTCAACCTGCCCATGGCTAGATCACCGGGTTTCGGGTCTATACCCTGCAACTTAACGCCCAGTTAAGACTCGGTTTCCCTGCGGCTCCCCTATACGGTTAACCTTGCTACAGAATATAAGTCGCTGACCCATTATACAAAAGGTACGCAGTCACACCCTAAAGGGTGCTCCCACTGCTTGTACGTACACGGTTTCAGGTTCTCTTTCACTCCCCTCGCCGGGGTTCTTTTCGCCTTTCCCTCACGGTACTGGTTCACTATCGGTCAGTCAGGAGTATTTAGCCTTGGAGGATGGTCCCCCCATATTCAGACAGGATACCACGTGTCCCGCCCTACTCATCGAGCTCCCAACACCAGCGTCTTCGGATACGGGGCTATCACCCTTTACTGCCGGCCTTTCCAGACCGTTCTCCTGACGCTGATATTGTTGATGGCTCTGGGCTCCTCCCCGTTCGCTCGCCGCTACTGGGGGAATCTCGGTTGATTTCTTTTCCTCGGGGTACTGAGATGTTTCAGTTCCCCCGGTTCGCCTCTTGACCCTATGAATTCAGGTCAAGATAGTGCAACGGATTGCACTGGGTTTCCCCATTCGGGTATCGCCGGGTCT
>NZ_JBBMXG010000046.1:0-2217 GCF_037996705.1 Xenorhabdus bharatensis | reverse complement strand
TGAACTCCGGCAGGTGCATATCGCCTATGACAATGACAAGGCGGGCAATGAAGCGGCGGCAACACTGGCGGCAGAGTTGCAACTGATGGGGCTGGATGTTTGGCGGGTGGTATTCCCGGAAGGCCGCGATGCCAATCGGTTTAGCTGCGAAGTGGCAAACCCGGAAAATGCCTTCGGTCAGTTACTTGAATCCGCGCAATGGCTTGGTGAACCCACGAAAACACCGCTGTCAGACCAAAATGCTGCCATTGCCGTCCCCGTCTCTACGGCGGCCTTAGTGCCAGAACCGGGCGTGGTGACAACGCTTGAGGCCAACGGGGATATCGTTATCCGGCAGGACGGGCAGGAATGGCGTCTGCGCGGTGTACCCCCGAAAATCGGTGCGGTCATGAAAATCAACGTACAGTTACTGGATAGAAACAGCGGAGCGCTGTTCGTGGACAGCCTCGATATCCTGAGCGCCCGTGCGCGGACAGGGTTCGTGCGTCAAGCCGCGCAGGAACTGGCGTTACCGGATACGCTGATCAAGCGTGAACTGGGGCGGGTGTTACTGGTGCTGGAGCAACGTTCTTGGATGGCAGCAGAAACGGAACACACCGCCAACTCCCTGAATGCCGATGAGCAGCAGGCTGCCCTGACGTTATTGCAAGATCCCCAACTCATCAGCCGTATCACCGCGGATTTAGCCGCCTGCGGCGTGGTCGGTGAATCGACTAATCTGTTGGCCGCTTATCTGGCCGCGGTGAGCCGAAAATTACCCAAACCGTTAGCCGTCCTGATCCAGAGCAGCAGCGCCGCCGGCAAGAGCAGCCTGATGGATGCCGTCTTGAACCTGATCCCCGAAGAAGAACGCATCCAGTACAGCGCCATGACCGGGCAAAGCCTGTTCTACCTCGGTGAAACCAATCTCCAGCACAAAATATTAGCCATCGCGGAAGAAGAAGGGGTGCGGCAGGCTGCCTATGCGCTCAAGCTGTTGCAGTCGGACGGTGAGCTGACCATGGCAAGCACGGGCAAGGATGAAGCGACCGGAAACCTGGTCACCAAAAGCTACACCGTCAAAGGCCCGGTGATGCTGATGTTAACGACGACCGCCATTGATGTGGATGAAGAATTACTGAACCGCTGTCTGGTGCTGACGGTGAACGAATCCCGCGAGCAGACCGAAGCGATCCACGCCCTGCAACGGCAGAAGCAAACGCTCGAAGGCTTGTTGGCCGAGAATGAGCGCGACTATCTGACGGCGCTTCACCAGAACGTGCAGCGGCTACTTAAGCCGCTGAATGTGGTCAATCCGTATGCCAGCCAGCTCACCTTTATGTCAGACAAAACCCGCACCCGCCGTGACCATATGAAATATCTCACCCTGATCCAGAGTATCGCCTTGTTGCACCAGTACCAGCGGGACATCAAAACCGCTGAGCATCGTGGCAAGCGGCTTGAATATATCGAAGTCAGCAAAGACGATATCAAATTAGCCAACCAGCTTGCGCATGAAATCTTAGGCCGGACGCTCGACGAAATGCCGCCACAGACCCGTAAGTTACTGCTGCTGATACAGGCATGGATACGGGACAGCGGTCAGCCACGGCATGAGAGGATTTTTACCCGCAAGCAGTTGCGCGATGCGGTGCAATGGGGCGATACGCAACTGAAAGTGCACCTGTCCCGGCTGGTTGAAATGGAATATCTGCTGTTGCACCGGCGCGGGCTGACGTTCGCCTATGAACTGCTGTTTGACGGCGACGACAGCGACACCGCGTACCTGTGCGGCCTTATCGTGCCGTGACAGGGCAGGTATGACTTTCTCCGGTCGGGGTCAATCCATCAGCGGTCGCCCCCCGGTCGGGGTTCAGTCGGCGGGCGGTCGGCATAGCAACATCATCGCAAAGGCAGACACAGAAAGGCTTCACCGAAAAGCGGTCGGACAACCTCAAAAAACACGGTTCCCACCACATGAATTTATCCCATCGTAACCACAGTGCTTCTCACACAGACAGAGGGCTTCTCATGGCATCGATTACACTCAGACAACATATCCAGAATTACATTGAACACCTAGATACCCTGCGTTATACGCGGGACACCCGGCTACACTATCAGTCGAATCTGATGCAGTTCGTCCGTTGGTGTGATGAACGGGGGATCATCACGGCGCAACAGGTGAGTTTCGCCCAGCTGGAAAGCTGGCAACGTTATCTGTCAGCGCAAAAGAAT
>NZ_JBBMXG010000045.1:0-3564 GCF_037996705.1 Xenorhabdus bharatensis | reverse complement strand
AAAACCTCGGTTTGGTGGAAACGGCAATATTATCTTCCAATCATGGTGCCTCTCTTATTGGGACTAGTGATGGCAGCACCGTACAATCTGAATTAACCGCGATGAAATCAGCCACCACCGCAGCAGATTACAGTCGTCGTAATGCCATTAATTTAGCATTGGCCTACAATGAATTTAAACACAATAAAGACGTTACTGTCGTTTGTGTTGGTGACAGTATGACCGCTGGATTTGATACAAAATCCAAGGATATAGTTCCACCTGATAATGGGGATGGAGCAACGCATGCACCCGTCACATACCCAATGGCGCTGATGTATATATTAAATTTATATACTGGTGCAAGCCATCATGTAATCAATCGAGGTTATTCTGGAGATACTGCCAGAACTTGCTATGAAAGATGGACTAACAACCCTAATGCCCATGTCGCTCATATCATGTTAGGAATTAATGATTCTGGCGGTGGGCATCTGGCTACATTTGACGAGTATATACACTATATGGAAAAACTCATTCAGCGTTATGTTGATTGGGGATGTGGGGTTGTATTGCATACAACAACACCAATTATCTTTAATTCAGTAAATCATCATTCTCAATATTTTACACAAGCTATTAGAGCATTAGCTAATATATATGGATGTCCTATTTTTGAGAGCGATACAGTTGTCCAATATTCGATCTATGACGGTGTTTATTCAGATAATGTACATTTTAATACTCAAGGATATAACAAATACGGGAATGCTGTCGGTGCCTTTATTATGGCCGGTGGTTGGGTACAATCTCCAAAACTAGTTAAGGGAGAAATCCATTTACAGAATGGACGAGGCTCTGAAGGAATTGGTTATATCTATCGTTCTACAGGTCTGCATACATCGTATGGATCATATCTTAATAATATGTCCACTGGACCAATGAAGGATGAAGGTAATCGAATCTCATATACGTTTTTTATGGATACTGAATTCATGGATGTATATGGAGTTGGTTTATTCGAAGGATTAAATATATCTCTTTCTTATACAGCATCTACTCAATATCCAGATGATAACCGTGGGGAGAAAGCAATAAATCGTATTACATTGAAATCATTGGGTAATCGTAATATTCAAGAAACCACTGGGTATTTAGTACAATCTGGTAGAAATCATCAATATGGAAAATATGTACATTTGGGATGTTTAGTCGGAAGAGGATGGAAAACAATCTCTGTTTATGTAGGAAAAGATTTACCTGAAGTATGCTATTTTAATGGTATTGTGCTACGAGAACGAGCTCTAACCTCAGTTAAACAGATTGCTAATTATGAAATGAATACTGGATCATTGAAGCCGACAGAAAATGAATCGTGTGTTTATCAATATCCCTATTTTAATTTTCAAGAAAGCTCGAGTGCTGTTCCAGCAGCTGTATCTTTACCTGAAACAGTTTATTTTCCATTGCCATTTGCTTTACTACCATATAGTACTAACAGCTCTTATTATTACGATCATTTGCCTGTCGAGTTAACAATATCATCTCCGAATGGCTGGATGAAAGCGATAATCAGGAGAACAGGAGCTACCCATACTGCTTTTAGAATTGATAAAATTTCAGGTAGTGATGACAGACTACTGCCAACCGGTGTAAAAGTTATGTATAGGAATTATATTAGTGAAACAGGAGAATTGACAGAATTATATGATGGGTGGCCAAATCATTCTGTATCTCTCTATTTAGTAATAACGTTTGGAGAAACCCTTGAATCATATTATTCAGTTTCTTTGAATAGTTGGCATAAATCTGCTATGGTTACAGCAGGAGTTTAATTTTTATGTTCATGTTAACATCCATATTTAATTATAGGTGATAATTAAAAATCTCATTGATCTATATTTATTTTAAAAAAAGATAAAAGTTATTTTTAAATAAAATTATAAAAGTAGTGGGGTAAGATTATTCCTTTTATGGCTTTATCTGAATACCTTTTCATAATAGTGAGCCAGTAAGGATAGAACAGAGCTTGACACCTCGCGCTGCAAGGTGTCAAGCATTATCCTATCATTTTAGAAAGCTATTTAGCGTAAGGAAGGAATTTAGTATTTATTATTTTTTTCACCAAAGACCAAATAATATTTATTTAAAGCATCCTGATCGACAATAGATGCTCTTGCTTCTTGGCGTTTTATCAAAAGAGACTTATACTCTTCGTTAGTAATCGAAGATTCAATTTCCAAACTCAACTGATCACGGTGTCTTGTCACAAGCCAATCTGTCGATTTTAAATATAAAAGATTATCTCGATCTAATTCTGATTGAGATTTGATAAATTCACAATCGTCTATGTTATAACCTAGTAATTTAACGTCTTCTTCAGCAGTACTGGAATTAAAGATACCAATAATTCTATTATCAATTTTATTTATTACTTTCATGATTGTTTTCCTGGGGTAAATACCGGATATGCACTCGTTTCACCAGCAGCTACTGTCATAGACTTATTAGCCATTGGCACGTATAAATAAGGAAGAGCAACATAAATTTCACAGTCTTCATCATGAGGTAAACCAAAATTTAGAACATTACCTTGCACGGTAGTTACTCGAGATATATCGATTAATTTATCGACAAATAGCCAACCATCTTGAGCTGCATCTGCATCTGCTTTTTCAATGACATAACTTAGTGGTGTATAGGAAGTGCCATCATCGTATTTAATTTCGTACCCATTATCTACCCCCATACCTAATTTACCTTTGACTATTTTCACCCAAAAGCGAAGGCCCAATTGTTCAAACACTCCATAAGTCTCGACTGGAATTCTAAAAAATTTATGCCCTGAGGATGCAGTAGTCGATGTTATTTTCAAAATCTTACCTGAGACTATTCCACCCCATCCATCAGCTAAACCACCACGCCCCATACGAGCACCTAAATAATATCTACCATACCAGTACGGATTATTTTCATTTGCCGAGTCTGGATCTGGAGCTACATTAGGAGGAGCTACTTCTGCGTAAGGACCTTCAAACCCTTTAGTCCAAGGGTGCACAGCCTGTATAGTACATCCTACTGCTGTATAGTTAGTTGGATGTCCTTCCGGCTCAACTGATCGCATCATTGAGTTACTAAAAAGATTTAAAGGAAGAGGAATATATTCCTGTATGCTCGTTTTAAATTGGTTAAATTCGCTATCAACTTTGTTTATCTGTACATCTGTTTCTTCTTTAGAATACGCTCCAACATCTGCGGCAGTAGGTTTATTCCCTTCATGGTAAACAGAGTGCCCTTTAACCCGAAGATTATCCGATTTTAGGCTCATCCACTCAGAGGTTCCTCCCCCTGAAAGGCTATGCTGCCATTTGAAATATTCGTTACCGTTATCTGCAGTTTTAAACCACATATAAGAGTCGTTATCACCATCTCCTGTGTTTTTAAAGCCAATTGCAGCCATGTCCGTATTTCTACGCCAAGCTATCTCACTGTCAGTAGAAATCGTGATGTCACCAGTAACTTCGCCCCCACTGCGTGGCAATGCGTTGTCCGCTTTAGTTTTGGCTTCCGCTAAACCGAGGTTTT
>NZ_JBBMXG010000044.1:0-4102 GCF_037996705.1 Xenorhabdus bharatensis | reverse complement strand
TGCATTGTTAGCATAATTTACATTATATTCTAATATTTTTCTATATATGCTTCCTTTTCTATTTTTGTTTGGCTCAACATTTAAAGTGGAATAATCTTCTGGTTTTAAACTAATGCTGACTTGATCGCTGATTTTTTTATTTTGGGATTTTTGATATACAGTTATATTATAGTTGTTATCTTTTCCTAAATTTTTAAGATTAATATCAGGCATTATACTGCATGACCATAATCCATTCTTACCTGTTTTTATAAATTCTTCTTTATAAAGCCCAGGGCATAATTTATCCCGTTTGTAAATTTCTTTATCGTAATTAGATCTTAATATCAATTCTATATCAGAACCAGGGGCGGCGTATCCACGTATGGTAAAGTCTTTGGTTAGAACTGTTGATTTATCTGATGGGTAAATAATGCCAATCTCTTGATTTATGTTTGGTATTATTGCTGTTATGGTATCACTTTCCCATGGTTTATCTTTGCTATTTAATTCTTCAGCTGTAATAGTAATTTTATATTCATTATTTTCCTTAATTTCTTTAGTAAAATAAGAATCATATGGGATATTACATGTCCATTCACTAGTTGAGCGTACCGGACATTTAGTATTTTTTTCATTTTCGTGATTAATGGAGTAACGAAGATTGATCTCAGTGGATGGACGACCAAATCCCTCTATAGGTATGTTTTCTCTCCTTTTACTTAATTTTTCACCCCAATCCGGATTGTCGATCCATATTTTTTTCATGTTTTTAGAAAACCAATATCCTAGGTTTTTTACGACAGTAAAATTGGAAAAATTATATTTTCCTGTAACATCTGAAGCGAAAAACAATGGACGAGCTTTATTGTTATCTTTAAGAGTACTTAATCCTGTGGATATAACACCGATGATTGTATCATGCCAAATAACCGGGCCACCAGAGTCTGAATTTTGTGCAACTCCTGGCTTTAAATTTTCATTTTCTTTTATAAGAAGCCCATGATTTCGGTAATAATCTATGGCATCAATGACAATATTAACATCAGCTCTCTGCTGTTTTCCTTCTGTATTTCTTATCTGATTTCCTGTTGTTGGATCAATTCCCAAATTACCATAGCCATAGATAGAAGCGTTATAATAATCCTTGTCTATTTTTTCATAAGCTTCATCATAGTTAAAGAAACGACGAACATGGCCATAATTAGCTAAATCAATAGAATTATCTAATTTTATTATTGCAAAATCTGCGCCATTACCTTCGATATCAGAGTATGGAACAAAATTTTCATATGGTGCAGTACCCATTACTTTTTTTTCGTAATTTTCAATCGAATATTTTTCAATTTTTTTATTGTCACCCTGGCAATGTGCTGCTGTTAAAACATAGCTTGGAGAGATCAGCGAACCACTACATGTACCAACATCTTTTCCTAATTTATCTTCAAGACGGATATTTACAACCCAAGGTTTGCATTTGCTATCTTTACTATCAATACAGCTTTCTTCTCCTCCAGCAATTGTTTCTATTGGGTGGGGGGGCAATACAGTATCTGAAAATACATTTACACTGTAAGATAATAACGAGAGGATAAAAAATACTTTAAATATAATCATAGCAGCCTCGTTAATAGGGAGATTAATTATTTTTTTCAATACAAGTTATATGGTCATTACCTCCAGTACATTCCAGTTTTTTATCTTTCCTTGCTGGATAATTTTCATTATCAGATGTTTCATGGATAGTAAAAAAGTATACTCCTCGTTTAGCATAATATTCATTGTCTGAACTCCAATTTCCTTTTTCATCAGGAATTATTTCTTCCGCTTTTACATCATCAGAAAATATTATTATTTTAGGATGGAGGCTTTCTTTGAAATCACTGATTTTTTTATCCTCTGTAGGCATGGAAGTTCCATAAAAGTGGGTAAATACATTATCGATGATTTCATATTTTACAGAGAAATCTTTTGATTTCAGTATAGTGACTTCGTCATTGCTATTTTGAATGGGAACATTTGGTGTTCCTGTATTTTTAGCTTTAATTTTTATAAAACCGGCAGGAGCATCACTCATTTTTGTTTGCCAATTATTTCCAATGCGAGAAATAATTGGGAGAACATGTTCACCATTTGAATAGTAGTTTGCAATTATATCGAGAGGTGTTTTTTCTGTTACTTTCCCTTCAATTGTAATCTGTTTAGGGCTTTCTTCTTTTGAAGTAATAAATTCATGCATAACAGGTTTTGTGATTTTTACCGGACAATGTGCTACTCCAAATTTAATTTCTCTTTTTCCGGGTAGATTATTTCCTTCTTTCCTATTCTGGTTAAAAAGCACTGATGCTTTATAGTAATTAAAACATTTTGAGTTTAAACCTTTAATGCTCCATGTGCCGGAATTAAAATCAACATCAGGGGTATACTCTTTCCTTGGTTCAGAAGGATGAGTGTAATCAGGATCATCAAAACTAGAAATTGCTACTTTAATTTTTTTAGCATCATCTGGAATTTTAGAGTTAATTAAACCGGATATGTCATATTTTCCATCAGGTATAATTTGAGCATCCTTCATTGAGGTTATGGTTGCACCACATGGTGGCCCTTTAATAGTAATTTCTGAACTTTCAATACCCTTAATACTAATTTTTCTGGGAATTAATTCGCAGTTTATCCAAACTTTTGCCTGCCAGTGAGTCTTTTTTCCTTCTATAAGCTCAACTTTATATTTATTTTGGTCAAAATTAGTGACAAGATAAGGTAACGAGTCATCTTTCATAAGCCCTTGTCCTGTAATGTTAATATAGTTATTTTGGGCCTGAGTGGGTGGATCAGAGGAGATAATCTCTGGTGGTTCCCATGTATTATCGATGCTTATAACCGCATAATCACTTTTCTTACTGTCAACATATGTATTTAAACAATTCTCTCCGCTACATTTAGCAGTTATTTTAAGATTACAGTCGTATGCGCGAACTGTTGTAACCCATGAAAATAAACCTTTTGAGGCTGTTCTTAATTTTAAAATGCATGATTCATAATTATCTCCATTTTTTTTAAGAGTTGTTTTCCATATTACGTATTTTGGACTACCTTGGCAAAACTCCCCACTAAACGGATTGGCGTTGTCACTATCCTCAATTGGCTGGTTATATTTACCTTCAGGTTTTAAATTAATATTTTTATTTCCAACATCATACATGCAGTCACTACCTAATACTTTAATTTCAGAATCATATTTACTGATGTTTTCAAATGTTAAATTATAATATTTTGAAAAAATAGAGTTCTTTTTTTTAGGGTTTTTGTTTTCTTCACTAGAGTTAACACTCTCATTGATTAATTTAGCCACACTGACTGTGTTAAAGCAGAATAAAGTGGTGAGAAATGTCATGAAATATAATTTATTGTTTTTCATAGTGTAACCTTAACTAATATTATAATTTTAATAAAAATACATGTAGGCCTTTTTATTAAATTAGATTGATATATTAAATTTTATTGTGAAATTATTAATGGATGTATAACTTATATTCAGTCAATTTACTAAAAGAAAAAAGCATATTTAAGTATGGTAAAGCACTACAATAATGTCCAAAATTGGCAAGTGTTTTTTTATATTATTTTTAATGTATGAATGTTGTGGATGGATAGATTTTATTATATAGACAGTAGGGTTTTCTGGTCGATCTGAGGTGTCGGTGTAACATCATGGATGGAATAACGTAATTTTTGGCAAGCAATAATCAATTTATAAAGGGAGTGTTTAATAAACTGATATTAAAGCATTTGGCGGGAAATAATATTATGGCTCAGATGTAATTTTCTTAGCTATAATATTTGTCACTGTTTATTTATGTTAACCTGTTATTTCTTTATTACTCGATAACAACATTTTCATTCAGTACCTGCGACAGCAACGCCTGACGAGCATAAATTCCATTACCCGCCTGCTGGAAGTAATACGCATAAGGCGTTTTATCTACATCAACGGTGATTTCATCAATACGTGGCAGAGCATGGAGTACTTTCAGGTTTCACCAAATCTGCCACCCGCAGCACAAACTGGGCTTTGATATTGCATATTCAGAAGGGGCAAGGCGCTCTTTCTGAACGCGGGTCA
>NZ_JBBMXG010000043.1:0-4187 GCF_037996705.1 Xenorhabdus bharatensis | reverse complement strand
TGTCCAAAGATACTCAGTCCAATCCTTAAAGAGCCGAAGGTTCTAATTCCCAGCCGACCAAATATATTCAGACTTATCTTCAATGAGCCAAATATTCCTAGACCTAATTGCCCAAAGACATTCAGCCCAACCCTTAAAGATCCGAATATTCTAAATCCCAACTGACCAAATATATTCAGACTTATCTTCAATGAGCCAAATATCTTCACCCCTAACTTACCAAAAATATTGAATCTCATACCCAATGAGCTAAATATATTAATGGATAGTGAAGAAAATATACGAACACCTACTTTTAACGAACTAAAAACCCTTATGCCAACATTACCGAAAATCTTTATTCTGGCGTTGATATTAATAATTAATTTATCTAACAAGGTGAAATTGTTAGTTATATTCCCAGTGACACCAAGATTAACTTCACTTTTCTTGCTAGATGAATTTACTTGGCTGACACTCTGAGTTATTTGAGTAATGTTGACTGATTGACTCGCAGCACTCACCTGCGTCATTCTTGACGAATTCTGCTGCGCAGAAAAAGATTGCTTAATTGTTTGATTGTAGGCTTTAAGATCGGCACGCATACGCGCAGTTTCCTGCGCATATCCGACAATAGGTTTTAAACTTTCAACGGTTTTATTAAGCTTTTTAAACTGATTATGAATTTTATCTGTTGTATCCACCAGTTTTTTCTGATGCCGTTGAAAAGATTTAAAGGAACTGGTCAATTTACTTACGGCACTGAGTACCTTGTTTACCTGTGATTGTATATTACTCATTCTCCGCACCACTTCTTAAAATGGCCCGATGTCGCCAGTCCAATAATTCCGACAGTGACATTTCATCTGTATCTGCCGGTCTCCAGTGAAAAACGGTGGCAATATCTGCCACCAGTTCATCAACGGTTAATCGTTCTGGGAATCGGACTTGACCGACTTCGGCAACAAAAAATTGACCACCTCCACACTGAGATTAATCAGATCACCGGGTGACATCATCATCAGGTCATTCTTGGTCAATGCAGGTGTGGTGACACGTGGCAGAATCAGCAACATAGAATCCACATCCATTTCCAGCAGTGCCTGTAAACGAGCACCGCGCAGCGCACCACTGGTAGGTTTACGTACCGTCACTTCCGTGATTTTTCCGTTGCCTCGCGCCAGTGGAGCTTCCAATTCGATTGTGCGCAGATCTTCATTTTGAGTTTTCAGTGCTTCAGTCATAATTCAACCTTGTTTATCCGAGTAAAAACCTGTCTCAGCCGCGAATATGCTGGGTGAGACAGGAAATAAGTTTTAAAATTTGTTAATCAAAGAGTGATTAAAACAGACCGATAGCGCGGCGATGCTGTGCCAGACGATCTTCTCCGCCCACTTTTTCAACCATGTTGACAGTGTCGATTTCAATCAGTTCTTCGCCATCCCAGGTCAATTTGAAGTAAGTGTTTTTAGCGGTAATTTTGGTTTGTGTGTTGTCGCCTTGTTTATAAGTACCGTGATCGAATTCCTGAAAACGGCCACGCATCACAACTTCAACTGCAACCACGTCACCTGTATCTTCGCGCTCAAAAGAGCCGGCAAAGCGCAGCATGACGCCATCCACTTGTGCAATGCCCCACTGTTTGTACAGCTGAGATTCGATCCCGCCCAGAGTGAATTCCGCATCCAATGCACCTTCATCCAGACCCAGATCTACCATTGCGCTACCGTTCATACCGGCACCACGATAGGCTTCCAGTTTTCGGCTCAGTTTAGGAAGTGTCAGTTCTTCCACGATACCCTGATAATTGTTGCCATCGTTGAACAAGTTCAGGTACTTAAGTTTGCGAGGTAATGCCATCAGTTAGCCCCTTATTTATTGATACTTTTCGCGAAATCCATCAGGTAACTATCTGTAATGCGCTGGCGTAACATCATGTTTTCCAGTGGCGGTACAGGGGTATAGTCGTAATCGATGGTCAGTTTGCCTGCTTTCAGGGTGTCTTTATCGTTGATTTTGTCGTCATACCAGCAACGACCATCAATGATGTAACCACCGGCTTTCAGCTCGCGGAACTTAGCATTGATGCCTTCAATAATGTCGCGTACTAGTGATGGCGTCAGTGGTTTGTCGATTGCCCACATATGTGCGTCAGCCATGGTGTCAGCCAGAACCTGAGCGGTACGGGTGTAGCTTTCGAATTGGAACAGCGCATCATCAGAACAAGTGCGGGAACCCCAGAAACGAAAACCGTTTTTACGGATCAGGGTAGTAACACCACTTTTGTTCAACAGATCAGCATCAGTTGCAGTATCTTGCAGATCCCAGAAGACATCAGCAGACAGACCAGTCACACCATTGACACCAACGTTGGACAGAGTTTTATGCCAGCCGGTTTCTTCGTCGATTTTAGCGCGCAGGCCCAGAGCACGAGCAGTTGCAAAAGCAGTCGCTTCGCTGTTAGTAACAGTATCCCAGCTCAGGAAATCAGGCCAAATCAGCATCAGCTCGCGATGCTTGAAGTATTCACGGTATTTAATAACTTCTTCAATTTTTTTACAGCCATAAGCGCTGACATACGCCATTGCTTTCAGTTTCTCGGCAATACCCGCCAGTTCAAGAGCCACAGCTTTTGAATCCAGACCCGGAACACCCAGAATACGTGGTTTAACACCGAGCTGGCTTTGTGCCGCCAGCAGTGCCTGCATACCGGTTTTCTTACCAGCGTCAGTAACACCACCGATAATATTAGAAATTGTTGCTTCTTCAGATTCGCCCTCTTCCACACGAACAACTACAGTCACAGGCAGAGCCTGAGCAGCGATTGCTTTCAGTGATGCGGACAAAGTACCTTTTTGTCCAGCTTTACCACTGGCGCTCATAACGTCAGTAAGCAGAACCGGAGTATTTAATGGAAATGTTTTTGCGTCTGCGTCAGGACCAGTACAAACCATACCGACGATAGCAGTGCTAACGGTAGTAATGGTACGAGTACCTTCGTTAATTTCCTGTACACGGACTCCGTGATGATAATCTTGTGCCATATTAGCGTTCTCTCCTGTTAAGGTGTGGGCATATATTGGCGGATTAAGACTGAAAAATCATATGGTTAGACATGTGTGGTAGGAGGTACAAATTGGTTGAGATATTTTTGTTTTAAATCAGTTGGTTGAATTTTTAGGTGTGCAGCAGGTAAAAAAATCCGCCCTAGCGGACGGTTTACTCGAGAGTTATCAGAATAACTCGCTGTGGGAGCCTAATCGGGCAAGCTCCAAAACGGTATTACCAACTTTTTTGTAAATCAGCAGTAGATCTGGGTGAAGATGACAGTCCCGGAAACCCCGCCAGTTTCCTTTTAGTGGATGATCGACGTATCTTGGCGGGATTGGTTTATCGTTTACCAATATATCCAGTATTTCAACTAAACTTTCATCGATAGTTGCGCGATATTTACCTTTCTTCACGCGCTTATAGTCCTTCTTGAACTCAGAAGAACGACTAATCTTCCTCATCATTGTTCAGATCATCCATGAAAGCAGAAACACTATCAAACGTTTTACCATTCCCACTTTCAAGCTGTTTAATAGCAGCTTTTGTGCGAGAAGCATTCCGGTAATGAGTACCTTTCACTTTGAAGGGTAGCGTATTTTTTTCCGCTACCTGTACCATCAACATGCGAATAGCATCGCTTACTGTCAACCCCATAGATTGGAGTGCAATAGTTGCAAGTTCTTTAGTTTTAGGGTCAATTTTCGCCCTGACATAAGTTTCATTAGCCATAAAAACCCCCTCTTTCTTTACATAATAGCTATTGATTGTAGTCCCACTGTAGTCACATAACAAGACTAAAAAACGTGCTATTACTGGAGTTAGGGCAAATGAGAATTTTTCACTCATACACTGTGCAACGTGAAAAAAAGCACTAAAAACAACCATATTTTGTTTGTATTTTGTTCTTTTTATCTAGTGTTTCTATAAATTGGAATATTGGGTATTAAGTGAACTATAAAATGTGTATGCTTTTGCTTATTACTTTTTTGGTTATTGCCTTTCGTCTGCTGTTATCAGTCTTATTATGTATTCACATAGTGTTCTATAAAACCTCGGTTTGGTGGAAACGGCAATATTATCTTCCAATCATGGTGCCTCTCTTATTGGGACTAGTGATGGCAGCACCGTACAATCTGAATTAACCGCGATGAAATCAG
>NZ_JBBMXG010000042.1:0-4766 GCF_037996705.1 Xenorhabdus bharatensis | reverse complement strand
TGCACGTGCGCTACCGCCGTAGGTTTTTGCCAGAACGGTGGTGATTGCAGCAGTCAGGGTAGTTTTACCGTGGTCAACGTGGCCGATAGTACCAACGTTAACGTGCGGTTTTGAACGCTCAAACTTTTCTTTAGACATTAGGTTGTCCCTCTAAGACACGGAATCGGTGGTTTCACCACATCAACCAAGCAATTTTGCTTGTTTTAGATATCAACAGGAAGAAAATCAGGAGACAAGAACTAGGGAAGTGGTGCTGATAGGCAGATTCGAACTGCCGACCTCACCCTTACCAAGGGTGTGCTCTACCAACTGAGCTATATCAGCACATCTTGGAGCGGGCAGCGGGAATCGAACCCGCATCATCAGCTTGGAAGGCTGAGGTAATAGCCATTATACGATGCCCGCGTGAACTCGGCTACCTGACTTTAATCAGCTGTATTGTATCTCAAGTATTTTGTCTGGAGTATTAACTCGAGCAGAACACTCAAGATGAAAACTGGTTCATGGTGGTGGGGGAAGGATTCGAACCTTCGAAGTCTGTGACGGCAGATTTACAGTCTGCTCCCTTTGGCCGCTCGGGAACCCCACCTTTCCAAATTTTTAATGGTGCCGGCACCAAGAATCGAACTCGGGACCTACTGATTACAAGTCAGTTGCTCTACCATCTGAGCTATGCCGGCATCAAGTGCTGCGCATTCTAGGTAGTATTCGTCTCCGATGCAACAAAAAATTTATTTTTTTTGTTCTTTTGCTCACATTCCATTCAGATAAGGCTTTTTTGATGATTTTTTAATTAGATAGGGTACAAATAATAGCCAGAAACTATATAATTAAAGTATCAAGACGTGGGGTAAGTAGTCTACTTTCAGGAGTGAACAACCTCTTCGATGCCTATTTTTTAAATTAAAAATAGCTCCAAGACCGCTTATTTTTCGCAATTTTGTATTTTCCATCAAAAAAATTACTAAAATGATAAAAAATTCTACGCCTACGATAGCTCAGCCGATATGATGAGATTTATTTTTTGTCGGATACGGGTGTGCAAGAGTGCCCGTCCAACCTGCATAGACAGGCAGATGTTGGCTTATGAATGAGAAAGAACCTTTTTTAACGACCCCATATTTACAATTTGATCGTGAACATTGGGCAACCTTGCGTGACTCGGTGCCTCTAACATTAACAGCAGAAGAGTTTTCTGCCTTAAAAGGAATTAATGAAGATATCTCAATAGACGAAGTGGTTGAGATCTACTTACCATTATCCCGTCTACTTAATTTTTATATTAGCTCTAACCTTCGGCGACAAGCTGTTCTTGAACAATTTTTAGGAACCGGAGGACAAAAGATACCTTATGTTATTGGTATTGCCGGCAGCGTTGCCGTTGGCAAAAGCACAACAGCCCGTTTATTGCAGGCATTACTAAGCCGCTGGCCTGAACATCGTCGTGTAAAGCTGGTAACAACTGATGGCTTCTTACATTCTAACGATATATTGAATGAACGCGGCCTAATGAAAAAGAAAGGATTCCCTGAATCCTACGATATGCGTAGTCTGGTAAAATTCGTCTCCGATATAAAATCAGGGGCCGAAAAGGTTGCCGCTCCCGTATATTCTCACCTCAGTTATGATATCGTCCCTGATGAACAACTTATCATCGAACGACCCGATATTCTGATACTGGAAGGTTTAAATGTGTTGCAAAGTGGTATGGATTACCCCCATGAACCACATCATGTTTTTGTTTCTGATTTTGTTGATTTTTCTATTTATGTTGATGCGTCAGAACAATTACTTGAACAATGGTACGTCAGCCGTTTTCTTAAATTCCGGCAAGGTGCTTTTTCTGATCCTGACTCCTATTTCCACAATTATTCTAAGTTAACAACGGAAGAAGCAATAAAGGTAGCCTCTGATATTTGGCGAGAAATTAATGGGCTCAACCTACAACAAAATATCCTGCCTACCAGAGAGCGTGCCAGCCTAATTTTAACCAAAGGCACCAACCATGCGATTGAAAGCGTTAGGTTAAGAAAATAATGCCAAAAAGCCGGAAAATACTTCCGGCCTTCTCACTAACAGCCTCTCAGGGATATTTCACCACCAATATAAGGTGTGACTATCCCGTCAATATCAAGCAACAAAGCGCCTTGTTGATCAATGCCACGGGCTATGCCATAAACTTCTTGCTCACCAATTATTAACTTCACAGGACGATTCATAAAATTATCTAACTTAAACCATCTGGAAACAAAAGGTTGTAATCCTTCATTTTCAAACTGAACTAATGCCCTCTTCAGCTCAGTAACAATCTCAGTAACGAGTTTATTTCTTTCAACAGTTACACCGGCTTGCTGTAAATTAGTCCACTGTTGGTTAATTATTTTTTGTTGCTCACTACTCATCGAGATGTTCATACCAATACCGATGACAATCTGAGCCGCATCTCCAGTTCTGCCCATTAGCTCAACTAATATACCTGCCAGCTTTTTGTCATCCAGATATAGATCATTAGGCCATTTTACTTTTACCTTATCAGCTCCCTGACGATTCAAAACTTCTGCGATCACGATACCCACAACCAGACTCAACCCAATCGCTGCTGCAGGCCCTTGTTCTAATCGCCAGAACATAGATAAATATAAATTACGGCCGAAAGCAGAAACCCATTGCCTTCCGCGGCGCCCCCTTCCTGCATATTGATATTCTGCAACGCAGGTATCACCTGAACTAAGTTCTGTTAATTTCTCTAATAAGTACTGATTGGTAGAGTCAATAACCGGAATAACTTCAATTCGACTTTCAGGCAGATAATTTTCAATTATATCTTTGCTAAGGAGATTCATTGGTGCAGGAAAGCGGTAACCTTTACCCGCGATAGTCAATATTTCCACGCCCCATTCACGAATAGCCTGAATATGTTTATTTATCCCTGCCCGACTCATCCCTAGCTTCTGGCCCAATTGCTGACCCGAATGAATTTCACCATCTGATAAAATTTTAATTAATTTTAATGGAGTACTAACATCTTTCATGAAATACATTCCACCGCATCTATTTCACCTACATTCCCAATGAAACGGACTTCCGGTTCTAAATAAATATTGAATTTTTCAGCTACTTGCTTGCGAACATAAGTAGCCAGAGCAATAACATCATGTCCTGTCGCATTACCTTGATTGATTAATACTAATGCTTGTTTCTGATGAACTACCGCATGACCAATGTGATACCCTTTTAGATGACACTTATCTATCAACCAGCCCGCCGCTATTTTTACACTATGTTCATTATGATGATACTGGGGACACTCAGGGTACTCAGATTTAATTTTCTCTGCCAATTCTGCTGATATAATTGGGTTCTTGAAGAAGCTTCCTGCATTTCCTGTGATCGCAGGATCTGGTAATTTACTCTGACGCATTTCACATACTGTATGAAAAATCTGCTCTGGTGTTACGTCATCATGCGAGAATTTTGTTAAGCCACCATAAGTGAGTATTGGTTTCCACACTTTATTCAGCCTTAAACCAACCGCCGTAATTGCATAACCATCACTATATTCATGTTTGAAAACACTATCTCTGTAAGCAAACCCACATTCATTTTCCATCAGGCGAATCTGCTTTCCTGTTTTCAGCTCAATTAAATCAACGTACTCACAGACCTGTTTGAATTCAATTCCGTAAGCCCCGATATTTTGAATAGGTGCAGAGCCCACATTTCCGGGAATAAGGGCTAAATTCTCCAAACCATAGATCTTGAGTTTGAGTAAATAAAGAATCAGCTCATGCCAATTTTCACCCGCACCAACATGAATATTCCATGCTGTATCCGATTCTTGTACATCAACACCAGTAATACGATTCAGAATCACAGTGCCTTTGAAATCTTCTGTGAAGAGAACATTGCTCCCTCCTCCCAGCAATAGGATAGGCTGATTATCTTCTACCGCCTCATGCCATAAAGCCAGAAGTGATTCAACAGAGGCAGCTACGCTAATACGATTGGCATTTGCAGATATACCAAATGTGTTAAATGTTTTGAGTTGGGTTGATTTACAGACAGGCATTCAATTCAGGCTCAATAAGTAATTTGACTGTAGTCTAGCAGACTCTGCATTTGAAAGATAAGTCAGTAAATACCTATACACTTCGTCTTTCAAGTTGCCTCTTTGTTGACTGCGCTCGCTCACCCCGGTCACATAGTTATCTATGCTCTCGGGGATTACTGAGAGGCTCCTGCCTCTCACCGGAGGCCAGCCTTTGGCTGGGCAAATTCGTTCCCGACGAATTTGTTACTCCCTTGCCGCCGTGACACATCTTGAAATTCATTGTGTATATTATTAAGGTAGAAATGCAAAAAGCCACTCAAATGAGTGGCTTTTTGACTTTGTATTAAAGCTTGGCAGTTCCCTACTCTCACATGGGGAGACCCCACACTACCATCGGCGCTACGGTGTTTCACTACTGAGTTCGGCATGGGGTCAGGTGGGACCACCGCGCTATTGCCGCCAAGCAAATTCTGTTTTATTTGCCGAACATATTATTCATGGTGCTGATACCCAGATTCGAACTGGGGACCTCACCCTTACCAAGGGTGTGCTCTACCAACTGAGCCATATCAGCAAATGCTGAAATAAAAAGTGTTGCCATTTAGGCAACACGGATAAATTGATGTCTGGCAGTTCCCTACTCTCACATGGGGAGACCCCACACTACCATCGGCGCTACGGCGTTTCACTGCTGAGTTCGGCATGGGGTCAGGTG
>NZ_JBBMXG010000041.1:0-7973 GCF_037996705.1 Xenorhabdus bharatensis | reverse complement strand
ACAGTTTGGTATATTTTGTTTAGTTTCTGACCTTAGAAAGCTTCTTTAAAAATCAAAAATATGCCAAATAATGGCGATTTGTTTATAAAAAATTATATTATTGGATTTTTATAGATTAATTTAATTAAATTTAATTTAAATTCAATATGTTATGAATATAAAAATAACAATCTTAACGTTTTAAGACCTGTTCATGATTCCTCATATGAGAAGAACGGAGTGCTGTTTTGCTCAATGACGAGGAAAAGCAGTTGCAAGAAGCAAGGTAATAACAAAATAGAGAAACGTGGTTTGCATCATGGAAGAGTATACCTTGCCTCAGTAAAGGTTCTGTTTTTTACAAGACGTTAATAAAAAAGGTTATTTCATTAAAAAAACAAGGCGCATGTCGGAAAACAAAACGGCGAATCAGGTGTAACAATAGGCATACCGTGAACGATAGTAAATCCGTCAGGGTATTTCCTGTGTCGTGCACAATGACAAAGTAAAACTGAGTCATTTTTAAGCTCCGGGGCAATTATCCTTGATAACGCCATAACTTACTGATTTAAAAATGAAAGGATAAGATATGGAAGATGCAAACCTATTAGTCGGGCAAAGAATTCAACAGAAAAGGAAGGAATTAGGGATTACAGCAACTGCCTTAGCGAAACAAATTGGTATCAGCCAGCAACAACTTTCACGTTATGAAAGAGGAACCAATCGAATCAATATTACTCATCTGGTTGCCATCTGTCTGGAATTGGAAACCCATATTTCCTGGTTCTTTGCAGACTGTTTTGAAGAGGAGAGCAAGGAAGGTATTGTTAATAAACTTGATACGCAATATATTCCCATTGCTGAAACAATTATAGGAAAAAATGGTTGTTAAATGGGGGATATCCCACCGTCAGAAGCCTGCCAGCCCGCTCTAAACTGAAAAATATGTGGGCTTCTGACTCCTCGGTATTGATTCGCTTTCTCAACCCCTTATCTCTTTCTTATGTGAACCAGCAATACACCAAACCGATGCAATATTGCGAGCCAAGACATGCAGATTAACAGTGCTATCAGCTAAAGCATCAGCGAGAGTGCAAACTTCGGGGATAATAGAAAATACAGCAGTCAGACCATGTTGATGGACAACATCATAATCTTTGCTCATTCCCCCCACTAATGCGATAACAGGTATACCGAATTTGTTGGCTATGCGTGCAACACCAATAGGTGTTTTGCCATATAGGGTCTGGCTGTCCATATGCCCTTCGCCAGTAATGACCAAGTCTGCGCCCTGAATTGCTTTTTCCAGCTCCAGAGTATCAAGGACAATTTCAACACCCGACTGTAATTCTGCGTTTAAACAACCGAGTAAAGAAGCTCCCATACCGCCGGCAGCACCAGCTCCGGCAGCATTCAGCACGTCAATTCCTGTCACGGCTTTAATTTTCATTCCGTAATGGAGCAACGCTGAATCCAGTATATTAATCATTTCTGGTGTCGCTCCTTTCTGTGGGCCAAATACCGCAGATGCCCCCGATTCACCACATAATGGATTCGTGACATCACAGGCGACTGTAATTTCTAAACACCTGAGACGAGGATCAAGGTTTGTAAGATCAATGCTTTCCAGCCGTGTTAGTGCAACCCCACCAAATGGCAAAGAACGATTATCGCCATCCGTTAAATTTGCCCCAAGTGCCTGCATCATTCCGGCACCACCGTCATTGGTTGCGCTACCACCAATACCTAAAATCAGCTTTTCAACACCATGATCCAGAGCCGCCAGAATGAGTTCTCCTGTACCATAGCTTGTTGTTATCAGAGGATTACGCTGTGCCAATGGCACCAAATGCAGGCCTGAAGCGGCAGCCATTTCAATCACTGCGGTTTTTCCATCACCCAATAATCCCCAAAAAGCATCAACAGGTTGCCCCAGAGGATCAGTGACTGTGCATATGAATCTTTTTCCTCCTGTTGCAGCCACCATTGACTCTACCGTGCCTTCTCCACCATCAGCCATTGGTAACTTGATGTAATCGGCCTGCGGAATGATTTCCCTAAACCCCTGCTCTATCGCTTCCGCTACCTGCATTGCACTTAAACTTTCCTTAAATGAATCCGGAGCAATTACAATTTTCATAATAATTTTTCTCTCCCTCAGTTTATCTAACCTGCAAAACCAAATACGCCAAAGATTAAGGTTGAGATAAAGGCGATAGTTAAACCCACCAGCGTTTCATATGGCAATAACTTCAAGCGTTCGTGTAACTGCATGTACACGCTGCCTCCTGTCGCATGGAAAAAACTGCCATGTGGTAACTGATCCAGTACGATAGCACCTGCATGTAACATCGCAGCTCCCGCTAATGCACTAATGCCTAAATCGAGAAGTGTAGGTGCAAAAACTGCCGAAGCAACGGCTGTACCTGCAGTTGTGGACGCTGTTGTCATTGACATTAAAGCCCCTGAGATCGGGGCCAGTAAATAAGCTGGTAAGCCTGATGCTGTTATCCCATGGATCAAAATTTCTTTCAGTTCAGAATTAGCTATGATGCCTGCCAGTGTTCCCGTTCCTAATAGCATGATAGCGATAGGCGACATACGGCTCAGCCCTGAGAGAATAAAGCGATTTGATTGACGCCAGTGCCCCATAATAATAGCACCAGCCAATCCCCCTACGGGTAATGCAATTAAAGGGTCAATAGTGATACCAGCAACCGGACGTAAGGCCAGCAAAAAAATAGCAATAGCAGGCGCCGAAATCGCAGCCATAAAAGAGGGGAGAGACTCTTGTTCGGTCATTGTCAGTTCTTCGCTTCTGACCTTATATCCCCGTGTTATCACTCTTCCTGAAAGATAGTAAGCCATTAATAACCCGAATAGCCCGGGGATAATACCGGCGACCATCAACGATGTTAAAGGAACATGGAAAGCTTCTGATGCAGCAATCGTATTTGGATTGGGAGACATGACGTTTCCGGCTTTGCCTCCGCCAATCATGGCAAGTAAGATCGACATCTTTGATAAATCAGCCCGATGGGCGATTGCCAGAGCAATCGGTGCAACGGTAATGATTGCGACATCTATAAATACACCAACGGCTGTCAACAGCATTGTTGCAATTGCTAAAGCCAATAAGACACGTTTGCCGCCCGCCTTACGGACAATGGTTTCAGCTATGGTACTGGCTGCACCGGATTCAATCAGTACACCGGCCAGAACACCTGCGGCCAATATACGTAAGACAGCATTGGTCATTCCTTGTGCCCCTGTGACCATCAAACTGACGGTCTGTGTCAGATCTACACCGCCGATCACACCACCAATCAGCGCACCGGCCATCATGCCATAAACAGGAGAAACTTTTCTTAATATCAGAAAGATAGAAACAAACAATGCAGCAATAGCACCAATAGCAGAAACCGTTGTCATTTTGTCATTATCTCCAATGACTTCATTATGAGCTGAAGCCGAAAGATTACTATACACTTCGTCTTTCAAGTTGCCTCTTTGTTGGCTGCACTCGTTCACCCCGGTCACATAGTTATCTATGCTCCTAGAGATTACTGAGAGGCTCCTGCCTCTCACCGGAGGCCAGCCTTTGGCTGGGCAAATTCGTTCCCGACGAATTTGTCTCTCCCTTGCCGCCGCGACGCATCTTGAAATCCATTGTGTATATACGCATAACTCATTCATATAAATAACGCGCATAAAAAAAGCGATAACTAAATTATCGCCTTTTAATCTGCTATTGCATGTGTTCAGCATAAATATATATCGTTCATGCTCAGCTAGCTGTGTAAATTACGCTTCAATCGCCATTCGTAACTTTTTCATGGCATTTTTTTCCAGCTGACGAACTCGTTCAGCAGATACACCGTATTTATCTGCCAGTTCCTGCAAAGTCGATTTATTGTCATCATCCAGCCAACGGGAGCGGATAATGTCCTGACTACGCTCATCCAGCTTTTCCATTGCTACAGTGAGTTTATCCGCAGCATGGTTTTCCCAATTGTCTTCTTCAATGCCATCTGCAAAATCAGACGCTTTATCCTGCAAATACAATACTGGAGCTGGAGCTGACTGATTGTCATTGCTATCGTCATCAGATGGAGCATCAAATGCCATATCCTGCGCCGACATGCGAGATTCCATCTCCAGAACATCTTTGCGGGTTACCCCTAATTCTTTGGCAACCAAATCAACTTCATCCTGACTGAACCAGCCCAGACGCTGTTTAGCCTTACGCAAATTGAAGAATAACTTACGCTGCGCTTTTGTCGTTGCGACTTTCACAATACGCCAGTTACGCAGTACGTATTCATGGATTTCTGCCTTAATCCAGTGAACAGCAAAAGACACCAGTCGTACGCCCACTTCCGGATTAAATCGACGAACCGCTTTCATCAGGCCGATATTGCCTTCCTGAATTAAATCCGCCTGCGGCAAACCATAACCAGCATAACTGCGAGCAACATGAACAACGAAGCGCAGGTGAGACAGAATCAGCTGTTTTGCTGCATCCAGATCTCCCTGGTAATGCAGCCTTTCTGCCAGTTCCTTCTCTTCTTCTGCAGAGAGCATAGGATAAGCATTGGAAGCACGGATGTACCCTTCCAAACTACCTTGCGGAACTAATGCCAAAGTTTGCATTTCTTTTGTCATTCAAATTCTCTCAAACTAAATTGGTGGTATTTTAAACTTTCCTGAATCAACCTATTCGATTTTTTCAGGCCAAAGATGTGTCTATTTTACCATCGTGCGGATCATATTCAAATTATCTGCATTGTATGACCACACATACAAAGTATACAAAACAATAACAGTTTCTTCGACTATGATTAAGCCCAAAAGTTCACCATAAGTCCAACAAAAGTGTTCTATTCCGGCCTGAAACGACGCAAATGCTGGACAGTCGCAAACCATGCTGCAATCCAACCAATCATACCTGAAATCAGTACCAGTAATAGTGATTCATCCCAACTCAGACCGTATAGCTTGAAAGTGGTGCCGAAAACGCTGGCAACGTCAGTGACAACACTGGAAAGTTTCCAGACTAGCAGGTACGAAAGAAGCAGTGAAAAGATCGCTCCCAGTATTCCCAGTAATGCCCCTCCATTGAGAAAAGGCCGAAGGATAAACCCATCCGTTGCCCCTATCAGTTTCATGACATTAATCGTTTCACGGCGGCTGAAAATACTTAAACGAACACTGTTCCCAATCACCAGAAGCAGCGCAACGACCATCAGCCCCCCTATCACCGCAGCAATCCGGCCAATAAGATCAGCCAGTGCCGTCAGCCGGGCAAACCAGCCATCATCCATTCTGACTTCTTCGATCCCCTTTAGCTGGGCAACACGGTCACGTAATGTCGTCAGTGCCTGTGAATTCTGAAAATCCAGTTTAGGAGAGACAATCGCTACCGCAGGCAACGGATTTTCCTCCAGCATATCTAATGCACTGGCAAACCCTGACCACGCGCGAAATTCATTCACAGCCTCCTCACGGGACAGATAGTTCACCGATTTCACACCATCCATTACTTTTAGCTCTTCAATCAACTGATTAGAGCTGATGTCATTCAGTGATTTATCCAGATACACCGTGAGTTGTGGTACGGGATACCATTGTTCCACAGCCTGATTAACGTTTTTCCAGACGATGTAAAATACACTCGGTAATGTCAGGGAGATAGCTATCACCATGATGGTGAGCAAAGTCGCCAGTGGTTGGAATAACATATCAGACAGTGTGCTTTTCCATGCATAACGTGACTGTACGCGCCATCCCCCTTTCAGCGATTTGGAACGGGATTTGGGAGAAACCGTTTTTTTCGTTGAATGACGGGCAGGTTTAGCCATGATGCTCTCCTTGCATACGTCCCTGATTCAGGGTCAGGATACGATAATTCCTGCGCTCAATAAGAGCGGTGTCATGCGTCGCCATAAGAACTGTTGTACCAACCCGGTTGAATTGTTCAAACAAGCGCATAATACCCTCAGATAGTTCACCATCCAGATTCCCCGTTGGCTCATCCGCCAGCAGGACGGTGGGTTTATTCACAACAGCGCGGGCAATACCAACGCGCTGTTGTTCCCCTCCGGAGAGCTGAATCGGGAAATTTTTCGCTTTGTCCAGTAAGCCAACCTTATCCAGCGCCGCTGATACCCGCCGACGAATATCTTCAGTACTGGCACCTGAGATAATCAATGGCATTGCAACATTATCGTACACAGTGCGATCCAGCAGCAGATGGTGATCCTGAAAAATCATACCGATCTGACGACGTAAGAATGGGATCTCACGGGTTTTCAATCGGCTGACATCATGCCCGCCAAACCAGATATAACCGGCACTCGGGCGCTCTATGCCACAAATAAGTTTCAAAAGCGTACTTTTCCCCGCTCCTGAATGACCGGTTAAAAATGCCATTTCTCCCGGACGGAGGTGGAAATCCACCCCTTGTAGTGCCTGCCGTCCTCCCAGATAGGCTTTACTGACCTGTTCAAAGCGAATCATTGATAGTTAATCCTCCCGGGTAAAAAGAGCCTCTATAAAATCGTCAGCCTTAAATGGACGGAGATCCTCAATACCTTCCCCAACACCAATATAGCGGATTGGAATTTCGAATTGGTCCGCAATAGCGAAGATCACGCCACCTTTTGCAGTTCCATCCAATTTGGTCAGTGAAATACCGGTCAAGCCCACTGCTTCATGGAATAGTTTAGCCTGACTGACTGCATTTTGACCTGTGCTGGCATCCAAAGTCAGCATAATTTCATGCGGAGCTTCTTCATCCAGTTTTTTCATTACCCGTACGATTTTTTTCAGCTCTTCCATCAAATGAGCTTTATTCTGTAAACGCCCTGCGGTATCCGCAATCAGAACATCAACACCTTTAGCTTTAGCTGACTGAATAGCATCAAAAATGACAGAAGCCGGATCGGCACCGGTATGCTGGGCAACGACCGGGATTTTGTTACGCTCACCCCAAACCTGCAATTGTTCCACTGCGGCTGCACGGAAAGTATCACCCGCAGCCAGCATGACGGTCTTGCCCTGTGACTGGTATTGGCGAGCCAATTTACCAATTGTCGTGGTTTTACCAACGCCATTCACACCAACCATCAAAATGACATAAGGCGATTTACCTTCAACCTCCAGTGGCTTATCGACCTTAGCCAGAATACCTGACATTTCTTCTTTTAGTTTTACGTATAACGCTTCCGCATCTTTCAATTCTTTACGGCTGGCGTGAGTTGTCAAATTGTTAATAATCTTGCGAGTTGTTTCGACACCAACATCAGCAATCAGTAGCTGTTCTTCCAGTTCTTCAAAGAGATCATCATCAATTTTCTTACCACGGAATAATCCTAAAAATCCGGCGCCCAAGTTCTGGCGGGTTTTTACCAGACTTTTTTTCAGACGAGCAAAAAAACCTTCTTTAGTCGGGCGTTCCTGCTCTTTAGGTAAGGAAGCCTGTTCTTCAGCCTGACGCGCTGCTTCTTCAGCTAAACGTTGTTGTTCTGCTTCTGCCGCCGCTTGGCGCGCTGCCTCTTCGGCTAAACGCTGCTGCTCCGCTTCTGCCGCCGCCTGACGCGCCGCTTCTTCGGCTAAACGTTGTTGTTCTGCTTCTGCCGCTGCCTGACGCGCTGCTTCTTCGGCTAAACGTTGTTGTTCTGCTTCTGCCGCTGCCTGATGCGCCGCTTCTTCGGCTAAACGCTGTTGTTCCGCTTCTGCCGCTGCCTGACGCGCCGCTTCTTCGGCTAAACGCTGCTGCTCCGCTTCTGCCGCCGCCTGACGCGCTGCCTCTTCCGCTAAACGTTGTTGTTCCGCTTCTGCCGCCGCCTGACGCGCCGCTTCTTCGGCTAAACGTTGTTGTTCCGCTTCTGCCGCCGCCTGACGCGCCGCTTCTTCGGCTAAACGCTGCTGCTCCGCTTCTGTCGCTGCCTGACGCGCCGCTTCTTCGGCTAAACGCTGCTGCTCCGCTTCTG
>NZ_JBBMXG010000040.1:0-8937 GCF_037996705.1 Xenorhabdus bharatensis | reverse complement strand
TCTGAAATATCGTGGCGGCGGTGTGCGGGTGTACTCATGATTAATCGACTTTTGTAATGGAATAATGGGGCATCATTATTGCACAAAATTATTCATGACGACACTACCTAGCAGGTGAACACAATACCGCCAGTGGCAATATGAAGGCGCTGGATGAAGCCAGAGGACGTTATCAGTTTGTCGGGAAAAGCCTGATTACGCTGCCCGATCAGGTTAAATATGTCGGTGAAGGCGCGGGCATTAAGGCGATTACTGGCGGTGATTTAATCGAAGTTGACGGGAAATATGAGAAGCAATTTTCTACGGTCATTAAGGCAGTGGTATTAGCCACCAATAACGAGCCAATGAGCTTCACAGAACGCAATGGTGGTATTGCACGACGGCGGGTGATATTCCCGTTTAACATTCCGGTCAAAGAGCCAGAGAAAGATCCACACTTGCCGGAGAAAATCAGTCGGGAATTGCCGGTCATTATCCGCCATTTATTAAACGAATTTGCCGACCAGAACAAAGCTAAAAAGCTACTACAGGCGCAACGCGATTCTAACGAGGCATTAACGGTGAAAAGCAATTCCGATCCGTTGTATCGTTTCTGCGGTTATCTGGTAACCGTCAATGAGGCCACTGGGATGAAGATGGGAAATAAGAACATCAGTCCACGGGCACCAAGAATGTATTTATATCATGCTTATCTTTCTTTTATGGAAGCGCACGGTTTTGAACGCCCGCTGACATTGACTAAATTTGGCGAATCTATTCCTAAGATTATGCAGGAGTACCGGAAGGATTATCGAAAGGCGAGAACAACGAGAGGATATTCTTATAATGTTGAGTTGTCGGAAGAAGCGGAAGAATGGCTTCCATCGTTACCTGAGCATAAAGATCTCAACATTATACCATTATAGGTTTTTAGGTTTAACTATACATTCTGTACATTAAATAGCGTATTTTTCTGATTTTAAATATAAAAATAGGATGTATAGTTATTCTTCCTCTGTACGCTAAGTATACATCCCATACATAATCTAAAAAGGTTTTAGTTAACAGATGAATAGTTAATGAATACCATATTAATGGCCACAAACCCAGATATGACAGGCTTCTTAAAAATCTTGCATAGTGTGTACAGTGGATGGTTTCAAAAAGATTTATAGGGGAGTCACCGGATATAAGTCCGTTATTTTTTATTAATATTATGGTGACATTTGGAATTATTCAATATGAAATCGTATGGAGAGCTTAAATGACCAGACGTAAAGATTATAATCCCACTTGGCACGGTTATTTGGGGGATTATTTAAATGGAAAAGTGGGAATTAACCAGTTAATACCTCAGCATGAATTTTTTGATAGTATAGGATTGGAAAAGGAATTAAATAAGAATACTCAATATCACTACGTTCTTACATTAGCTCAAGCCCAAAGCATTATTGAAGATATCAATCCTAGTCGTCCACAAAATCCAAGTCACGGTGAATCACTGGCAAGAGGTATTGAAGAGGACGGCCAGACAAAAGGTCCTATGTCACATGTATTTTCTGTCACAGATCCTATTTCTCCTTATGCCGGAAATATCTATGATTCACGAGGATTTTATGATGTTTGCCGAGAGTTTCAGAGGTTAAATATCACGGCTAGAACACATGTGGCAGAAAATGGCCGCACGTATATTCATGTGTCGGGGCATGCAGGTCTTAGGAGACTTGTCAGGGGAACACGATACGGTGCCAATCATCCTCAAATGATAGGGATGGGGATAGGGCAGCAGGGTCTTAATAACAGCATTGTAAGAGGGGTTAGATTCTGCATCATCTTTTCTATTGGATATCGAGTCGTAGAAAGTATTTTTAAGGATGAGTATACTTTAGCTGATTTTCTCGGAAACATAACAATTGATATGGCTAAAACAGCCATTACTGCGGCCGCATCTTGGGCTGTTGGTACAGTTTTAACTGCAACAGCCATTGTAGGTGGGAGTATTATTGCTGCTGCTGGAATAGTTTTGGTAACGGGTTTTTTGGTTGCTTATGGTTTGGACGTTCTTGATAAACAATATGGAATAAGTGAAAAATTAATAGCATTTTTAAAAGAACAAAGGGACAGAAAACCAAGAGCGCCAGAAGCGGATTTACGACATTTTTTTAACGGATTAGGAAGGATGAGGTGAAGAGTAAATATGTTAAAGCATTAGGTGTGCTAATTCTGTTGTTAGGACTGACATTTATGATGAGCTTAGTTGTTGATTCTGCTATTTCATTAATACTAATGAGAGATGAAATAACATTTTCTAGCGCCGTTATCATATGTTTTATGTCTTTTCCTCTATTGTTTTATTCTTTATCAGGTTCTATTTTTTTCTTTCTATTTGATAGGCTGCCTAAATTTAACAAGGTTATTGTCAAGTACTTAAGTATGCTGATGGTTACATCATTCATCGTTAGTTTGCCTATATCTTTTTATGTGAGCTATAAGTTAAAAAATGATGGTTATTTAACATGTGATAAAATATCGTGGATGTCGCCAACTACTTACGTCAAAAATTTATCGCTGTGTAAATGAAATTTTTTGTAAATATTCTGTCCTTATGTTTTGTCCTGTTTAGCCTCTAAAGTTTAGAGGCTTTTTAATTATTTTAGATAGTATTAAATAGTGTCTTTGAGGAAAATAAATAACCATAAGACACAATGAAAAAACTACTCGAATTACGCCAGCAAAAAAACGATTTAACCCAGCAAATGCGTTCGTTACTTACTCAAGCCGAAAACGAAAAACGCTCACTCAATGCTGATGAAGCCAAACAGTTCGACGAGCTGCGCAGCCAATCCGATAACCTGAATACGGAAATTGCCCGTTATGAGGCTTTATCTGATGAAGAACGTAATCAGGCAAAGAACCCGCCAACCAGTAAAACACTCAATAATGATGAACTACGCCACTATATTCTGACTGGCGAAGTCCGTTCCTTGTCTACAGGCGTTCCCGCAGACGGCGGTTATACCGTTATCCCTGAGCTGAATAAACAAATCATGCAGCAATTGGCTGATGAGTCGGTTATGCGCCGAATCTGTACGATTAAGACCACACGCAGCAATGAATATAAACAGCTTGTGTCGGTCGGTGGCGCAGCGGTTGCTCACGGGGAAGAAGGTAAGACACGCGGTGAGACGGCGACACCGAAGATGGAAGAAGTCAGTATCAAACTGTTTCCTATCTATTCTTATCCCAAAACCACGCAGGAAATTATCGATTTTAGCGATGTCGATATTCTGGGCTGGTTAACCTCAGAAATCGCTGACACCTTTGTAGACACCGAAGAAACCGATCTTGTGAGTGGTGATGGTAGCAAAAAAGCGAAAGGCTTTCTGTCTTATCCCCGTGATACCCAAACTGACAAGGTACGTGCATTCGGTACACTACAAAAGCTGGAAGCAACTAACCTTGAAGCCGATAGCCTGATTGACCTGAAATTCCTGCTCAGGAATAAATATCGTAAAAATGCAGTGTGGGTGATGAACTCCACAACTGCCGCCAACGTGCAGAAACTGAAAAACGGTAATGGCGATTACATCTGGCGCGAACGTCTGCAAGCGGGTGATCCTGATATGTTGCTGGGCTTGCCTGTCCACTATCTCGAATTTATGCCGGATAACATCATTGCGCTAGGTGACTTCAAACGCGGTTACTTCATCGTTGACCATCAAACGGGCATTCGTACCCGTCCTGACAATATCACCGAACCGGGATTTTATAAGATACACACTGATAAATATCTGGGGGGTGGGCTGGTGGATTCCAACGCAATCAAAGTGCTGGAAATCAAAGCCTCTTGATAATCTTGGAGTTTATCGATGAAGAATGATTTTGAAATCCGTACCGCTTCATTATCTGCCAATGACAAGAAACTGACAGGCTATGTGATTAAGTGGAACAGCCGATCACAAGTCTTGTGGGATGAATTTGTCGAGCAGTTCGCCCCAAATGCCTTTAACGCCAGCTTAACCACAGGCGCAGATATCAGGGCACTGTATGAACATGATCATACGAATCTGTTAGGCCGTACCACATCCGGCACATTGCAATTGAGTGAGGATGCCAGCGGATTACGTTTCGAACTCACCCTACCGGATACGCAATTGGGGCGCGATGTACTGGCGTTGGTTGAACGGGGTGATATTGCCGGAATGAGCTTCGGATTCAGGGCAATCAAAGATCAGTGGGATACCAGTCAAACACCGTATGTCAGAACCGTCTTAGAGGCTGAATTACGGGAAATTACTATCACCAGTTTACCCGCTTATCCTGAAAGTGGCGTAGAGATTGCCAAACGTTCGCTAAATGCGGTGAAGCCCTGCAATGTGGATTTGCGCCATTACTGGCTGCGACTGTCTGAGGTGTGATGATGTGGCCTTTTAAGCTAAAAGCTCCAGAACGACGTAGCATGACGGTAGATGAATTTTTTTCTCTGGCAGGCATAACTAACACTAAATCGGGCGAACATGTTTCACCTTCGACCGCCGAGGGTTTACCCGCAGTAATGAATGCCGTCACCGTGATTAGTGAAGCCATTGCCACCATGCCCTGTTATCTTTATCGGGTTCAGCACCAGAACGGGAAAGAATCCCGCGAATGGTTGAGTGATCATCCGGTAGATTATTTGCTTAATGAATACCCGAATGACTGCCAGACTCCGTTTCAGTTTAAACGAACCTTAATGCGCCATTGCTTACTCAATGGTAATGCGTATGCAGTCATCGTCTGGGGAAAAGACGGACAGCCACAATCGTTGCACCCTTACCCACCGTCAGCGGTTGTGCCGCAACGATTATCGGATCACCGCTTTGCTTACACCATCACCGAACCCTATAGCGGCAAGGTCAAAACCTATCTACAGGAAGAAGTTTTACATTTGCGCTATGCCACGGAAGATGGCTTTCTTGGTCGCTCACCCGTCACGATTTGCCGTGAAACGCTGGGTTTGGGATTGGCGCAACAGCGCCACGGTGCCAGCATTATGAAAGAGGGCATGATGGCGGCAGGCGTGATTAAAGCCGCTGATTGGCTGGATGGCATCAAAGGGAATAAGGCACTGGAAGCGCTAGAACGCTACAAGGGTGCACGTAATGCAGGCAAAACGCCTATTCTTGAGGGTGGGATGGATTACCAGCAGTTAGGCATGAGCAATCAGGATGCGGAGTGGCTGTCCTCCCGCCGTTTCACTATTGAAGATATCGCCCGTATGTTCAATGTCAGTCCGATATTTCTGCAAGAATATTCGAACAGTACCTACAGTAACTTTAGTGAAGCATCCCGCGCTTTTCTGACTATTACCATGCGCCCGTGGTTAGCCAATTTCGAACAGCAAATCAAATCCGCTTTACTGATGAATTCACCCAAACGGGGCATTCGTTATCAGGTGGAATTTGATACCGCCGACCTGCTTCGCGCTAATCCGAAAGAACGTTTTCAGAGTTATGAAACCGCGATTAAATCCGGCGTGATGTGCCCGAATGAAGCCCGTGAACGCGAGGGATTATCACCCCGTGCCGGCGGCGATGAATTCAGTCAGGCATGGAAGCAAACCGTGGAAATCAAACAAGACAAGGAGAGTAACGAATGAGAGCAGGCAGATTACGGCATCGGGTGACGATCCAAAAAAATGAAGCCAGTCGGGGTAAATTTGGTGAAGTGCTCAACAACTGGGTGGATTTAACCACGGTCTGGGCAGAAGTCCAAGCCATTAGCGGGCGGGAACTGGTGGCATCCGGCGCAGTGTTCTCAGAAGCCACCGTGCGTATCTGGCTGCGTTATCGACAGCGAACAGCATTACCTTTCACGGAGCGAACACGACGGGCACAGCTTTTAGCATTATGGCGGTCATCCCCGATGCGAAATACACTCGCTTAGAGTTGCTTTGCAAGGGAGGGATATTCCGATGAGCCAGATTGAAATTCCCCTGAGTGAAATCAAACAGCATTGCCGACTGGAGGAAGATTACACCCTTGATGATAGCTTATTAACGGGTTATGCCGATGCTGCATTGGAAGTCTGTCAGCAACATATCGGTAAACGGTTTGGTGATAATCTGGTTTTTACCCCAGCGATTAAAGTCGGTTGCCTGCTCTATATCAGCTTGCTGTATGAGAATCGGGAAATGGCAACCGATGTTGAGCTAAAAGAAGTGCCTTTCACCATCAAATCATTGTGGTCTGTCTATCGTGATGTGGGGATCTACTGATGCCGTGGCAACCGTTAAGACGTTGTAGCTATCCGAGTTGTAAGCAACGGGTGAAGTCCGGTCGATGTGAGGCACATCGGCGGGAACAGAACAGGCAGCGCGGTACACGTACCGAACGTGGCTACAGTAACCGGTGGAGCAGATACAGATTGATGTATCTCAAAACGCACCCCTTATGTGTGCATTGCCTCAAGCTGAACTGCTACATGCCTGCAACCATTGTGGATCATATCATCCCGATACAAGGTGAAGCGGATGTACTGTTTTGGCCTGTATCCAATCATCAAGCACTATGCCATGCCTGCCACAACCGTAAGACGGTACAGACAGATCCCATCACCAAAGCCAAGCGCAAACAGGGAAGCTATCAAGAACAGGAAGCAGAAGCGGCACGGTTGGTTAGCCTTGGAATAATAATGAAATGAAATAACGGGGTGGGGGTATCAAAAATGACAAACACCCCTCTGAGCGGAACCGCCCCCTCCTTCAATTTTTACGCCCGGCAATTTTTTTTAAAATAAAATCACAAGGAACAGAGAACATTATGGCAAGAGTACCCAAACCGCCCACTTATTTAAACGATATTGCCGCCAGTCAATGGAAGGCCAAAGGCAAAATCTTAAGCGAACGGGAAGATCTGAACGCCGCCGACTGGAACAATTTAGAACTGTACTGCGTTAATTACTCTATTTACCGAAAAGCCGTGGCAGACCTTGATATCCGAGGCTTTAGCATCGTAAACAGTCAGGGCAGTGAAAGCCGTAACCCATCACTGAGCGCCAAAGCCGATGCCGAAAAAATCATGATAAAAATGTCTGCATTGCTGGGTTTTGACCCCGTATCACGGCGGAAAAATCCGGTGGAAACAGAAGAAGAGGACGAGCTAGACCGACTATGAACGCATGGGAACAGTACGCTTTTGATATCGAAAACGGCACCATTCCGGCCTGTAAACGGGTAAAACAGGCCGTGAAACGCTACTTTAACGACCTGAATAACCCGCTTTATGTGTTTGATTCGGAGGTGGTGGCACGGTTTATTGCCTTTTCCCGTTACTGTCCGCACGTCAAAGGCCATTTGCGAGGCAAACCGATTATATTAGAGTCGTGGCAGCAGTTTGCCTTTGCTAATCTGTTCGGCTTCAAGATCAAAGCAACCGGACACCGAAAATACCGCAGTGCTTATATTCAGGTGCCGCGCAAAAATGCCAAATCTACCGTTGCCGCGATACTGGCAAATTGGTTTCTTGTGATGGAGTCAGGTCAGCAGGATATCTACACCGCCGCCGTGAGTCGCGATCAGGCGCGTATTGTGTTTGATGATGCCCGCCAGATGTGCCTGCTATCAAAACCGCTTAAAAAACGGGTAACTGTCCAACAGCATAAAGTCACCTATGCCAAGAGCAATAGCCTGTTAAAACCGCTGGCAGCAAAAGCTGCTACCATCGAAGGTACTAACCCCAGTCTGGCGATTATTGATGAATACCATTTGCACCCTGATAACGCCGTCTACTCTGCTCTTGAGCTGGGAATGGGTGCACGTCCCGAAGGTATTCTGTTTGCCATTACCACGGCAGGTAGTAACGTGATCTCAGCCTGTAAGCAGCACTATGATTATTGCTGTCAGATACTCAACGGCGAAGAACAGAACGAATCCCTGTTTGCCCTGATCTACGAGCTGGACGACGAGCACGAGATTGATGATGAGTCACTCTGGATAAAAGCCAATCCCAATCTGAATATCTCCGTGGATAGCACCGCTTTGCATGACACAATTCAGAAAGCGCGGGGCATTCCCTCACAATGGACAGAGATGCTAACCAAACGTTTTAATATTTGGTGTCAGGGCGAAACGCCGTGGATGGGGGAAGGTGCATGGAAAGCCTGTCAGACAGATTATGATGAAAACGACCTCAAAGGTTTGGAGTGTTACGCTGGACTGGATTTATCCTCAACGGGTGATATCACCAGCATCTGTTACACCTTCCCCGTGGATAACGAACTGTTATTACTGACCCGCCATTACTTGCCCGAAGCTCAGCTACAGAATCCCGCCAATAAGAATCGGGCTATTTATCGCCAGTGGGTACAAATGGGCTGGATACGTACCACACAAGGCGATTGCATTGATTATGACCGTATCCGTGATGATATTCTGAAAGACAGCCAGCACTTTGATATCAAACTGGTGGGTTTTGATACATGGAACGCTACGCACCTGCGAACACAATTACAGGGTGCAGGGCTGGATGTTGAGCCGTTCCCGCAAACCTATATGCGTTTTAGCCCGGTGGCTAAATCGGCTGAGGTGTTCGTTAACCGCAAAATCATTCGTCACAACGGCGATCCGGTGCTGGCATGGGCGATGTCTAATGTGGTGATGGAAACGGACGCTAACGCCAATATCAAACCGAATAAGAGGAAATCAGCGAACAAAATCGACCCTGCGATTGCGTTTCTGATGAGCTTTGGCACATGGCAGGTGGAACATGAAGACTTTGCATTTAACTTGAGTGAAGAACAGCAGAAGAAACTGAATATCTTTGATGGTGTTTAATAAAATCAAATGCTCAAAAGGTGAGATACCTCACCTTTATTTTTCCATATGAAAGGTTAAAACCACCGACTTTAGTCGGTCAGCTTTAGCTGCGATACTGTGTTGCACGAGAGGTGCAATATGGATTACAGATATGGCAGCCACAC
>NZ_JBBMXG010000039.1:0-10049 GCF_037996705.1 Xenorhabdus bharatensis | reverse complement strand
AGCGACCGGGGTTGCCAGTAGCCTGACCGAGGAAAGTAACCCCCAGGCCTCGGCTATTCTGGGCTGGGTATCAATGGGGTTTGGGGCGGTCAGTCTGGGCAGTTCGGTGCTTAGGAAAATAATTGGGGGGATACGGCAGGCAGAAGCCCAGTTACAAATTAGTTTTAGTTTTGGCTCTAGTGCAAGGAGTGCTGTTGCTGCGGGAGAAAGTGAGGCCCCCAGAACGATAGAAGCAGTTACAGCAGAAACAACTATAGCGACTGAGACAGCCAACACAACAAGGGCAGCAGAGACAGTTGCCAGAAATACATTAGAGTCTTTTAATAGAGCAAATGAGGCAGGGTGGGTACAAGAAGTCATGAGTAATGGATATAGAACGGTGCAGTTTGATTCTCCTCCCCTCTCTCAGATGACAGAAAGCATGCAGCAAGATTTTAACGTATTAAAGCGCTTGGGGTTTACTTATCGGACTGAAGAAGGAGGAAGAAGGATAATAATGGACAACAGAGTACTTCTGAATGCGGAAGGGAGAACGGTACAAAGATTTATAAACATTGAAAGTAGAACAGTACGTGAATTATATGCACCATTTATAAATGAAAATAGCCAATATGCGGTTAGTACTATCAGTAGATTTCGCTATGAAGAAGGTGTTAATAGATTAGTGTATAATGTTAATCGGCATCAAGGAATTTTTATTGATCCACGTTTTGACGATTTTTTCCTGGGAATTTCGGGATGGAATATTCGGTGGAGAGAAGCGAATCTTCCCGGAATGGCTGCTGACTTACTGCGATTGTTATAACGGGTGATTAGGCAGCGCATAGTGATTAATTTATACGCTGCCTTTTAAAAAATCATTACCATTAAATTAATTCAAAATACCGTTTTACAAGTTCTCTCCCAATCTCAAATGATGCAGTAGCGGCTGGTGAGGGTGCATTACAAACGTGTAATGACCGGCGACCGGTTACAAAGTGAAAATCATCTACTAGTTTACCCTCGGGCGTGACTGCCTGAGCACGGACACCCGCTGGCCCCGGAGTAATGTCTTCAGGACGTAAATCGGGAATAAGCTGGCGGGCATTTTCGGTAAATAGCTGGTGTGAGAATGAGCGGCGCATTTCTGCTATTCCTTCACCTAAATAGCGTGAAGCAATTTTCCAGACACCTTTGTAAGTCAGTATTTCCGCCATATCCCGCAGGTTGCAATCTGTCCGGCGATATCCCTCGCGTTTAAATGCCAGTACCGCATTAGGGCCCACATCCCGTTTGCCATTATGCATACGGGTGAAATGAACACCTAAAAATGGGAAATCAGGGTTGGGAACGGGATAAATCAAGTGATTGACCAGATGGTTTTTATCACTATTCAGTACATAATATTCGCCGCGAAATGGCACGATTTTCATACCAGTATCGTAACCTGCCAGTTGAGCTATTCTGTCACTGTGTAAGCCGGCACAGTTCACCAGCCATTTAGCCTGATAGGTACGTTGTTGGGTTTGCACTTCGATAGAATCACTGTGTTCCCGGATAGCTTGTACAGATTGTTGATAGTGAATCTCTCCCCCTCTGATCTGAATGATTTCAGCCAGTTTTGCTGCAATTTCCGGATAATTGACGATCCCGGTATCCGGTACCAGAATAGCTTCAAGACCATTGACATAAGGTTCACGTTCCTTTAAAGCCGCTTGTGATAATCGGCTAACGTTAAGACCATTCTGCAAGCCCCGCTGATAGATATTTTCCAGTAAAGAAAACTCTTTCAATTGCGTTGCAACAATCACTTTGCCACAGCGGTCATAGTATAAACCGTGTTCCTGACAAAACTGATATATCGTCTGATTCCCTTTTTTCGCCAGATTGGCTTTCAGACTGCCGGGCGTATAGTAAATACCGGAATGAACAACATTACTGTTATGCCCGCTTTGATGCGCAGCCACGCATTTTTCCTTATCCAGTACCAGTAAACGTAAATGTGGGTGCTGTTCCTGTAGCGCATTGGCCGTACCAAGCCCGACTAAGCCTGCCCCGATGATAATCACGTCATACATTATGCTGTTCCTTCCTTATTACTGTTGTCCGGTATTGTTTATAGCGCAGCAAGTGAATAACACCGGATAACACAATCAGCGTCATTCCCGCCAAGTCGGTTAATACACCCGGCTTAATTAAAAGAAGGGCAGCAATCGTAAAGAAAATCCTTTCCAGCCAGTGCGCTTTTATCATCCAGAAATTGGCAGTTGCAATAGAGAGTGAATAAATGCCAATCAATGCGGTTATTATCATATAAAGGATGGAAAGCACACTTAACTCACTGCCCTGCATCAATAGCGCCGGGTTATACACCAGAATAAAAGGAATAATAAAACCGGGTAAAGCCAGCCGGACAGCACTCCATGATGTCTGCATAGGGTCAGAGCGGGCGATACTGGCAGCGGTGTAGCTGGCAAGGGCAACAGGTGGTGTGATATTGGATAATGCCCCGAACCAGAAAACAAAGAAATGTGCCGCTAATGGCAGCACACCGGCTTTAATAAGAATCGGCGATACGGTGACAGCGACAACAATATATAACGCAGTGGATGGCAGGCCCATGCTGAGCACGATACAAACGACCATCACAACCAGCAGGATCATCCATAGTGTGTTATCCGTCAGGGAAACGATGTTGAAAGCAAGGGTAGAGCCGATACCGGTCATCGTGACAACGCAGATAATGATGCCAATAGCAGCACAGGCAACAGTAACCTGAATGGCGCCACGAGCGGCTTCATTCAGCGCATTGGCTATCTTTTTAGGTGTCATCCGTACCGACGTATCCGGCGTGATCCAGCTTGCAACAATAATTGCAATAATGCCGAGGAAACCGGCATAAATGGGTGTTTTTCCTGCTAATAATGTTCCGATGACGATAAAAAGGGGTAAGAGCAGTAACCCACGCGCTTTCAGTACGGCTTTTACCTGTGGAATACTTTCTTTGCTAATGCCTTTCAATCCCTGTTTTTTGGCTTCTAAATCAATGGCAATAATCAGGGAAGCATAATAGAGCAGTGCCGGAATAATAGCGGCAAGCACAATAGTGGTGTAAGAAATACCTAGAAAACCCGCCATGATAAAGGCGGCCGCTCCCATGATAGGGGGCATAATCATACCGCCGGTTGATGCTGCCGCTTCGACGGCACCGGCAAAACGGGGCGACAGACCAATGCTTTTCATCAGAGGAATGGTGAAAGTCCCTGTTGTCGCCACATTAGCAACCGCACTTCCACTGAGTGAGCCTGTCAGTGCCGATGAAATAACCGCGACCTGTGCCGGCCCGCCTCTGCGACGCCCGGCAATTGCCAGAGCCAGATCATTGAACAATGCTGTCGCACCACTGACACTCAAAAATGAACCAAACAGGATAAAGACAATGATCGCTGTTGATGCTGTTGACAGTGTGATCCCGAAAATCCCTTCACCAGTCATAAACAGACGGAATAACAGGCGCTCGATAGAAAAACCGGTATGCCCGAAAATACCGATAAAATATTGGCCGAATAAAGCATATACAATAGCGAAAATAGATAATCCCGGAATGAAATAACCTGTCGTTCGTCTAGCGGCCTCAAGTAATAGGGCGATGCCAACGATAGCCATTACATAATCTGTGGTATTGGGAATACTGTTTCTGGCAACATGTAAATCGATATAAGTAAAATAGAAATAGCCGTAACTAATCAGGGTAAGCAGGATGACAAGATAATCCCAAAGATTGAGTTTTGCTGTCGCCTGCTGTTTGGAAACCGGAAAAAGTATAAAGCCCAGTACCAGAATACCGCCAAGAAAGATCACATTACGGTAAAATTCCTGTGTATTAGATAACGCATTAGCGTAGATAGCATAAAGAGAAATAGCGATAGCCAGAAGGGTGGCAATTTGTTTGTAAGGGCTGATTAAATGACGATTACCGGAACCGGATTCCTTATCCAGCTCAGCAGAAGACGATGCTAATGGTGCAATACTCATAATGATTCCTTATGAAAACACATAGTCGGATCGGGATATATTGATAATTAAGGTTGAGCTGTGGCTGCATGAATTTCCGGCGGGATAAGCTCATCAGGAATAGATAGCCCGATTTCACGGTAATATTTATAGGCTCCCGGATGCAGCGGAACGGCAACGCCTTTAAGGGCATTTTCCGGTGAAATATATTTTGCAGCGCTGTGGATTTGATGAACTTCTTTCAGGTTCTCAAACATGGATTTTGTTAATTCGTAGACAGTTTTTTCATCAATCTCACGGGTGGTCATCAGAATATTGGGTTGGGCAATCGTGTGAATAGTTTCGTTTTGGCGGGGATAAGTTTCCGGCTGAATGACAAAACGAAACCAGGAATTCGCGATAGCATTAATCTGCTTCAATTGCTGATCGGTCACATTCAGGATACGGGCAGAGACACCGCTGGCGTACATATCCGTGACCGCTGAGGCGGGCACCCCCGCAGGTATTGCGCCACCATCAAGACGGCCATCACGCATTGCGGAAACGGTATCACTGTAGCCGAGATATTCCGGGCTAATACTTTTCTTGCTGAGGTTGACTCCTTGCAAAATAATCAACGTAGATTGTTCTGTGCCACTGGCTTGCGGGCCAACGGAAAAACGGGTATTGGCGATGTCGTTTAGCGTACCCTCTTTGATTTTATCGTCCATCATCACAAAGTGTTCGACATTAGGCCAGAGTACCGAGATGGAACGCAGATCCTGATAAGGCCGGTTTTCGAAATTACGGACCCCCTGATAGGCTTCAACAGCAATCAAACTTTGCAAAATAACAAGCTGCGCCTCATTTTTCTGGAGTAAATCAATATTCTCAATTGACCCTGCTGAAGACTGGCCTGTGACCTGAATATTTTCATCCTTAAGATGATGACTCCACACATTAGCAAGCCCGACGCCTATCGGGTAAAAGGTTCCTCCTGTGGATGCCGTGGCAACGGAAAGAAATCGTTTATCGGCATTCTTCATTTTTCCAATAATGGCCATGAAAACTAAGGCAATAGCAGCGATGACTGCCAGTAGTACTTTTGTTCGTTTGGGTGTTAATATTTTTGTGACTGACATAATAGGGTTTACCGAAAATTGTGTGATTGATGATGTGGTGTTTCATTTATAGTTAACAGAAGTATGAACTTATCTGTTTTTCTTTTTATAAATGACTGCATTATGTTATGAGATAGTTTAATGAGTCATAAAGAAGGTAAAATATAATTGTCACAGTCATAAACCTAATGTTTTTCCGGGGTTTTATTGTGAAAATTTGAACGAAGTCACGTCTTTATCAATAAAGGGAGGAATTGAAAATAATTCATTGGGTGATAATGATGTAATCTATAGTTATATTTATGTATTGTTGGTAACGATAAATATAATGCTATGTTAATTATAATATAATTTTTTATGATTGATGTTTTATTGAAAATAAATTTAATTGTTTGTGTTTTTTATATTAGCAATGATTATTGAAGAGATGGAATTCATAAATAACAGCGAGTTTCTGTTATGTTTGTAATTTCCGGTTTTGAGGTGAATCAATTTGATTGATGCAATGTTTATTTGGCGTATTTAAATTTGAAAAATATCAAAATTAGACTAGTATATAATACATTAAATGTGATTAAGATTTATTTTTTGTAATTCTAACTTATAGAATGTTTCTTAAAATAATAAGTTATATACACAATGAATTTCAAGATGAATCGCGGCAGTAGGGAGTAAATCCTCAGGAACATAGATAACCGTATGTTTATAAAAACGGTGATTAGGGTAAGCGAGCGTAGCCAAAAAGAAGCAACTTGAAAGACGAAGTATATAGCCATATCTATAACCTTTCATAAATTGATAGTGGAAAGGACAAGCAATATTTTTAATATTTGCATTTTACTTTTTGTATTATTCCTGTGAATTAGAACAATATAATTATATATATCTAAATGTAAAAATCATAATTTAATTTCCAGTCAACATGGTGTTTTATTCTTTTTAGTTAATTCAGAAATAAAGTAAAAGAGAACAAAAACCGCCCTGACTAATTATTAAGCCCGGTGAGTTTGATGGAACTTAACATCAATTTCTCATTACTTTAATGTGGAGGATAAAAAATGAGCACTGAATTCTTTTCCCAGGCCTCTAATTTTCAGAGCTCCGCTGGCAGTGTCGATCCGCGCACGGGCCTGTTTAATTATATGATGCCGGTGGCGCACCTTACCGGCAATAACCAGCTGGGCCCGGAGCTGACTCTGGCACTGGCATACAACCCGCTGAATTCAGCGGATATCGGCTTTGGGCTCGGTTTTTCCCTCGGGCTGACCCATTACGACAGCAACACGAAAATGCTTATGGTCTCCACCGGCGAGCGCTATAAAGTGGAGGAAACGGATAAGAAAGTGACTTTACGCCAATACAAGCAGGATGTCGTCCGGTTTGAAAAAGAGGTCGATCAGGATATTTACCGGGTGATCCATAAATCCGGTCAGGTGGAGATCCTCACCGGGCCGAAAAATGCCTTTAACCTGAAAGTCCCGGTGCAGATTATTAACCCGCTGGGCTACCGCCTGCATCTGGAATGGGATTATACCGTCGGTGCCGTGCCTCACCTGACGGGCATTTATGATCTGGATAAACAACACCGGGCGCTGCTGACCGTGAATACGAAACCGGGAGTGGCAACCCGGCTGAGCGTCTGGCCGGGTACACCGGAGGCGTATGAGATTGAACTGGCGCTGCATAACGGTCGGGTGAGTACCATCACGAACCTGACGGCCAGTCAGACGCTGATATGGTCACTGGACTATGACCAGCACTGCCAGTTTTTAAACCGGGTGTCGACCCCGACCGGTTCGCTGGAGGTGGTGACGTATATTCAGGACGGCCACCATTTTCCGGCCAGGGGACCGGCGGCTACCCTGCCGTATGTGACCGAATACAACCAGTTTTCCGGTCAGAACGACGTGATTGTCCGCACGTATCTTTATACGAAGAACAACTTTCTCGGCAGTGGAACCGGGGGCAACTGGAGCCAGAATCAGGATTACCTCTACGGGGTGCTGTCCGATTATCAGTACGGATCAACCGAACGCTGGGACAATGGCCGTGAGGTCCGGGTGATTACCCGGCGCTACAATAATTACCACCTGCTGATTTCAGAAGAGGTGAATCAGAACGGCTGCCGGCGTCAGCATGAAACGGAATATTACGCCAAAATCGCGGTGGATTTTGAAGAACAGCCGCCGCAGTTTCAGTTGCCAAAATCGGCGACGGTACGCTTTATTTCCGGTAACGGCCAGCGGGAGGAGGTGACCCGGACGGAGTTTGATACGGCAGGCAACCCAACTCTTCAGATTGCCCCGGACGGTACCCGCACGGAGTGGGTCTATTATCCGGCAGAAGGGGAGTTGAGGAGCCCGGATGGCTATTACGGCTGTCCGGCTGATCCCTACGGGTTTGTCCGTTACGTCAAATCGAAAACGGTAACACCGGGGGCGGCTTCCCCGGATGGGCTCTATGTCGATGCACCGGGGCATGAGGTCATTTACCGTTATGAATCTCTGCCCACGCTGCCGGGAACACCGACCACGGAGGCGATAGTGCGCACACATCAGAGTCTGTTCCATGTGGATTGGCAATCCAAACAGCGCCAGTTGTTGCATGTACACCAGACCGACTATATCAGTCGCCTAAATTCACCTCACTACGGGCGTGTAGGCAAGCTTAAGTTGACCGTGTACGAAGGAAAGACGTCTGGAGGAGGAGCGGCTGAGCAGCATTGGAGCTGTCGACAGGACTTTCACTATAAACTGGACAGACAACATCTGAAACAGACCGCGCACTGGACGAGCGATTATGATGGCCTGACAGTTTCCAGCGTACAAATCCACTCCTGCTTCAGTAGTAAAGTGAGGTTTGAGCAAAACCGTCAGGGTTGTACGGCGTGGTATGAATACGATGCATTTGGCCGCCTATCTAAACAGCTGAATAATGCCGGTACGGCATACGCCCGTGATATTGAATATACCTACACCATTGAACAGGCGGGGGTGGTGGTGAACACCCAGCGCGATGTGCTGAACAACCAGAACCGAACCTGGTTTGACGGGCAGGGGCGGAGCTACAAGCAGGCCATTTTGCCGAAAGGACAGGAGCACGCGGGCTGGAAAACAGTGGCGGAGACGAAGCGAGACAGCTGGGGCCGGGTGGTGCGCCAGACCCGGCATGACTGGCTGCCGACCGGGGACGACCCGGATAAGACCGACCTTATCTCAGTCAGCGTGCAGACTGACTATGACGACTGGGGGCAGGCCCGCATAATAACCGATGCCACGGGTCAGCGCAGTGTGCAGGATTATGACCCGGTGACCCGGATTGCCCGGCAGACGAGGCAAGCCGGGGACCTGAAATTTAGCACCACAGAAACCCACTATAATGTGCGGCACCAGCCGCTGACGGTGACTCTGCTGGATAGTCAGGGGACACAGGTGTCCTGGCAAAGCCACCGGTATGACGGTCTGGGACGGTTACGGGCCACTCTGGATATGCAGGGTAAGAAAACCGAATACACCTATGATGCTTTTAACCGGGTCTCTACCATCCGCTACAGTGACGGCACGGTGGTACGGAAAACTTACGCGCCGTTCAGCAACGGTAATTTAGTGGTAAAAATTGAAGTGGACGGGACAGTGCTGGGTGAGCGTGTGTTTGACAGTCTGGGGCGGGTGACATCCAGTACGGTCGGGGGCCGGACCCAGACTGCGATTTATGAGGGAAGCAGCCCGGTGCCAGAGACCGTCACAGACCCGCTGGGACAGATCGTGAAGACGCAGTATGAACCGCGGCTGGGCAATGTCCCGACGTGCGTGGAGGCCCCGGGGCTCAAGCAGAAGTTTACCTATGATGGCCAGAGTGGGGCGATAACCCGGGCCGAGGCGGTCGGGCAGGCTACGCTGCAACGCACTTACACTCCGGCAGGGTGGCTACAGGAGGAAACGGTGAAGTTTGACGATGCGGGCGCCGGGCCGGTGCGCAGTGCCGTGTATCACTACTCCCCGACCGGTCAGATGACGGCCTGTCAGGATATGGCCGGGGTCACACACCGGCTGCGGTTTGATGGCCTGGGCCGGCCGGTGGAAGCGGTGGATAAGGCGGTGACCGTGACCCTTCATTATGATGCGGCCGGTCGGACGGACCGCTGGACGGTGCGGGACAATGCCCGTGGACAGCAGTTGATGACGACTCTGACGTTTGATGATTTCAGCCGGGAAACCGGGCGGCGGATTGAGAGCGGGACGGATGTCCTGACCCTGAGTCAGACTTATACCCTGACCGGGCAGCTGGCGAGCCGTACCACGGATTACCCTAAGGTGGGACGGTTGCGGGAAGAGCATTATACCTACGATGCCGACCGCCACTGGCTGACCGATTACCGCTGTTCGGGGGTGGAATGCCCCCGGGATGCCTATGGGCAGACCCTGAGCCGCCAGCAGTTTACCTATGACCGGCTGGGTAATCTGCTGACCTGTCTCACCACGCTGGCGGACGGCAGTCAGGACACGGCCCGCTTCAGTTACGCTAATCCGGCCGACCCCTGCCAGCTGACGAAAATGACCCACAGCCATCCGGGTTATCCGGCCACAATTGTGCTCACTTACGATAAAGCCGGGCGGCTGATTGCGGATGAGGCAAATCGCATGCTGGCCTATGACGGGCTGGGACGGCTGGCCTCCGTCACGCAGGGGAATAGCACGCAGACGTACGGTTATGATGCCAGTGGCCGGCTGGCGTTACAGCGGCGGGGTCAGGCTGACACCCGGGAGCTGTACTATCATGGGGCGAGCCGGGTGGCGGAAATTCAGCGGGAAAGCGGCGCGGTCACGCGGCAGGTGCAGGCGGGCGGTGCGTCGGCGGCGAGTGTCACGGATGACGGCGTGTATTTACTGGGCACGGACGGGCCGGGCAGTGTGCTGCTGAGCCGCCGGCAGGGTACCGCGTCGCGCTTTCGTTACA
>NZ_JBBMXG010000038.1:0-12962 GCF_037996705.1 Xenorhabdus bharatensis | reverse complement strand
GGGATGAAAAGACGACAAAAGTCGTCGACATCGCAGAAAATTTCAACTAACTTGTCCATGGCCTGTTCCTCCCCGGAGTAGTTTTAGGCTTTCACCAAAACTTTGCTCCTGGAACAGGCCTCTCGTCAATTTCTTATCCAAAATTCAGGTTAATTAGATAAAGTATAACAATTAATAAAATTATTAGCCGTTTCGTTACCATAAACAGGCTGATACTGTTCTATGATATTATCAGGATTAACACCAAAACTGGAGAATACAACAATGTGGTCATCACCAGCAATATCAACTGTTTTTACATTTTTAAGTTGAATTTGTTTCTGATTAATAATGTCAGCCATAATTAATTTTCTCTTATTTTGTTCATCAAATGAAAATAAACATCACAAATCCTATAACTCACCACATTAATCTTTAATTAAAATATAAAAACAAAAAATTAAAACTAATAAAAAAAATTATCACGTATAATGGATTAAATTACGAATAGAACAAACAAATGAAAATAAAGGATTATATAAATATAATATTTTCAGTTTAAAAGAAGTCGATTTTACACAACACTTTATTGCAACATCTCTTCATCTAGCTCCATCAACGAGAGAGTTGAAACGAAAAATAAAAGCACAAAAATACTATCCTAAACAGGCTCCGCTTAAAACCTCAGGGCATCGCTATGCTGCGGTCAAATCAGTAAAACCCAAGATCGTAACGTTGATTAAACAGTTAGCTTGTCAAGATTTAATCCCTAAGCAAACTGTCAGTTATCTTAAGAGGGAAAATAAAAAACAGAATCAGTATTGAGAATTGCCAGAAATGCATTGATAAAAAGCAACGCATTAGTGATTGGTAAGGCAATATTGTCGTAGGAGAAGATCATAAAATGCACCATTGGCCTTAGTTAAATAAAGTCATAATTAAACTTAAACTTAAACTTAAACTTAAACTTAAACTTAAACTTAAACTTAAAGATAAAGATAAAGATAAAGATAAAGATAAAGATAAAGATAAAGATAAAGATAAAGATAAAGATAAAGATAAAGATAAAGATAAAGATAAAACACAAGAAAGTATTCCCTTTGTTAAATTGCAATAATAACCATTATTTTTTATTATAGGATTTATCAATTTTATAATTGACTCTTTGAACCCATACCCTTATAAAAGGTGATTATTGATAATTTTTAATATCCATTAATAATTTTTGCATTTAATATTTTTTATATCTTACAATTAATAATCATGATGACTCTTAATTAATAAGGATATTTAAATATGTTGAATGAAAACATCTTAGCAGGTAGTAAACAAACAATAAAAACATCAACAGATGGTAGTATTCAATTTCCAGACAGGGGAATTTTCATTACTGATAAAGCATTAAAATTAACAATCACCGCATCAGAAAATGAAAATTTTTCAAGCAATTATATTATTGCCATTGTTACAAAAACCAATTGGCTAACTGTAAAAAGAAAGTCCATATCTACTATACATCTAGGCAATAACTCTGCTAAGGTAGTTATTTACTCCATAATTAGAAAAGAGAAAAAAAATATAGAAAAAAATAATGACACTCTTAAAACAAACACCTCAAGTCAAGATAGACCAAGAAAAGACCTTAATTATTCTGTCATAGACATAGATTTAAATACTTTAAGATTAATTCCTAAAAAAATTTATATTAAAATGCCCACCAGTCCAAACCTAGCAAGGTTAAACATTCCTTCCAATATATTGATATCAAAAGTTATAAAATATTTTACACAGAAGGGAATAAAAAAATCAACCATTAATATATCACCCAAAATAATGTCATGCTGTAAAAATTAATTATATAACTAATTTAGTTAAAAAAACATATTGTTAATTATGAGTAAATTAAATCCACCTTAACCAAATAGGAATAATTATGATAAATACAACAGATAGTTTATTAAGCCCTCCTTCATATCCACAAGCGATAGATGGAAAAATTGACTTGCAAGGTCAAAAAGATGGAAAAGCCAAATACATAATAATGTTAGTTCCACATTATAGTAATGAAACAAAATATGATAAAATTGTAGGGTATCTACAAGATACTTCTGGTAGTCACACTATAGTATCAATTCCTAAAATAATTAATGAAGATCCAGATAATTTTATTTCAGTCCTTTTTCCTATAGATGACTTTTCAAAAAACACTACTTACAGTGGGTATTATACTATAACAAAATTATTTTCAGGTAATAAAAGTAAATCTGAAAAAAAGGAGGTAACTATAACAAATGCTTATAAATCTGGAAACATTAGTAATACTGTAAGCGTTCCGCAAGCTACTGGTAATGATGGTGCTCTATTAACAAAAGATAATTATTATAGATTAGATGAATTGGAAATAATCGTTCCTATATACACTAATATGCAAGCAGGACAAGTTGTTCAAGTTTTATGGCAAGGCCCAAGAGATTCTTATTTACCAAGATATTCAACGGATACACAAGAAGTCAGTGAAATAAGTCCTTTAACATTTTATATACCTCGAATGCAATTTCTTGATGGTATTGGTAGTACGGTACAAATTTGGTTTACAGTTAAAGATCCAAATGATAATGATTATTCTGGAAAATCAGAAACTTTCTTTCTGACAATTGAAAAACAAAGACTTAATTTACCTGCACCAAGACTTTTTTATCGGGGTGATGGTACTATTCATGTAATTATTAAATACGATGGTATGAGTCCTCCCGATTCAGTAGAAGTAAGGGCTGTTGGGGTAACTACAACACAGTCTCCTTATAAACCAGTAGATGATCCACAACAAATGGGAGTCAAACTTAAAGAAAGTTGGGTAAATGAAAATAGAGGAAAAATAGTATTTATTGACTATGCAGTAGGAAGTATGATTCCAGGAGTAAGATACGATTTCTCTCGAATATTAAAACAAGTTTTATAATTATTAAATAAACATCCCCGCCGCAAGCGACGGGGAGTTAAAACCTGATAAATTAATAATAAAAGTAACGTATCTATAATTTGGGGACTCTAATTTATGAAATTATTCATAGAAAAAACAAGATTTACATTCACGATTATAGTATGTGTATTGTTTTTTATTAGTAATGCTAATTCAGATACTGGAGATACTATTGCCAAAAAATTAACTGAAAGATATCTTGATAATCAAACATATTGTGGAGATGATGGACTTCCAATATTTTTATGCTCTGGAATACTGATAAGAGGGACTCAGGCATCAAATGCGTATCATTCATGGAATCCAAGTCCAACGTCTGAAAGAAAAGGAAGTGTTTCATTTTCTTATCTAAGATCTGACCTTAAAAGTGTTCAACTAGAAATCGATCATCATAATGGTTATATTTTTTCTCCCTACCTTGACAATATTGATAAGCCTGAAAAAGTAAACCCAGAAATTCTCTGTTACTTTCCTGTTGATGGTGGTACTGATGCTAGAAATAATAAAGGGTGTGGTTCTTATCGAGGATATTCAGATTTGGGTTCTTGTCAACAACAAGGAATTACCACAGCAGAACAGTGGATTGATAATTATGTAAATGTGAATAATTCAAATCGTTTTGCTCAATGTGGTTTTGATGTGACTGGTGATGGTAGTGCAAATATCTTTATGCAAGGTATTAAAGTGAATTCACTTATGGATTTCGAATACAATAATGAATTAGCTATAGCTGTTTGGGAACAAGATATTCCAAATAAGTTGCCTATAGAAACCTTTTTTTATCAAAATGATGGATTAGAAGATGCTCAACATGATCAAAAAGATTATTATCAATCTACAGGCACAATACTACCTATTGTAAAAATAACATTCCCTTCATCACCTGATGAAAAAATAACTTTTGTTTATAATGAGGACGATCAAATTAAATTTAACTAAAATAGATAATCCCGATACTTGCAGCGGCATATTGATACGAAATCACCCGCATCACATTGTTCAGATTAATTTTATTCTTCGCAAGCGATGGGGAATTAAACCCAAAGAAATTAATAATTTTGATATCTGACAGTTAATAATTAAGATAATTTTTAATAAACGAGGATATTTAAATATGTTGAATGAAAATGCGATGATAGACCCTACTAAAAATATAGTGTTAGATGCTACTGAAACCATAACAGTAATATCAAATACTGGCGCAGAATTTCCAAGTAATAAAGCAACCTTTATTACTAGCCAAACCTTACAATTAAATATTACAGTTTCAGGAACAGCAACTTTTAAAAAACACGATATATTAACTGTTCACCCAGAAGATGGTTGGATGTCAATACAAGGAACACCCGCGACTAGTATAAACCTTAATACCTTTAAATCGGCTACTTGTATTATTAATGCTACAATTAGTTCAGATACATCATTTGTTGGAAAAACTAAGAAATTAACTATATCGACATCAAATTCAAATTATCCTCCAAAAGACCTTCAGTATTTTGTTTCAGATATAAATAATAATTCCTTATCTATAAATCTAGATAAATTTCATATCGAAGTACCTGATCAAGATAATGAACCAAGTATTGGTAATACTATTAGAGTATTGGCATCAACAATTGTGAAAGACAAAAACAATACGGGTGTAATACCAAACTTACCAATTAGTATAACAGTGGGCGATCAATCTACTTTATCATCAAAAGTTAAGTTAATGACTTATACTGGCAAAAAAATAACACCTCAAGCTAATCCATTCTCCGGAATCCAATATTTTAATTTAACTACCGACGCCAGCGGTAATTTACGCTTTTATGTATTTCCCCAACAAAAAGAGTCAACATTATTAAAATTACAGAGCCAAATAATTAGTGGTGATCTACAACCACCTAAACAACCTCTATTTATTTTAGACTCAAAAAATGCTCAATTTAGGGCACATCCAGCTCCTCCAGATATATTACAACTTAGTGGTGGTACTTTATCACCTATAAAAAATGAAACAAGTTTCAGTATAAAAATCCCAGAATACCCTAATCCCAGTCCTACGGATTATATTTTATTTATTCTTAATGGTGTAATACTAGAAAATTACACTCAAGTTTCAAATATAAATAATTTAGGGACATATCATTATCAACTTCCCTACTCTATGTTACAAATGTCAGATGAAGCAAATAGTTTCGGTTATATTCTTGCAATTGGGGATTTAAATATATTATATTCTGATAAAATTAGTTTCAAATATGAATGGGGTTCAAAAGGACCTGGTGACAAAGAAAGAACACTACATCTTCCTACGATATATTCTAGTTATGGAGTGGAGAAATCAAATATTTTACCCATGAACTATATAATTGATTTTACTACACTTAGTCAGTATATATTCACTGGAGCTGCTCTTTTTGTTGAAATTGAAGCTGACTCCAATGCTGTTGATAAAGTAAAGCCTGGAGACACTGTTACTGTAGAAGTAATTGTTGAATCATCTAATAGGGGACCTATACATCAGCCTTATACACTTACATTACCTGCTGCAGCTCATGGTCAAACCACATCAAAAGGGACTGTTAAAATTCCTTATGCATTAGTTGGAAATCTTGGCGCAGATAATGAAGATGGAGGATCAACCATTTTATATATCGATTATTATAAAGGGCCAAGCAAAAAGACTGGAGTATATAGTAAAAAATGGCAGGCATTTATAGACAGTCGCATGGCTGGAGGATAAATTAATTATTTAAATCTATTCCAAAGTAACTATAGTCATACTATAGTTACTTTTATTTTAATGTAAATTAATAGGATCTACTTATGATAAATATAAAAGATAACTTATTAATCCCCCCTTCATATCCACAAGCGGTAGATGGAAAAATTGATATACAAGGCCAAAAACATGAAACAACTAAATATATAATGATATTAGTTACACATTATAGTAATGAAAACATAAGTGATCAAATTTTAGGTCACCTAAAAGATACTTATAATGAGAATGTTATTATTAAATCAATCCCTAAAATAATTAATGAAAAACCAGATAATTTCATTCCAATATTTTTTCCTATAGATGATTTTTCAAAAAACACTACTTATAGTGGATATTACATGGTGACAAAATTATTATCGGGTAATACAAACTTATCTGATAGTTCAAAAGTAACCGTAGTCAATGCTGAAAAAACTGTACCACCTAAACCGGTTGAACTTGATCAAATAAATATTATTCTTTCTGACACAGTTAAGCTCTCAGATGGAAATTTAGAATTAAAAAGAGCTACGTATACTTCATATTATACAATAGAGAAACCAACATTTGGAGATAAAGTTGATTTTTATAATCCATCTATAGGGATAACTACATCTAGTAAAAAAAATGAGTACATATATAGTCGAATTGTATTGCGAGGTAGAAAAGGTTCTGATATATAATATCATAAAACCTCTTGGGTAAAAAAAAATGCTCAACATATGTTTCCATTCTTTTCCTATGATTATCCTAGTATGTATTTAAAAGACGTAATTGGTAGTTTTGCAACAATTTGGTTTGAAATCAAGAACGTTCTCCCAAACATTCTTCCAAATGTTTCTCTACCTAATAGTTTTGAATATAGAAAGTCAAAGCCAATAAAATTATTCGTTGAAAAACAATATATTGAGTTACCTCCTGCAGAAGTATATTATCAAGACTCTGACCAGACTGTTTATATTAAAATTAACTATGATGGTATGACAGTGAATCAGATAATACATTTAGAAGTTGGTGTTGGTATTATTGGTATTATTGGTATTATTGGTATTATTGGTATTATTGGTATTATTGGTATTATTGGTATAGGGTATCCGGATCCTTTTACTAAAGATATCACTGTAAATACTATAGAGCCCGTGTTTATACAAATTACAAAAGGCTGGTTAAGCTCTCAAATATTAACATCTAGTCATGAAGATATTAGCTATCTTCTTGATGTGGTAATTCAATATCATGTTATTACGGATTCAAAAATAAAAATCAATTATTCTAAAATAAAAATGGAAACAATTGATACAAGTGTATATTTTTTAATATAAAAAACTATATTATTAGTCTATAGAAAAACTTTCCTGAGACTATTATTAAGTGATATTCTTCAAGTATATTAAACAAATTGATTTAGTTTAATTAATAACCTTTAAATATTGCATTAATGGATCAACGCTATATTAATTTCATTTAATCATACAAAGTATATAACCTCCAACATCTGATACTGTACTATTACTTGTCGAGTTGAAAGATTCATGTACCCCCCCATCTAGAACATAAAATATTAGAGTACCTATATCTCTATCGCCAGAAGGTATCAAATTCCATTCACTTAATGTTGGAAATTCTGTCATCAGTGTAAGTGGTTTTTCACTTGCATCGTCAACAATATCATATAGATCTGGAGTAACTAAATTATGTGTTTCACAATTGTTATAACTATTATATTGATACCCTTGTACATTTGGATCTAAATAAAAATACCTTTTAACATCTACATTATAGAAGTATGATTTTTTTATACCATTTTTATTTGTAATTATAGCAGACAATTTAGCTTTCCCTACATTATTATTTCTATTAGGATCATTACCAAATGATATTTCACCAGCATTGTCAATAGAAGCTACATTTGAATTATTTGATAAAAATTTTATTGAATTTTCATTAGATTTAATTATATTCTCACCATCCGAATCTTTTAAATATGCACTTAAAGTACTAAAAGTATTAATAGGATAAGAACCAGAAAGATTTATATTTGTATTATCACTGTTAATTGAAGGGACTACATTATTAAATAAATACAGTTTAGCTTGCTTTGCTTCTGGAGAAAAATCTACATTATTACTAGTTTTACTTATACCCCCCCCAATATTTAACTTAACATTAACACCATCAATACCTACTGTACTTTTTAAAGATGCATATAAATATCCATCCTCATCCGTTTTATTAAAGTTATTCGGATGTTTGGAGTCTTGTTCAGGATAGTCTAAGCCTAAATCACTTGAGATATTTTCATAATTCCTAGACCATCCTTCTCCATCACTGAAATTAAATTCATGATTTTTAAGGGGCATGTTTCCTTGCAATATTTTAGCTTGATATATATATGCATTTTTTCCATTAGCAATTAGTGATTCAGGAATAGAAGTTGTAAATTTTCCATCAGAATCATATATACCAACCTCAAGACTTTCAATGGCTAAAGGAGGAGATTTGAATACAATTGGTTCAGTGCACTGATTCTTTTTCTGACTTTTATTAGATCCATCAATTGTTAGACACACTACAGAGCTAACATTAGGGAGAGTTTCTCCCTTAATACTCTTTAAGGTTGTTTCTAATTTCCCATCGGATACTAATTTTTCTTGCAAAGGATCCAAGGATAGCCCACTATTTTTAGTCTCTAAACTCCATGTAAAGTTAATTTTATCTCCTGAATATTTATTTTCATTTTCATCTAATATAGTTGCTATTATTTTATAATTATTCCCTGGGGTAACAGAACCATTATCAATAACTTTAACACTTTTAATTATTGGCCATACGAAGTCTACAGGAACTGCCGACTTTGTAGTTTCATCAATTGAAGCCATAACAATTATATTTGATACCGGAGTGGAATTTAAACTCTTAAGTTTTGCAGTTGCTTGACCATATTCACCTGTTTTAATTGAAATGGGCTCTAACTTTATATTTTTATTATTTTCTTTCAAACTCCACTTTACATATTTTCCTATTTCGGGTTTATTATCAAGTGTAGTGGCTGTTACTGTATAGATATATTCTTTGTAAACCAATTGCTTTTCTTTAGGGTCAGATTCAATCTTTATCTGCATTGGTTTAAAAGAAACCGCTCTTTTAGCATTAACTTTTTCTTGATTTTCAATGGATAGTGAAACCATGACATCCTTTATGGCCTGCGTACTGGTCAGTGTGGCTGTCAGTTGTCCGTTCTCATCTGTTTGTACATCGCCATCCATTCCCGACAAAATAAGCCCTTTAACATCTTTATCTTTCGTCCATTTCACTCCTGAAATGGTTTTCTTTTTGACTAAGCTATCATTATCTTGTTTATTCGCAATAAGAGCGGTGTACTGATAGTGTTGTTGGCCATCAGCAGTTATATCTCCTTCTTTAGGGAAAACCTCAAAACTCTTAACATAGTAATTTTTTGGATTATCAATAAAATTTATATTATCGATACACTTTTTAGACTCAGGCACGTTAACAATATTGACGCACACTGTAATACCAGTTATAGCTGGTTTATCCTCTGCACTTTGTAGTTTCACTCTTAATTTCCCCTCAGAGTCGACCTTTACTGCTCCTGAAGGAGGTGATAAAGATAGGCCTAATTTTCCCTGGTTTTCTGGCTCTGTAATACTCCATTCAAATTGAGTCTCTGGCTCCATATATGGCTTTCCATCAATATCAGACACCGTTGATATAAGTGCATAGCTTCCTCCTGGAGGAACTGTATCGTTTTTATTATTTAGTATAAATGGATCAAATGTCGGTTTATTAATTATCGGCCAGTCAAAATTCACGCCTTCTTTATCTAACCTAGTTTGACCATTAGTCATGATAGAAACGACGACTCCTTCAGCTTTATCTGTACTTGTCAATTTAGCGTTAGCTTTTCCATCTTCACCCGTTTTTTCATCCTGAGAAATAAATTTAACCCCTGTTCCATTTTTAATTTTAAATTCCCATTCTACTTTTTGCCCTTGTATTGGGTTACCATTGCCATCGGTAACCGTAACTGTATACATATAGCTCTCGTAAACTGATGCATTATTTGATTTTGGATTACGATCTAATTTTATATTTTCTTTATTGAATGTCACTGTATTTACTAATTTCTTAGGTTGGCCATCCATTATTAAATAAACCTTGACATCGCCGACATATTCATCGCTCGTCAAAATGACGTGATCCTTTTTTAGTAAATGCCCATTTCCATCTACTTTCACTTGATTAAATTCATTATCCGGATGAAACTTCAATTTATTCTTATTATCAAAAGGAGGTTCTGTTAACCATTTAACTTTATTAAAAGTAATATTTTTAACTAGTTGTAAATTATTAGATGTGTCAAATGTAATTTCAGGATCAAACGTATATCCTGCTTCTCCAGATGCTGGCAAAGGTCCCGACGGAGTATAGTTAGGAGAACTCCCCTCCTTTTTTTGTATCATAAAAGGTTTGACAATAACTTGTATTTGTTCTGCCTTTGTTTTCTCTTTATCAGTTAACTCAAAAGCAACAAAAACCGTGTAGCTATTGTTTGTATCTTGATTTCCCTCGGTTAGATATTTAGGAAAAGTAAGCTGGATGTTTCCTGATTTATAAGCAAGTTTACCTCCTCCATTTTTAAAAGCTTCTTCTCTGTTTCCAGTAATAGTCCAGTGTAAATCTTTAACTGGTGCATCAGTAAGAAATTTTACTGGGATATCAAATATGCCATCGCTATAACCCACAATTGTTTTTGGTATAGAAAACTTAGCAACCGGTACCTTCCGATGTTCAAGCACTATATTATTATTCCTTTCCACCAAATCATAACGGCTGCCTGCCAGTGTCCGCATTGATGCAACGTTATCCGGTGATAACTGCGCACTCAGCGGTACACCAAATCTGAGATTAAAATTTGTCAAGAATTGGGTTTCACTCTGCCCCCTCTCTCCTTGTTTATAATCCACGCCCATTGTTATCAGTGGAATTGGCGTATATGTCACACCCATTTTTGCCAGACTGGGATTTTTTTGCTTAGTTTTTCGGTTAAATAACGTCACGTTATCGCCGAAGTATTGCTCATAAGAAAATCTGCCTCCCAGATTAGGGTAGGCAGATAGGAAGAATTCTCCGTTAATGTCGTAGCCATTGGCGGGTCGTTCGTGATGCTCTTCGAAATTCCGCGAGATTTGCCAGTCACTTAAGCGGTAATAGCCGTTGGTGGAAAATTTAATATAATCGCCCCAAAGCTCTCCTCCTAATCCTACCCGCCTGTTTTTACCCGTAATGTCATAGTCATAAAAAGTATTCAGGCCATACATCCAGTTCGGAGAAAAATAACGCCCTCCCAAACCGAGATTAACTGTATTCCGGCTATCTTTATTGCGATAACCTAATTGAGAAAAAAACAGCCAGGCTGCTTGGTTATCATAAATAGGCAATAGCAGATCTATTGAGTTATTTTCCAGCCTGCCTTTTCTGTCAAAACCAAAGTTAATTCTTGCTGTACTCGATTGGGATAACCATTTTTGAGCTTCGGAAGAAATAGTACTGTTCACTTTACCCAAAGCATAAGATTTGGCTTGTTCTGCTAATTCTGAAGAGGATGATGACAGAATATTCCCTGCCATCTGAATATTTCGTCCAATAGCATCGGCATGTTCATATTCTGATGTATGACTTGTATTTCCTGTTCCGCCTTTTTTATCAGCTTCTGGAGTTAGAAATTTTTTACTTGATTCGGTTACTTGGGTGTCTGCATTATCTATATTGGATTTGATTGTTTTTTCATTAGTTACATACCCCTCAGCAAACGCATTCATAATGGTAGAAGGGATAAGTAACGTATAAAGGATCGTGAAAAAAACAATAATTTTACCAATATATGATGGCATATATAAGCACCCAAGTAGATGTTATTATTAGTTACCGTCTTTTGTTACTAACGCCACTAGAGTAAGGTTAGTTACCCAACTTATATATTAGAAAAATCTCCACACTACTCCAATAACTCTTGGTTATCGGTTGATAACGAAAAATTATCTAACTATACTTCTGTTATTTTTATCTATTTATTGATTAACGCTCAATTAATAAAAATAGGAAACTCTTTTATTATTAAGTAATGAAAGATTTTTATCAGGCAATAACTAAAAGCAATCACTATTATTTATCAAAAGGTAATCGATACCTTCAACGATGTTCTCAACCGACTCAATCCGCACAAGTTTAGCCATGCCTTTACCGCGTGGGTGACAAGTCTGGCTAACCTGTCCGAAGAGATTATTGCGGTAGACGGTAAAACTATGCGAGGCACACTGGATAAAGTCAGGGGTGTCCCGGCTATCCATTTGGTGAGTGCTTGGTCAATCGCCAATCAGCTTTGTTTTGGTCAAGTGAAAGTGTCGGACAAATCCAATGAGATCACTGCGATCCCCAACCTGCTGGACTTACTGGATATTGAAGAAGCAACAATCACGATTGATGCGATGGGTTCTCAGATAGCGAAGCAGATTGTGGCAGGTCAGGCGGATTATGTCTTGGCGTTAAAAAGCAACCAAGGCGAATTTTATCGGGATATCAAGCTGTTTTTAGATACTCACCTGGCCACTCACTTCAGCGGGATAGCACATGACCGAAACCGGTGTGTCGACGGGGATCATGGCGCATAGAACAGCGGCAAGTATGGCTGGTCAGTGATGTTAGCTGGCTGAAAGAACGGCATCCGCAATGGAAAACGTTGGGTGGAATTGCCGTGGTTGAATCTCATCGGGAAATCAAAGGGAAAACGGAGACGTATGAACGACGTACATCACCAGCCATCAGGCTAAGACCGCTCAATTTATCGCGTATGCAATACGCAGCCATTGGCATATTGAATCGAAATTACACTGGCAGTTGGATGTGAGTTTCCATGAAGACAAAAACCGCCTGAGAAGTGGTTACGGTGCAGAAAATATAGCCTTAATGAATAAAATCGCGTTAAACCTGCTGAAAAACGAGAAAACGGTTAAAGTCAGTATTAAAACCAAGCGACATAAAGCAGGTAAGATAATAGCTATATGCTGAAAGTCCTGATGATGGATTTTCCATCAGTATAATTTAGACCCGTTTGCCCTAAATTTAATATGTTAATCTATTGACTTTATAAAGCCAGCCTGATGAGAAACGCTCAGTTTCTCTGACCATAAAGGCGGAAATAACAACAGAGGATAAAGCGAATGGTTCTCGGCA
>NZ_JBBMXG010000037.1:0-13357 GCF_037996705.1 Xenorhabdus bharatensis | reverse complement strand
TCTGAAATATCGTGGCGGCGGTGTGCGGGTGTACTCATGATTAATCGACTTTTGTAATGGAATAATGGGGCATCATTATTGCACAAAATTATTCATGACGACACTACCTAGTATGCTGTATAAAATAAAAACACTTGCCATTACGGAAATAATCTAAAATGAACAATAACTTAATATTTTTTAGCTGTGTTTTTCTTCTTTTTTTTTCTGCAAACAGTGTGGCTATAACGCAAGCAAAATACCAATCAGGTTTTCAAGAAATAATTGTTGAAGATCCAAATCGACCATTGCAGGCTATGATATGGTATCCAACTGAGCAACAACTACCAGTCGAAAAAGTTGCTGACAACCCAGTATTCGTAGGAGAGAATGCTGTTAGAAACGCCCAGATAATAGGCAAAGATCATCCTCTCATCCTAATTTCACATGGTTTTGGTGGTTCTTGGAAGAATCAAGCATGGTTAGCTAGTGCATTAAGTCGTCATGGCTATATTGTTGCAGCGCCTAACCACCCTGGTACGACAACACAAAATATGAACCGCAAAGTTGCACAAGATATGCTAGAACGTCCTAACGATATTAGTCGAACGTTGACATATTTATTATCGGACCAAGCTTTTTCAGCAGCGATTAACCCTCAGAAAATTGGTATTGTTGGCCATTCATATGGAGGATGGACTGCAATTGAACTTATTGGTGGCCAATTTTCAGCAAGTCAGTTTGAACAATCTTGTCAAACCTATCCTTTTTTAGAGTCTTGTGAGACTTATCAGCAACAAATGGAAGGGTTGGATAATGACTCTGATTATTTTAAGCTCGATAAAGATATGCGAGATTCTCGTATTAGTGCAGCTTTTATTTTTGATCTCGGCTTAGCTCGAGGATTTACACCAAATAGTCTTGCCAATATTAAAGTACCCACTTTGGTTGTTTCCGCTGGTGATTTTAATAAAGGATTACCAGCAGAGCTTGAATCTCAATACTTAATACAACATATGCCATCTCATACAACTGAATATATTTCGCTTGATAAAGCAACTCACTTTAGTTTTTTCGGTATATGTAAAAAAAATGCAATTGAATTATTAAAAGAAGAGGAAATTGATGAGAGTTATATCTGTGAAAACGATATCAATCAACGGCAGTTAATTCACCAATTGATGATTAACAAAATAACGTCTTATATGGAATAAACATCCCCGCCAAAAGCAGCGGGATATTTCGATATGAAATCACCCGCTTCGCATCGTTAAACTCTTAATGTCCCGTCGCTTGCGACGGGACATTAATCTCTCAGTGATTAAAGAAGTGTGGGATAAAAAAGGTAAAGTTCAAGTTGGCAGCAAATATTCTTACCAGTACAACGCACCACGGCTTGTCATATAAACCGAGTCATAGATCAAATGCAGCCGACTTTTGATATTCCGTGCAGTCTTCTTCTGAAAATGATACGAATTATAAAATATGTACGATATTGAAAATGTGGTTTGATTTAATTTGACCAGAAGGACTAGCGTACTTTACATTCCTCTTTATCAAATGACTCATTACGTAAATTTACAGAATAACATTATTATTTTATTATGTTTTTATTTCCTACTTTAAAAAAATGGTATACTTTGGAGTCCTTAACATTAAGGAGAAAATACTATGCAGTATGCTACTTACTTGGAAATTACAGAGACAGTTCAAGGATTACTATCTAAAAACTGTTCAGATTATGATACCCACAAAGATAAAATTCAGATAAACTTCCTTGAGTTATCAAAAGGCATTGATGACTTAAATCACATAGAAAAAATAATTTTAGAAAAGAATGTAGATAACTCATCACTTTTACTACTCAATGCTATTGATAAAAAATGAGTGTTTAGCATTAAAAATTAAAATAGTCCAGTGTGTTGATAACAACATAACTCATGCGTTTATCAGGGGATAATAAAATCTCACCCTATGAAATAATAGCCTGATAATTATCATTAACAATGGGTGATAAGAACATTAACATCCATAAAAAAAGAAGCAACGATGAATATAGAAAAAAACACCATTGACTTATTAAGTAAACTATCACAAAATGAAAATAAATCCTTGAGAGATGCCTATGAAAGAGAAAATAAATATTTAAGAGAAAAATATAAACAAAAAATTAAATTTTTACATGATGAGTGCGAGCATGAAGTTAAATATTTAAACTATGAATATGAACAAGAAATTAAATCAACAGACAGATATAGTGAATGGATTATTGAGTTATTTTACTGGGATTTTCAAACAATACTAGTATCCATGTCCATATCCACATTCCTTTATCTAATAACAATATTTTATACTGAAAATAGCCCTTTAATTATGTTTTTTATTTGTGCATCTATATATTTATTAGTTATCCCACTTATCTTAATAACAATATCATTAGATAGGAAAATAAATGTCACTCTCTATTTAAAAGCAAAAATTATTTATTTTTTTAGTTATTTTCATTCTCATCATTAAAATACTTATCTAACAGTAAAGTCATTTTATCGGATATATTAGGAGTTGTCAGCCGGAACCCCATAAAATTCCGTCACTCTGATTTCTCCCCTCCAGACCCATGAATTTATCGTCACTATCCCTTTCAAAATATCCCTACAGAAGATGATTGTGTTGTCCGGAAAAGGTTCTGTCGCATTAACAGAGAGGTCACGGCGAGAAATCGGATTGAGTGATTTTTATGCGGTTAGTTGATGGAAAAATGCCGCAGGGGACATCGGGGCATTCCGACTCTTGCCAATATTGTCCTTTACGTAACATACTGACCAATTCAATACCCGCTAACAGGGTCTGAGACCCGCCTGAAATTTTTAAAGCCCAGCATGGGCTCGGTTCGTCGTTTGATGTTGTGATGATCCTGTTCAATGCAGTTATTGAGGTACTTATTTTGCCGGATAGAGATGGCTTCCTCTTGGGATTTTCCCCGGTTTGATTCGTCCACCGCCGCTTTATTTGCGCCACTTTTATCCATTGTCACCACGTCGGGTTGACCGTGCTGATGCATCGCCTTTTTGAAAAACCGCCAGGCCGCTTTCTTATCCCGACGGGCTGTTAACAGAAAATCCACGGTATTCCCGTCCGAGTCCACCGCACGGTAGAGGTAACGCCATTGCCCTTTGATGTTGATATAGGTTTCATCCATTCGCCAGCGCCGATAACGTTTCACCAACAGCGGCACCAGACGATGATCCCAACGAGAGAGCGTGGAATGATCAACGGTGATCCCCCGTTCCGCCATCATTTCCTCTACGTTACGCAAACTCAGAGCGTAAGCCAGATACCAACGGACACATTGAGTGATGATATCGACAGGATAATGGAGACGTTTGAAGGCGTTTCGGATCAGGGTCATCGTTTGGGGCTCATTCAAAAACCGAGGAGTTTACCTGAGGTTCCGCTAATGCGACAGAACCGTCAAAATACGCACTATACGAGGCATTTAATAATTATCTTAAGTGGTGGTAATCAATATTGAATCCCGGCTCATGGCCGGGATCTTCCTTTTAACCATTCTCAACGAACCTGATAATCAATTGCCCCCGTTCAACGGTGATATTCACCGCCAACCAGGAAGCAAATCCTGCCTCTCCAAGCCAGCCTCCTTTAAGGTTCAGACTGGGATGCTGTAGATCATAATGCGTTGGGAGATGGTAATCCAGCAATAAAAAATATTAAAAAAACAACCGATTATGTTAAAGTGATGTCATTTTTTGTACTGGTGGACTCACTCTTATCCATTCTATCCCGCTGCAAAAATATTGTGCCGCATTGGCATTTCTCTTTCACACAGTTTGGTTAATGTCCTTTTCAGGAATTAGGCCAAGTTGAAGAAAATCATATTAAACATTGTCTGCTGAAACGGACATGCTTTCATCATGAGTACGTGCTCGACCCAACAGTGTGAAGATCACCAATGCTGTTAGCACGGAAGCACCTGACAGGATGTATAGGGCAGTGCGAAACGCTGCGTCGTAACTGTGTAGTATCGTGTCCCCCAATCCAGGTAGCAAGGCATTGGCACCTGCTAGATCGCCAATGGCAACACGGCTGGCCACCTGACTCAATGTAGTGTTGGAAGTGACATCGGACAGGCCAGATTGGATCAACATCACTAACAACACACCCAATACGGCCAGCGCCACACCATCAGCTGATACACGAACTGCATTGAAGATACCAGTGGCCATGCCTGCACGTTCTTTTTCCACTACGCTGACTGCTAGGCTGTCCATCAGACCCCATGGTAGTCCGATTCCTACCCCAATCAGTAGCATTGACCAGTGTAGTGCGCCATCGGCAGCACCTCCTGCTAAGTTGTGCCCCAGCAGAGCGAGACCCAGAGCCAAAATCAATAGGCCTATGCTCGATAGCACGCCTGCTGACACCCAGCGAGCTAATAAACCAGCAAAGAAAGGTACAACTAGGAGAGGAGCAGATAAGGCGATCATGATTTGCCCGGCCTCTAGCGCGCTATAGCCATCAACACTGATGAAACGCGCCGGGAGGAGCACGATCAGCGTGATGTAGAAAAACGCGGGCGAAGCACCCAATAGTTGTACACCCACGAAACGTGGGCTAGAGAATAGTGACAGGTCGAGCATAGGCCGAGCTTGCCGCCGCTCTATGATAACGAAGGCGACAAATAGTACCACAGTTGCGACCAATGATGAGATGACGCCAATATCCTTCCACCCGTATTCGGGTAGCCGTAGCAGCCCATAAGTCAGCAGAGTCAGGAAGCCAGTGAAACTAATTGCACCCGGCCAATCCAAACTGGTGGCTTGCGGATCGCGGGACTCGTCAGCGCTAAAGAACGCCAGAACCAAGCTAACAACACTGAGTATCCCAGTTGCCAGAAACACCCAGCGCCAGCCAGCAGCATCAACCAGCCAGCCTGCTGCCAATGGACCAAAGGCCAGCGCCACTCCGAAGCAGGTACCAAGGATGCTGAATGCACGGGTTCGGATCGAACCGTGGAAGACTTGCGCTAGGGTTGAAACACCCCCGGCGAACGCTACTGCTCCTGCTGCGCCTTGAAGTAGGCGTAATACATCCATCCATAACACAGAAGGTGCGTAGGGAATGATGAATGTGACTACGATAAACATAATTAGCCCGATCAGCCAGACCCGCTTGCGCCCATAAGTGTCTGCCAGGCTTCCTCCTGCCATCATTAGGCTACCGTAGGTCAAAATATACCCGTTCATCACCCAATTAAGCTGATTGGGTGTACCACCCAATACCTGTTGAATAGATGGCAATACGACTGCTGGGCCAGTGAAACACAGCGGTGTCAAGACGCCGGTTAAACAGACGGTGAGTAATAGTAGCCAGCGTCGTGCGCCAGCATCGGAGCTCTTCATTGCAATGTTCCTCTGTTTAGGCCTATTTAAGCGTTGAACCCACCATCTACATCAATCACTGCACCAGTGATATAACGCCCGCTGTCGCCAACTAGATGTAGTACGGTGGCTGCAATATCTTCAGGTTGACCGTATGTGGGTAGAACTAATTCAGCCAGTGTTGATGGCGCGCGCGGCCCATCGGCCGGGTTCATATCGGTGTCGATTGGCCCCGGATGGATCAGATTGACTGTGATGCCACGTTTGCCCAGATCATGTGCGACACTTTTGGTTAAACCGACTAAGGCTGATTTACTGGTAGCGTACAGGCTTATCCCTGCTCGTCCGGCACGAGGGACAAGGCAACTTCCCAGAGAGATGATACGTCCACCATCAGGTAGGTACTTGACTGCTTGCATGATGGCCACAAATACAGCTCGCAAGTTAACGGACGTGGTACGTTCGAAATCGTCGGGCGTGAGTTGATAGATGGTGCCAGTCAGGAAGTTTCCGGCATTGTTGATCAGGATGTTGAGTTGTCCAAGTTTAGAGACTGTGATGTCAACTGCGGCAATCATTTGGGTGACATCGGATGCATCAGCGGCTATGACTTCGGCACGTCGGCCGAGTGTACGAATCTCTGCTGCAATGGCTTCTGCTTTGTCCTTGGAAGCATTATAGGTGATAGCAACGTCCACTCCGTTTGCCGCCAACATGCGAGCAATGGCAGCACCAATACCGCGGCTACCGCCAGTAATGAGGGCGACTTTACCTGTAAGTGAACCCATATTAAAATTCCTTTGAATGGTTAAAAGATCAAAGATAATTTTGGAGATAGATTTCAAAGACAGAAGATGTAGATACAAATCCTGCTGGAATTTACTCCAACAGATTTGGCAAGACACATTAGCAGTGTGTAATCAGCTGAATCTTCATCTCCGGTGAAGTGGGCAATGAATAACTTCTGCTGAGTTCTGTATGCCTGCTATGTAGTCCAATCCAACGCAGATGGCGATGGGTATCAAAAATGTCGTAGATGTCACTTTTCTCGCCGAGCCGAAAATAGATGTTGACTGTTTCATTGCTGTGGTGAATTTCGAATGACTGGAAGTTAGACCCAGCTTCAACATTGTTATCTAGGTAAATTAGGCTTTGATCTAGATTGCGCAAACAGGCAGAACACCAACGATAGGGTACGTCTGGGGCGAATTCGATGTGCAATTGATGGTGCATAGGTACTCCTATGTGGATGGTGGCATTTGTCTGCCTTTTTTCAGTAGGTATGAACCTTACTTATGTATCAATTGATATAAATCTAAAATGCAAGATCGTCTTTGTCAACAACTTTTATATCGAGTGGTATTTATATCAATGAGTAAAGAAATCCGATATAGCACAAGTGGAACGTTCTTGTCCCTTTGATGTTGATTTGGGTGAAAGGGCTGATGCCCCACCTACACTCGTTTTTCCGGTTCTGTCGCATTAACGGAACATCAGGTAAGCTCCCTATTTTGAGCGAATACAGAACGATGTCCTTTATCCGAAATGTGTTCAAATTCCTGTATTATTCTGTTTTTTCTATCAACTAACTGTATAAGAATCACTCAAGATGATTTTGCTCGCGATCTCTCTGTTAATGCGACAGAACCATAAATACTTCGACTCTTCCCTATGGGGATTGTGGCCATCCTGATGCAATCCTTAGTTATCGCAATGTGACTGGAGGAAATGCCGTAGCTTGGTATGTTCAACCAGAACAAAACGAACAGATTGGCTTTAAAATATTTCGGGCACCTAATGGAGAGTATGATAGTTCAACTTTTTCCTATCCAGCATGGGAATATAAGGTTTATCTTGGTTCAGACAATAATGATCCAGACAGAAATGGTTATATTCAAGCACAACCTGATGATTATCAGCATGCTATTGTCATTTATGCAGTTAGATTATCCATTCCGAATGAAAGTATATTAATTGGGCTCCACAAACAACACATCCCATTGTAGGGGTCTGGGATCAATATGGTAACTATGGAAAAATTGCCATCAGTATTGGCAGTGATACCCCTGACATTTCTGTTTGAATACACCTATGTTTATTCATGTTGTGGGCGGGCTTCTATGGACACTTGACAGGATAGCAAACAGATCTGAGCAGGGAAGAATTTGACTGATCTGACACCCTAATTTTGGTCACTGTCATAGGGGGCCGCTTGGAAAACGAATCCCTAAGTTGGCGAACCAGATCTATCAAGAGTTTGGCTCACCTTGTCAAGTTCATATCCAAATCTATAAAGGTAGTTCACTAAAGAAGCTAGATGATGTTCTTGTAATTATGGATTCTATTCCTGTTGACAACAATGCTGTCAAGAAATTGATCGAGACTGAGCTTTCTAACATTAGCAACTACATTAATGATTTTGTGACCACGAATGTAACTATGTGTTGAGGTGAACATGAAGAAAATATACTTAATTACGCACGGTGAAGCTACCCATGGTGTGAATAAACGTGTTGGAGGCTGGTTTGACTCTAGCCTCACTGAAAAAGGGCTTGAACAGGCACGACTGGTAAAGAAAAAACTGGTGGATTCAGGTGCTATCGATGATGTCACAAAAGTCTATTCTTCGGACTTAAAACGTTGCCAGCAGACATCAAATGAGATTTTTTCAGGAACACAGCTACCTATAGTGTTTGATTCGCGATTGCGTGAAATGTCATTTGGGAAACATGAAGGAATGGACCAGAATGAACACAATAAACTCATTGTTTCAGCATCTCCGACAGGAGACCGAGAAAACCATAGGATATGTGAAGGGGCTGAGTCAAGGGGCGAACTTTTTACCCGTGTAGAAAGCTTTATCCAAGATGTTTACGAAAAAAGCGATTCGTCGATTGCTGTAGTAACTCATGGCTTCTCTGCTTCCTTTGTTATTGCCGCATTCCAGAAGCTCAAGCTTGACAGTAGTGAGTATGTTTCATACCGATTTGAGCAAGGAAAATACACAGTTCTCGTTGAGGATTATTTATTTAAGAATAGAACGTTGGCTTATCTCAATGTGTAACGAAACAATTAAAACATATCTTGTAGTTGGTGCAAACGAAGGGATTGGTCGGGCTGTTGCTGATTTAATAGTCAGCAAGGGGGCTGAAGGCCAATGGAACGAAAACGTACGTTATTGACATAACCAACTGATATATAAAATATAATTAACTTAGAAAAACACCATTCAAAACGGTGTCTTTTAAATCGAAAAATGGCATTTAATGGACAGCGTTGACTACTAATCGATTTTTCAGACATGTATTTTTATCTTATCGTATGTTTTCGTACAGCTGGCCCTCAAACCCCTCTATCGTCACAACCTCGGGTTTACCTTGATGACGTATGGTTTTGCGGAAGAAACGCAATGCAGCTACCGTATCGCGTTTAGCGGTCAGTAGGAAGTCAATTGTTTGGCCGGCGGTATCGACAGCGCGATACAAATATTTCCATTGCCCTTTGACCTTTATGTAAGTTTCATCCATACGCCATCGACGCCCCACAGGACGCTTATGCCGACGAAAGGCCTTATCCAATAGCGGCGCTAATCGAGTAACCCAACGATGTAACGTTGAATGATCAACGTTAATACCGCGTTCAGCCATCATTTCTTCGATGGTTGCGTAAACTCAAGGCATAAGCTAAATACCAGCGAATACACTGAGCCATAATATCAGTCGGATAATGGAGACGTTTGAAGGTTTTTTGAATTAAAGACATGATGAGACCATACAATAAAAGCAGATATCTTAGCTAACTTTGCCTTAATGCGACAGAACCCTATTATTACATTAGGTTTTTATTGCCTATTTTCAAATAAAATGGTTAACTCGGGAGTCATTAATACTAAGGAGGAAATACTATGCAGTATACCACTTACATGGAAATTACAGGGACAGTTCAAGAATTGCTATCTAAAAACTGTACAGATGATAATGCTCACAAAGATAAAATACAACTCAACTATCTGAAATTATCAAAAGGCATTGATGACTTAAGTCACATAGAAAAGATAATTTTAGAAAAAATGTAGATAGTTCATCACCTTTATTATTTAATGCGCTTGATAAAAATGAGAGTTTGGAATTAAAAATATTCCAGTGTTTTGATGACAAAATAACACATGAATTTAAAAATTCGTTTATAGAAAAAATAAACACTAAGTTCTCAGAGGAGAATGAAAATTCACCTTCTGAAAGAATACAAATAAAAATAGCTTGATAAGCATAATTAATTATGCGCGATAAAAAAACATTAACGCCCATGAAAATAGAATAAAAACCATGAATACAGAAAAAAACACTATTTACTTATTAAGTAAACTATCACAAAAGGAAAATAAATCCTTAAGAAATGCCTATGAAAAAAACATGAAATCCTTAAAAGATGAGGTTGAAAAAGAAAATAAATCGTTAAGAAAAAAATATGAGAAAGAAATTAAATCGTTAAGAGATAAACAGGAAAAAAAGATCAAATCGTTAAACGAGAAGCATCATAAGGAAAAGATTAAATTGTTAAACGAGGTATATGAGCAGGAAATTAAATATTTAAACGAGTCATATGAGCAACAAATAAAATTTTCAAATGAGAAGTATGAGCAACAAGTAAAATCGGAAGATAAATATAACCAATGGATTAGTGACTTATTTCACTGGAATCTGCAAACAATACTAGTAACCAACTCCATATTGCTAGTCCTTTATCTAACAACAATATATTATACTAACAATAGCCCATTAATTATGTTTTTTATTTTCGCTTCTATATATTTATTAGTCGCCCCCTTTTTCTTAATCACAATATCATTAGATAGAAAAATAAATGCCCCCCTTTATTTAAAAGCAAAAATTATTTATTTTTTTGGTTATTTTCATTCTCATCATTAAAATACTTATCTAACAGTAAAATCATTTAATCGGATATATTAGGAGTTATCAGCCGGAATCCCATAAAATTCCGTCACTCTGATTTCTCCCCTCCAGATCCGTGAATTTATCGTCACTATCCCTTTCAAAATATCACTACAGAATATGATTGTGTTGTCCGGAAAACGAACATTAGACGGTCATACCCCACCCAAATCCACTATATACACTCGATAGTATTGCGTCTTAGATGATGATTTGACCGCTTTTCTGCACTGAATTTTAAGTTCGTGCATTACTTGAACCAGTTCCCAATATTTAAAGAAATCTAAAGAAAAAATAGTTGAGTCCGATAAAATAGAAGACTAAATTTTAATAATTTATTGTGCTATATAATTTTATGGGGGTGTAAAGTGAGTAGACGTGAATTTGAAGATGCAATGATGGATGGGTAATTAGTATTTGATAATGGAACATTAAAGCCTATTACTCATATGAAAGAGTATTGAAGAAAACAATATGCTGATCTTGAAAAAAATTAAATGACCCAGACAATGAAGAACATATTGCACTTTTAACTATAGAAGAGTCCGTTGCTTTCTTAAAGTCAATGGTATGCAAAGATGGTACTCATAAAGAATGGAAAGATAAAGTATTTGCATGTACTGACCCAGCATCTTCGTTCGCAGGAAATGTTGTGGATGCTATTGGATTGGCGAAGATAATTAATGAATTTAGAAGCATTAGAGTTCAAGCTAAAGAATATAAACTTAAAGGTGTTAGTTATATAAAAATAACAGGTAAGAGAGCTGTTAAGTCAATTATTACAGGATCAAGATATCGCATTAATGATCACCGGATATTAAAAATAGGTATTGGATCAAAAAATGTAGTCAACGGCATAGTTTCAGGGACTAAGATTTGTGTATATTTTTCTCTTGCTTACCGGGCTGTTGAGTTTATGACAAAAGATGAATATTCCTTAGCTGACTTTATAGGAAATATTACAGTTGACACTGCAAAATTAATAATTTCTGCATTATTAACTGCCGCCATTGGTAAAGCTGCATCTACTTATTTTTTAGCGGCAGGTGCCAGTATAATTGGTGTTTCTGCTGGATTGTTTTTTCTTGGTGTTGTAATAGCCGTTGCTTTATTTTATATTGATAAGGAGTTAGGAATATCAGAAAAAGTAATTGAATCAATTAGGGAAGCGGATGAAAAAATACCAGGAGATTATTATGAAATCAATCGTCAAAGGATGGCACTAAGTTCTCCAGCTATTTGGCCTTGGAACTAAGTAGAATACCAACCATTTTTGGTGGTTACAATGAATGGAGTTTAATGTGTCAAATAAATCAAGAAAGCAATATCAAAAAAAAGAAGTTATTCTCCCTTTTTGGAGTAAAGTATTTTATATAATAATATTGCTGTTAGTTATGATTGCCATATGTATGGTGGTTTTTTTATCATGGCGGGATTTTATTTCACTAATTAATTTAAATGAAAGAGTATATTTTTCTTGGCGAGTGTTTTTTATTTCATTTGGGTTTCCAATAGGTTTTCATTTTTTATTTTCTATTATGTCAGCGTGTATTTCAGATACACCTAGACCATATAAAGGCCCTGTTGTTAGTGTTTTAGTTTGGATTTTTTAGGCGCTTTAATTCTTAGTTTTCCCGTTTCTTTATATGTCGATAATAAATTAAAAAGTGTTGGTTATGTTACGTGTGATAAAAAATCTTTATTTGCACCAAATGAATATGTTAGAAACATAGTGTTATGTCAAGAAAAATAATATTTTGTCACTAAGCATATATTATATGCTTAGTTTTTTCTTATAACACTCTGTCTTCCTATACGCAATTAACTTGAAGATGCAGGAATTAAAGTCTGGAAATTATCGGTCAGCCGGATAGCTAATTCCTGTCCTTTTTCGGGTAAGGTGACATGAAAAAAATGATGAAGGATTTTACGGAACGTTTTGGCATCCGGGAAATAGACATTGTTTCGTACCTGCTCATTCGCGTACTTCCATAATCGCTCAATCGGGTTGAGGTTAGGGCTGTAAGGTGGCAGATAATGCCACCTGATATTCAGGACTTCAGCAAAAAATTGTACTATTTCAGCACGGTGGTAACCCGCTCCATCCAGAATAATATGAATTCTTTGTGAAAGCGGATACGTTTCCCGGATGGCACCAAAAAACAGGACGACATTTTTCGCGTTAATCGTCGGATAGTCACGGATCACCGGCGCTTCAATCCGTTGCAAATTGAGGGCGCCCATAATGTTGAGGCGGGTACGGCTACCGTTGGTTTCGACCACTTTAACTTGCTTCCTTCCACGCTTCATCCAGCCGTAACTTAATTTTGTAGATTGGGTAGGATGCACCGCATCAATAAACAAAATCGGCTCATTTTGCCCACATTCCGCTTTCAGCGCGTTGTAGCGCTCAATAAACTGTTGCTGTTTATTCGTATCGCATTTATGAGGTGTTCCCACCGGCTTCTTGTAGTTGAATCCCTGACGGTGGAGCCATTTTGTCATCCCGGCCACAGAGAAAGTGACCTGCCAGCGAGCCCCGACCCAAGCAACAATTTGGGCTGTCGTGTGCATCAAATTTGCCGTCAGATACGCGACTAACTCTGTTGTTTGCTCGGCAGACAGACGGCTTTCAGAGCCCCCATTTTCAGGGCCGAGTTTTTCCTCAGAGAAATAGTCCTTCAGATGGCGACTCACCGTACTTTCATGAATACGCAAAGCCTGAGCAATCATTTGAGCAGTCCAGCCTTCTGAAGCTAAAAGCACGGCTTTGATACGGTCACGGACGCGCCCATCACGAGTCGTATCGTGCATCAATTCAAGCGCTTCTTTTTGAGCATCTGTCAGGGTAATTTTCATGGCGCGATTTTGATCTGATAGGAATGAAAAATCAAGCATCTTCAATTACGATGGGTATAAAGGTCATGCTTCAGGTTGGTTTGCCCCTGCTGTAATTTTGCCTGTTGGTGGGTGGCAATACGAAGTTTCTTGGTATGCTGGTGGTAATTCACAATTCCACATTTTTAC
>NZ_JBBMXG010000036.1:0-20690 GCF_037996705.1 Xenorhabdus bharatensis | reverse complement strand
ATCTTACGCTTTCCTCTCAGAGTGTCAAGCCTTTATTTTCGTGGCTTTCAACTCTTGTCATCTCGACTTGTTTGTGTGTTTGTCGTGACAACGGATGCGCATTATAGGGAGTTTTCTGTCGCTGGCAACAACTATTTCAAAAAAAGACTCCAACCGACCAGTTATTAAACAAAAATATCTTATCAGGCTTTTTTTTAATCTAAAAAACAGAAAAAGAGGTGGATTTTCCACCTCTTTTTTATCTTTACGATGTCTTTTATATTGCCTTAATGACATTTTCACTCGATAAGTACCTATATAGATACCTGTCTATAAGTCCCCTCAGAATAGATTGAGCAAAAACATCATTGCCTTGCAATAATGTGGTCGTTTTCCAGATCCAATGTCACTAACTTACCGGGAACCAGTTCACCAGAAAGTATTTGTTGAGCCAACGGGTTTTCAATCTCTTGTTGGATAGCCCGTTTTAATGGACGTGCTCCATATACAGGATCAAAACCCGCTTCGCTCAGTTTCTCTAATGCCGACGATGTCATAGTGACTTGATAGCCCCGTTCTTCCAGACGCTTATATAAACGCTGCAACTGGATACTCGTGATGGCTTTGAGATGTTCTTTTCCTAATGGGTGGAATACCACAACTTCATCGATCCGGTTAATGAACTCAGGCCGGAAGTGATGACCTACGATCTCCATCACCATATCTTTCATTCCTGCATAATCCAGTACACCAAAACGTTCCTGAATCATGTCTGAACCTAAGTTAGATGTCATAATTACGACAGTATTACGAAAATCAACCGTTCTCCCCTGACCGTCGGTCAAGCGACCATCATCCAACACTTGCAGCAATATATTGAAAACATCAGGATGCGCTTTTTCAACTTCATCCAGCAGAATAACTGAGTAAGGACGACGACGAACCGCTTCTGTCAGATAGCCGCCTTCTTCATAGCCAATATATCCGGGAGGTGCTCCCACCAGTCTTGAGACAGAGTGTTTTTCCATAAATTCAGACATGTCGATACGTACCATTGCATCGTCACTATCAAACAGGAAATTAGCTAATGCTTTGCACAGCTCCGTTTTACCAACACCTGTCGGCCCTAAAAACATGAAAGAACCAATCGGGCGATTTGGATCTGATAAACCAGCGCGACTACGGCGAATTGCGTTTGCTACCGCATCAACAGCCTCATTTTGGCCGATTACACGTTTATGTAATTCATGCTCCATGCGCAGTAGTTTATCTTTTTCACTTTCCAACATTCTGGATACTGGAATTCCTGTCCAACGAGCAAGGATTTCAGCAATTTCAGCATCAGTCACTTTGTTACGCAGCAATTTCATTGGATGATTTTCTGCTGTTGTTGCGGCTGCTAGCTGTTTTTCCAGTTCTGGAATTTTCCCGTACTGGATTTCGGACATTCTAGCCAAGTCACCACCGCGACGGGCTTTTTCCAATTCTATGCGGGCATTTTCTAATTCGGCTTTAATATTTTGAGTACCGGTAAGCTCAGCTTTCTCTGCTTTCCATTCTTCTTCCAGTTCAGAATATTCGCGCTCTTTTTCCACCAGCTCCTCATTCAACATATCAAGGCGCTTTTTACTCGCTTCATCCGATTCTTTTTTTAACGCCTGCTGTTCGAGTTTTAGCTGAATAATCCTGCGTTCCAGACGATCCAATGCTTCTGGTTTTGAATCCATCTGCATACGCAGGCTGGCTCCGGCTTCGTCAATCAAGTCAATCGCTTTATCAGGTAACATGCGATCTGAAATATAACGATGAGATAATGTCGCCGCTGCCACAATTGCCGGATCAGTTATCTGAACATGGTGGTGAAGCTCATAGCGTTCTTTGAGGCCGCGTAGAATAGCAATAGTATCCTCAACAGTAGGCTCAGCAACGTAAACTTTCTGGAAACGACGCTCCAGAGCCGCATCTTTCTCAATATACTGACGATATTCGTCTAAGGTTGTCGCGCCGACACAATGCAGCTCACCACGAGCGAGTGCCGGTTTCAGCATATTGCCGGCATCCATTGCGCCATCTGCTTTGCCGGCACCGACCATCGTATGTAATTCATCGATAAACAGAATGACCGAACCTTCCTGTTTAGAGAGGTCGTTCAAAACACCTTTCAAACGTTCTTCAAATTCTCCCCGATATTTAGCCCCCGCCAAGAGTGCGCCCATATCCAGAGACAGAACTCTTTTGTTTTTCAGCCCTTCGGGAACTTCACCATTAACAATCCGCTGTGCCAGCCCTTCGACGATAGCTGTTTTCCCAACGCCCGGCTCACCGATCAAAACGGGATTGTTCTTAGTTCGGCGTTGCAATACCTGAATTGTCCGGCGAATTTCCTCATCACGCCCAATAACAGGGTCTAATTTGCCTTGTTCAGCTCGTTCAGTGAGATCTATTGTGTACTTTTTTAGTGCCTGACGTTGGTCTTCGGCACTCTGATCATTTACTTTTTCACCACCGCGCATCATTTCTATTGCCTTAGTGATTTTATCTTTTGTTGCTCCTGCAGCTTTTAATATGTCACTTAATGTTCCACGTTCTTCCAGTGCTGCCAGAGCAAAGAGTTCAGAAGAAATAAAGTTATCACCTGCTTTCTGAGCAAGTTTGTCGCACAGGTTTAAATAACGCCCTAATTCATTGGATACCTGCACATCACCGCCACTTCCTTCTACTTTTGGTAATCTGTCCAAAGCGAGATTCAGTCGATCATGCAAGTTTCCTGTATCAATCCCGGTAGACATTAATAAAGGACGAACAGAACCCCCCTCTTGATTAAGCAATGCGCTCATCAAGTGGATAGGTTCGATGAATTGATTATCACGCCCTAATGCGAGGGATTGGGCGTCAGCGAGAGCAAGCTGGAATTTATTAGTAAGACGATCCAGACGCATAACACCTCCAATACTGGTCAGAATTTGCTACTGGAGATTAAATAAGGTCATTCCTTAAATATTCAAGGTCCTCTGAAAAGTTAATTGGAAACTTGCGCTATGCACCAAAGACCGTCCTGCACGATAGATCACCTTAACCAGATTAAAGTTGCCATACGTCCGGTAACACCATCACGACGATAAGAAAAAAAAGTTTTTTCTTCTGAGACGGTGCAAGCCGCGCCTCCAAAAACGTTTTTTATCCCAATAGACTTCAACTTTAATCTAGCCAGTAAATAGATATTTGCCAGAAATTTCATTCCATAAGGTGTAAAAGCCTGCTCCAAGTTAGGATCTGTTGCCAGAAAGGCTTCCATGACATCACGCCCGACCTCAAACTTTTCGGGGCCAATGGCAGGCCCCAGCCATACCTGAATCATATCGGGTTTTGTCGTAAATTGAGCCACCGTATTTTCCAGTACCCCGGCACATAATCCACGCCATCCCGCATGAGCTGCTGCAACTTCATCACCATTGGTGGAACAAAAAAGTACAGGCAGACAATCTGCTGTCATTACAGCACATACCTGCCCAACTTGATTAGTATAAACGGCATCAGCCTGATTATTTTCTACTGACTGCCCCTCTAGCCTGATAACCCGTGTTCCATGTACTTGTTCCAACCAAACAGGCTGCTGTGGCAATCGTGCATATTCCACCAACAGTTCACGGTTTCGCTCCACGTATAGAGGATCATCACCAACGTGAAGGCCTAAATTCAGACTCTCATAGGGAGGGAGACTCATCCCCCCCGCCCGGGTCGTACTACACGCGCCAACACCCTCAGGCTGTGGCCAGTCAGGAAAAATCAGTGATGTCATTTAACTACCAATCCATTTCATCTTTAAAAATTTCGGCATCCGCTTTCATCACATCAATAAGCTTAACCATATCTTCCGGTAATGGCGCATGCCATTCCATCTCAATACCCGTGATCGGATGATAAAGACGCAGCATAGTCGCGTGCAACGCTTGACGGTCAAAGTTGCGCATCACTTCGCGAAATTCCTCAGAAGCCCCTTTCAGAGGGCGAGGACGACCACCGTAAAGCTGATCTCCAACCAATGGATGTTTAATATGTGACATATGCACACGAATTTGGTGTGTTCTTCCCGTCTCCAGACGTAAACGAAGGCGGGTATGTGCCCGGAAATGCTCCATAACCCGGTAGTGAGTCACGGCAGGTTTACCCATCGGATGAACCGCCATATGTGTCCGTTTTGTCGGGTGGCGAGATATCGGCTCTTCTACAATCCCACCAGCTGTCATATGCCCCAGCGCAATGGCTTCATACTCACGGGTAATTTCACGTAATTGCAGAGATTCGACCAGACGAGTCTGGGCAGGAACTGTTTTTGCAACTACCATCAGGCCTGTCGTGTCCTTATCAAGACGGTGAACAATGCCTGCCCGGGGAACGTCTGCAATCTCCGGATAACGATATAGCAGAGCATTCAGTATCGTACCATCCGGGTTTCCCGCTCCCGGGTGTACCACTAAATCACGTGGTTTATTAATAACCAGAATATCGTCATCTTCATAGACAACATTCAGTTCTATATCCTGCGGTTCCCAACGGGCATCTTCTTCAATGATAGCATCAATAGAAATTTCTTCTCCGCCCAGTACTTTTTCCTTTGGCTTATTAATTAATTTGCCATTAACCTGAACTTTATCATTCAAGATCCACTCTTTTATACGTGAGCGGGAATAATCAGGTAATAATTCAGCCAAAGCTTGATCTAAACGCTGACCGAGCTGAGATTCAGCGACTGTCGTATTAAGTCGTATTTGTTGTGCCATATATAACTTCTATATTTTACGTTGAGTTTTGACGGCAAGGCCGTTTCATTTAAAATAGTGTGCTATTGTACTCTATCTTTCGCCGGGAGCTTCGCGGATAGTCTCCCAGAAAACAATCAGAGGGTAATCAACACGTGATGATTCGCATGAAATATCTGGTGGCAGCGACCACATTGAGCCTGGTTTTATCTGGATGCTCCAGCAATAAAGAGGCTGTTCCTGATATCCCGCCATCTCAAATTTATTCAAACGGGCAGGAAAAACTGCAAGACGGTAACTATAAAGCGGCTATCAAGCAATTGGAATCCCTGGATAACCGTTATCCTTTCGGACCCTATTCTCAGCAGGTTCAGCTGGATTTAATTTATGCTTATTATAAATCAGCAGAATTTCCTCTCGCTCTTGCATCCATTGAACGTTTCATGCGCCTGAACCCAACTCACCCGCATATTGATTATGTAATGTATATGCGTGGTCTGGTATTACAGGCTATGGATGATAACCTCCTGCAAGACTTTTTAGGTCTTGACCGTTCAGACCGTGATCCTGAAAATGCCCGTGCCGCATTCCGCGATTTTAGTCAATTGGTACGTTATTACCCTAAAAGCCAGTATGTAGCTGATGCTTACAAACGTTTAGTCTTTCTGAAAGATCGTTTAGCTAAACATGAGCTTGCCGTTGTTCAATATTACACTAAACGTGGCGCCTACGTTGCTGTCGTCAACCGTGCAGAGCAAATGTTACAGAATTACCCGGATACCCAATCAACCAGAGAAGCGCTGCCTTATATGGAAAAGGCATACAAAGCTCTGGGACTTGAAGCCGAAGCACATAAAGTTGCAGCACTAATTACTGCCAACCCTGTCTAGCGTTTCGAAAGCATATCGTATCAAAAGAACGTCATAAAAATAGCAGCTATATGGCTGCTATTTTTTAGGGAAGAATATTATAACCGGAAAGAAATCTATTTAGATTCTAGCATTATTTTCTGCAATTATTTCTTAAGTTGATAATACCATAACTGATCGATAATGACGCATTACTTCCCTCTTAGCAACAAATATTGTCCATATCTTCATCATTAATCACAATTTCACTTATCCGCGCCAGTATCCCCGAATAAAAGTGATTTAGATCATTCTTTTTCTCCAAAACCGCGTTATGCTGAAACCATCAAAGACGGAGCAACAGAAAGAGGTAACTATATGTTAGTAAACATAACCAGCAAGCAAATGGAAATTACCCCCGCGATTCGTAGCCATGTGGAAGACCGTCTAAATAAGTTGAACAAATGGCAAGTCAATCTAATCAATCCACATATCGTACTTTCGAAAGAGCCACAAGGATTTTTGGTTGATGCCACAATTGGCACACCAAATGCTACGCTGGTTGCAAGTGCCAAGCATGAAGATATGTATGCAGCTATCAATGAATTGCTGATGAAATTAGAACGCCAACTTAATAAAGTTCAGCATAAAGGAGAAGCGCGCAGAGCAGAGCATAGTGTAAAAGAATCGAACCTGAATCTGGAAATATAACCTGTTTTGTTTTCTCAACGCGCTCAATGAGCGCGTTTTATTTGTTCTTTGATTCCTGTGTCCCTTTTCCCATCTATTGACATATCTCACCAAATAGGTTAATTAAAGTACACCCTTTGAGTTTGCAAAAATTAAGATACAAACGATATGAATATTAAACTGTTTTTCTTCTTTTTCTTTTTTACCTTCCTATGAGGGGGTTTCTCGTTTTTAAAAGATAAAAAGAAGACGAACAAGAAAACCTCCCTACCAACGGGAGGTTTTTTTATTTTACAGGTCGTAACTTATAGCTCCGATAAATTTCGGACTGCAATTTGAAAGATACAGATTACTTTTATAATAAAAATGTCAGGAATGTACTATGGAACGAGATTTAATTAACATTCGTAAAAAAATCAGCAGTATTGATGCTGATTTACTGGATTTGCTAGCACAACGCCGACAATTGGCCTGTGATGTTGCGCAGACAAAACTTCACGATAGTCGCCCGATACGGGATAAAAATCGGGAACGAGAATTACTGGATGTGTTAATTGATAAAGGTAAGTCTCGTGGGTTGGATGGGTTTTACATTACCCGCCTGTTCCAAATGATCATTGAAGATTCAGTGCTGACTCAACAAGCCCTGCTACAGCAACATCTGAATCAGACACCTTATGACACGGCCCGAATTGCTTTTCTCGGCCCAAAAGGTTCTTATTCTCACCTTGCGGCCCGACAGTTTTCGGCGCGACATTTCAATCAGTTAATTGAATGTAGCTGTCATAAATTTCCTGATATTTTTTCATTGGTGGAAATTGGTCAAGCGGATTACGGTATTCTGCCACTGGAAAATACCAGCTCCGGTGCAATAAATGATGTTTATGACTTATTGCAACACACCCCATTATCTTTGGTAGGAGAAATTACTCTTCCGATCAATCACTGCTTATTGGTCAACAAAGAGAGTGATATTTCAAAGATAAAAACCGTTTACAGCCACCCTCAGCCTTTCCAGCAATGCAGCCAATATCTTAATCAATTCCCTCACTGGAATATCATCTATTGCGAAAGTACTGCCGTTGCCATGCAAAAGGTGACTGAGATAGATTCACCGGATGTGGCGGTATTAGGAAGTGAAGCCGGAGGCGCACTTTACGGGCTGAAGGTTTTAGAAAATAATCTGGCAAACCAACAAAATAACAGCACCCGTTTTATCGTTGTCGCCCAGAAACCCATTGATGTATCAGATCAGGTTCCTGCCAAAACGACTTTTATTATGTCCACGGGACAGCAGGCCGGCGCTCTGGTTGACGCACTCATTGTCTTAAAAAAGCACAATATTATTATGAGTAAACTGGAATCACGCCCGATAAACGGTAAACCATGGGAAGAGATGTTTTATATTGATGTTCAGGCCAACATGCGTTCCATGAAAATGCAGCAGGCTCTTAAGGAATTATCCGGAATCACCCATTTTTTGAAAGTATTAGGATGTTATCCCTCAGAAAATGTCCCCTCGGTCGATCCATTCTGAATAGCAAACCGGATGGCAACATCCGGCTTTTCCACCATATCAATCATACCAACTGGTACACTCATATCCGGCTATCATTGGCCTGCTGTAAGAGTGCCCGGCTTTCTTTCATAAACCGCTTTGCTTCATCACCAAACCATTCGCTCACCTGATTAAAACTTGCAATAAATGCTTTTTTATCCTGATTCTCCAAAAGCGCCAAAGCCTGACCGAAGCTCTGATGATAACGACGAATCAGTTCAAGGTTTTCAGGACTGGACATAATAATATCCGCGTATAATTGTGGATCCTGAGCAAATAATCGGCCAACCATAGCCAGTTCCAGACGATAAATGGGTGAAGATAACGATAATAGTTGCTGTAGGTCGATATCTTCTTTTACAAGATGCCTTCCGTAAGAAAAAGTGGTGAAATGACGTAGTGCCTGAATAAAACTCATGTTTTTATCATGCTGCTCTGCATCGATTTTATGCAGCTTAGCCCCCCAGACTGATATTTGCTCCAGAAACCACTGGTATGATTCGGGCTGTCGACCATCACAAAAAACAACCACTTGTTTAGCAAAACTTCCCACGTCCGGCCCAAACATCGGGTGTAACCCCAAAACTGGCCCTTTGTGTACATCGAGCATAGCCTGAAGTGGCTTTTGTTTGATAGAAGCTAAATCCACCAAAATGCACTCTTCAGGCAACGGAGGTAAACGGTGGATAATATCTCCAGTTAAATGGATAGGTACGCTGATAATGACCATGCCAGCACCAGCTAAAATAGTTTCAGCCTGTTCCCAGTCATTTGACTCAAGGATCCTGACTTCGTAATCTGATAAGGTCAATAAACGGCTAAATAACCGGCCCATTTTTCCAGAACCACCAACAATAACAATAGGCCCTATATCAGCATTAAGCTTTTTGAAACCTTTATCATTTTCACTGGCATAAGACTCACGCATAATGCGGCGCAGAATATCTTCAATTAAATCCGGAGAAATCCCCAGTATTTCTGCCTCCTGACGGCGAGAAGCCAGCATACTGGCCTCCCTTTCAGGCGCATAAATCGGTAAACCAAGCTGGCTCTTAACCTCACCAACTTCAGCGACTAAATCCATCCGCCTAGAAAGTAAATTGAGCAGAGCTTTGTCTACCTCATCAATTTTTTCCCGCAATTGCGATAATTCTGCTGCCATATCAATTACCCTGCCTGTTTCATCGTTATGTTTCGTTTTGATAAATGTGGCTTGATTTGCTGATGTAATTTTCTTAATACCTGCTCAGTCGTTTCCCAGCTAATACAAGCATCGGTGACAGAAACACCATATTGCATTTCAGAACGGGCTAGCTCGGAAGACTGGTTTCCTTCATTAATATGACTTTCTAACATGATACCAATGATGGATTGATTCCCTTGCATAATTTGCTCAGCGACAGAATCCACAACGACACTCTGACGACGAAAATCTTTATTGGAGTTACCATGACTACAATCAATCATCAGTGATGGAACTAAACCTGCCTTAGCCATCTGATTTTCACAGTCACGTACATGCTCAGGACTATAATTAGGCTCCGCTCCACCACGCAATATTATATGACCATTTGGATTACCCTGAGTTTGCAGCAGGCACACCTGACCAGACTGATTTATTCCCATAAAGCGATGTGGCATTGAGGCCGCTTTCATAGCATTAATCGCTGTATTTAAATTACCATCCGTACCATTTTTAAAACCCACTGATACTGATAAGCCTGAAGCCATCTCACGGTGAGTCTGGGACTCAGTTGTTCTTGCTCCAATCGCTGACCAACTAAAAAGATCACCCAAATATTGAGGATTGTTTGGATCAAGTGCTTCATTTGCCAATGGCAACCCCATTTCTACCAGATTCAGTAATAAACGACGGGCAATATGTAATCCGGCATCCATATCAAATGATCCATCCATGTAAGGATCACTGATTAAACCTTTCCAGCCCACAGTAGTACGAGGTTTTTCGAAATAGACACGCATAACAACATACAGACAATCGCTCAGTTCGGCAGAAAGTGATTTCAGACGTTGGGCATAATCAAGTGCGGCATCCACATCATGAATAGAACAGGGACCACATACCACCAACAAACGGGGATCATCATGATGGATGATATCAGCAATAGTATTACGCGCGTTTGTAATGGCATGCAAATCGCTGCTACTCAATGGATATTTTAGTTTCAGCTCTTCCGGTGTAATCAGAACCTGTTCATCGAGAATGTGAATGTTATTAAGCGCATCTTTTTGCATGATCATTTTTCATACCTGCTTTATTTGTCTGTTTAAGTTTTTAGCGTCTGCCGGATAACATACCACGCTTCGTAAAGAATACAATCCGATTGTTTATATTTTTTTACGATACTGTAAATATTTTTTTACATTAAACTTTCTTGGTAATTGATATTAATCAATGAATAAATAATTCATATGTATTTTAATTATCAATAGAAATAGATTAAACAACCTGAACGTTAATAATTGAACAATATATTTAACAATTAAACCTCCAATCGTAATATCTTATTAACCATTGATTAATTATTTATAAAAAAGACAATTACCTTTAAAAATCAGTTGATAAAAACAAGATCTTAATCCCGTTTTTATATTTTTATTTTAATAATATTAACATGTGTTTTTCATGTTAAGTCGAAACTATAAAAAAACATTTATGAAGAATGGTTGAATAATACTGTCTTAAAGAAGTGGATTATCAACATTCATTTTTTACTCATTCATTAAGGATAGATATGATAACGCTGCAATTTGCCATAATAATTATATGCTTATTGATAGGTACGCGTTATGCGGGCATGGGATTAGGGCTGATCAGTGGCATCGGGCTTTTTATACTGACATTTGTTTTTGGATTAGAGCCAGGTAAGCCACCAGTTGATGTGATGCTAACTATTCTTGCAGTGATCGGCTGTGCATCTGTTTTACAAACCGCAGGTGGCCTGAATGTGATGATGCAGTGTGCTGAACGTCTTCTACGCCGCCATCCACAACACATTACTATTTTAGCTCCACTCACAACATGGATGTTAACTTTCCTTTGTGGTACAGGCCATGTGGTTTATACCATGTTCCCTATCATCGGTGATATTGCCTTAAAAAAAGGTATTCGCCCTGAACGCCCTATGGCAGTCGCATCTGTTGCCTCACAAATGGCAATTACTGCTTCTCCCGTTTCTGTTGCCGTTGTTTCTTTAGTATCAATTATTGCTGCCAGCCATGGTATCGGCCATGCTTACGGGATCTTAGAAATTCTGACTGTTTCAATTCCTGCATCACTGGCCGGGGTAGTACTTGCTGCATTATGGAGTTTACGCCGGGGCAAGGATTTAGATAAAGACGAAGAATTTCAGGAAAAAATTAAAGATCCTAAACAACGAGAATTTATCTACGGTAATTCAGAAACCTTGTTAGATCAGGTATTTCCTAAACAGGCATACAGAGCTACCTGGATCTTTTTCGCTGCTATTGCAGTCGTGGTGTTGTTCGGTGCATGCACTGAATTACGTCCAGTTTTTGAAGTAAAAGGTGAATTAAAACCACTCTCTATGAATCTGGTTATCCAGATGATGATGCTGATCGCGGGTTCAATCATTTTGATGACCTGTAAAGTCAAAACCAGCGAAATAGCTAATAGCGCCGTATTCAAAGCCGGAATGGTTGCTATCTTTTCTGTTTTTGGCGTTGCATGGATGAGTGATACCTTCTTTCATGCGCATTTAGGCGATTTGAAACTGGTATTGGAAGATATTGTTCAGGCAAAACCCTGGACTTATGCATTAGTGCTGTTTCTGGTATCAAAATTGGTTAATAGCCAAGCCGCAGCGTTGACCGCAATTGCGCCAATGGGATTACAACTTGGTGTTGACCCTAAACTTCTGATTGCCTTCTTTCCGGCAGCTTATGGTTATTTTGTTTTGCCTACCTATCCAAGTGATCTGGCCTGCATCGGTTTTGACCGCTCAGGTACAACAAAAATCGGGAAATTTATCATCAACCACAGCTTCCTTGTACCGGGTCTGATTGGTGTTAGCAGTTCCTGTACGGTAGGTTATGTTTTAGTCAGCACTTTTATGTAATCGGCTATGTGAACTGACATTTTGCTAAAAATTGACAAAGATAGCTCGCTTATTGCGGGCTATTTACTTTTCTGAAAGTAAAAAATAGAGAAATTAAAAAGGCCAGCAAATTGCTGGCCTATAACTTTCGGATGTAGCAAAAGCGTATTATTTAGCGCCCAGACGCTCTTTAATACGAGCTGCCTTACCAGAACGCTCACGCAGGTAGTACAGTTTAGCTCTGCGAACAGCACCACGACGTTTAACATGGATGCTGTCTACGACTGGGGAGTGAGTCTGGAATACACGCTCAACGCCTTCGCCGTTAGAAATCTTACGAACAGTGAATGCAGAGTGCAGACCGCGGTTACGAATCGCGATAACCACGCCCTCGAATGTCTGCAGACGCTTTTTAGAACCTTCAACGACCCATACCTTAACTTCCACGGTGTCACCCGGACGGAATGAAGGTACGTCTTGCTTCATCTGCTCTTGTTCAAGTTGTTTAATAATGTTGCTCATAATAACTCTCTTACCCTAGGTAAACTGATATATCAGAGACATTCCTTTATTGGACATGTCTAGATTAATTCGTTGCCTGATCCTGATATTCCTGTTGGAATTCAGCCAGCAACATCCTTTGCTCGTCAGTCAGAGCTAGGCTTTCTAGAAGTTCGGGCCTTCTTAGCCAAGTACGACCCAGTGATTGTTTCAAGCGCCAGCGATTAATTTGGGCATGATTTCCTGACAGTAAAACTGCCGGAACTTCCATCCCATCCAACACTTCAGGGCGGGTATAATGCGGGCAATCCAACAACCCGTCAGCAAATGAGTCCTCTTCTGCCGATGCCTGACGCCCCAACACCCCAGGAATAAACCGGGATATGGAATCAATCATTGTCATCGCAGGAAGCTCTCCCCCGCTGAGAACGTAATCACCGATAGACCATTCTTCGTCAATTTCGGTTTGGATAACACGCTCATCAATACCTTCATAACGACCGCAAACTAGAATTAATTTCTCATTTGCTGCCAGTTCGCAAACTCCCTGTTGGTCAAGTTTACGCCCCTGAGGTGAAAGATATATCACCTTTGCACCAACACCAGCCGCCGCTTTAGCTGCCTGAATGGCTTCCCGTAATGGTTGAACCATCATCAGCATGCCAGGACCACCACCGTAAGGGCGGTCATCCACAGTACGATGCCTGTCGTAGGTAAAATCCCGCGGACTCCAGCAATCGATACTGAGCAGGCCATTTTTCACTGCCCGACCAGTTACCCCGTAATCGGTTATTGCGCGGAACATTTCAGGAAACAGGCTAATTACCCCAATCCACATATAGCGTCCCACTTCTCAACCGGTTTACCGGAGATTAAAAACTAGGATCCCAATCTACTTCAATAGTTTTGGTAGCGAGATCAACTTTCTTGATAACCTGCCCATCAAGAAACGGAATCAACCGCTCCTTGATACCGAATGCATCTTTCAGGTTTGCCTTTATTACCATCACATCGTTAGACCCGGTTTCCATCATATCCTGGACAGTCCCAAGGTTATAACCCGCCGTATTGATTACCTGGCAACCCGTGAGGTCTTTCCAGTAATAATCACCGTCTTCCAGTGCTGGTAATTGGGATGAATCCACCACGACTTCACTGTTAGTGAACAGATTAGCGGCATCCCGATCATCAATACCTTTAATTTTGATGATCAAATCCTGATTGTGATATTTCCATGTTTCCAGCTCAACGTGTTGCCACTGGCCGGAACGCTGAATAAACCACGGCTGATATTCAAAGATGTCTTCGGCTTGTTCGGTGGAGGAAAAAACTCTGAGCCAACCACGTATGCCGTACGCTGACCCTAATTTACCCAACACGATTGGATCAACAGGGTGCTCCAGGCCAGATTGTTTGCTCATTGTTACCACCGCGACAGATTAAGCTGCTTTTTTAGCGTTTTTGATCAGTGCCGCAACACGATCAGACACAGATGCACCCAGACCAACCCAATGTTCGATACGGTCCAGATCTAAACGCAGAGCTTCAGCATTCCCTGATGCGATAGGGTTGAAGAAACCAACGCGCTCAATGAAGCGACCATCACGCGCATTGCGGCTGTCGGTCACTACTACTTGATAAAACGGACGCTTTTTAGCGCCACCACGAGCTAAACGAATTGTTACCATAACATCCTCATTAGTTATCAAAACAACCAGACTCCATCGAGGAACGGAGTCCGGCTGTCCATGAAAAAGCCCGAAAATTTTACTCACTTTGGCGCAAAAAGCAATCCAAAGAGCATTTTCTTTCGAAATTTGTTGATTATCGACCCATGAAACCGGGTGGCAGCATGCCTTTCATGCTCCGCATCATTTTTGCCATCCCACCCTTCTTCATTTTTTTCATCATGCGCTGCATTTCATCAAACTGTTTTAGTAAACGGTTAACATCCTGCACCTGAGTACCAGAACCCATTGCAATACGGCGTTTGCGCGATCCTTTGATAATTTCTGGCTTCTCACGTTCCTTGCGGGTCATGGAATTGATGATGGCTTCCATCTTAACCAGAACTTTGTCATCCATTTGAGATTTGACAGCGTCAGGAACCTGAGACATGCCCGGCATTTTGCTCAACATACTCGCCATACCGCCCATGTTGCGCATTTGCTTCAGCTGATCAAGAAAATCAGTTAAATCAAAACCATCACCTTTTTTCAGTTTTGATGCCAGTTTTTCTGCCTGACTCCGGTCAACTTTGCTTTCAATCTCTTCGATTAAAGAAAGCATATCCCCCATCCCTAAGATCCGCGATGCAATGCGGTCAGGATAGAAAGGTTCCAGAGCATCAGTCTTCTCACCAACACCAAGGAATTTAATTGGCTTACCCGTGATATGCCGGATAGAAAGGGCTGCACCACCACGGGCATCACCATCGACTTTAGTCAGTACAACACCTGTCAGTGGTAACGCTTCATTAAATGCCTTGGCTGTGTTTGCAGCATCCTGCCCCGTCATTGCATCGACAACAAACAGGGTTTCAATAGGCTTGATGGCAGCATGAACGTCTTTAATTTCATCCATCATGGCTTCATCGACATGCAGGCGCCCTGCTGTATCGACCAAAAGCACATCATAGAATTTCAGTTTGGCATGCTGGGTGGCTTTATTAACAATATCAACCGGTTTTTCTTGTGGGTCTGACGGGAAAAAATCAATTCCAACGGTTTCTGACAACGTTTCAAGCTGCTTGATCGCCGCTGGGCGATATACGTCAGCAGAAACAACCAGTACTTTTTTCTTACTTTTTTCTTTCAGTAATTTACCCAGTTTTGCAACGCTGGTTGTCTTACCGGCCCCCTGCAAACCTGCCATCAGAATGACTGCCGGCGGCTGAACAGCAAGATTCAATTCGCTGTTCACTTCTCCCATCGCCTTTACCAGTTCATTTTGAACAATTTTGACGAATTCCTGCCCGGGGGTTAGACTTTTGTTAACTTCATGTCCTACCGCGCTTTCTTTGACTCTTGAAATGAAATCACGCACTACAGGTAACGCAACATCAGCTTCAAGTAAAGCCATGCGAACTTCGCGCAGCGTATCTTTAATATTGTCTTCAGTCAGCCGTCCGCGACCGCTGATATTGCGCAATGTGCGCGATAGTCTGTCAGTTAAATTATCAAACATTGTCTCAGCTCAGATATCTACAAGTGGGTCTACCTGTAAGGCAAATTTAGTGAATTATAACACGATGATTATGTAATCTCTGCAAAGAGATTCCCAAGTATGATTAACAACGGTTGGAGGCTATCCTCGCTGACGGTATACTTAAATTTTAAGTTAACTCTAATACTATTGCGAAAACGAAAAACTTTATGCCAGTATTTTCAATCATTGCCTCACTTGCTTATCTCATTAGCCTGACGCTCATTGTGCCGGGCTTATTGCGGCAACAAAACAGTTATCAAAAGCTGGCTCTGCTTTTCGCAATTGTCGCACTCTTCAATCATGGGATATCCCTAAAATATCAGGTGTTTCATGTCAGTAGCGGCCAAAATCTGACCTTGCTGAACTTAGGTTCTATGGTCAGCTTACTCGTCTGTATCATCATGACGATCGTGGCCTTTCGTGGCCGTGCCTGGTTTTTACTCCCGATTGTTTACAGCTTTGCCGTGATAAATTTGATACTGGCAAGCATGGTACCCGGTGAATTCATTACCCATCTTGAAGGAAGTATCGGCCTATTTATACACATTGGGCTGGCATTACTGGGGTATGCCACGTTACTGATTGCAGCACTTTATGCGCTACAGATTAGCTGGCTGGATAATCGGCTGAAAAAGAAAAAGCTCACTTTCTCGCCGGGAATGCCCCCATTAATGACGATTGAGCGCAAAATGTTTCACATTATTCAGGTTGGCGTAATTTTACTAACATTGACGTTATGTACAGGCATCATGTATATGGATAATGTTTTCAATAAAGAAAATATCCATAAATCGGTTTTGTCCCTCCTTGCATGGTTTATCTATATCATTTTGCTTTGGGGGCATTATCGTGAAGGATGGCGCGGTAAACGTGTTATTTGGTTTAATTTGATTGGTGCGTTTATCCTGACACTTGCTTTTTTTGGTAGCAGGTTATTACAGGAATTCATGACTTATTAAACCCGCAGCCAGCTTATATAAACATTAGGAAGGAACTCTGCTTTGGAGCATGTCTCAACAGGCACATTAATTATTGTTCTTGTCATCATGGTTATCATTTCTGCCTACTTTTCTGCCTCAGAAACCGGCATGATGACAATAAACCGTTATCGCTTACGTCATTTAGCTAAACAAGGTAGCAATCCTGCACGGAGAGTGGAATCACTGCTCCGCCATCCTGACAGGCTAATCAGCCTGATCCTGATCGGTAATAACCTTGTCAATATTCTGGCATCCTCACTGGCTACCATTGTGGGTATGCGTCTTTATGGCGATGCCGGGGTTGCAATCGCAACCGGGATACTGACGTTTGTGATTCTGGTTTTCGCGGAAGTGATGCCTAAAACTATCGCAGCGCTATACCCGGAAAAAGTTGCCTTTCCAAGCAGTTTATTACTGCGCCCATTACAGAAAATCATGCTGCCCCTTGTATGGGCGTTTAATAAGATTACTTTACTGTTTATGCGCTGTCTGGGAATCAAAGTTTCTGGCATTCGCAATGATTCAGTCAGTAAAGATGAACTGAGAACCATTGTTAATGAATCAAACACCAACCTTTCACGCCGTAATCAGGATATGCTGATTTCGATATTGGATCTTGAGAAAGTCACTGTTGGTGACATTATGGTTCCCCGTAATGAAATTGTCGGCATTGATATTAATGATGACTGGAAATCTGTTATACGTCAGTTGACACATTCACCACATGGCAGAATTGTGTTGTACCGGAATTCATTGGATGATGCCATTGGCATGCTGCGTGTGCGTGAAGCCTACCGTCTCATGATGGAGAAAAAAGAATTTACGAAAAAAAATCTGATCAGAGCTGCGGATAAAATTTATTTCATTCCTGTTAATACACCACTAAATGCTCAATTGGTTAACTTCCAGCGCAATAAGCAAAAAGCGAGTCTGGCTGTTGATGAGTATGGGGATATTCAGGGACTCGTCACAGTAGAAGACATTCTGGAAGAAATCGTTGGCGATTTTACTACTTCTATGTCTCCTTCTCTGGCACAAGAAGTCTTGCCTCAAAGTGATGGTACGGTTCTGGTTGACGGTACAGCCAATATCCGTGAGTTAAATAAAGCATTTGACTGGACGCTGCCGGCTGACGGGCCACGAACAATGAACGGCATGATTTTGGAAGAGTTAGGCGAAATCCCGGAGTTGAATGTTCAGGTGCAGATCAACGATTACAATTTTGAAATTCTTTCTGTAAATGACAATGTTATCAAAAAAGTACGTGTAACACCGATGAAGCAGGGAGCGACTAAAAATACTAAAGCCAGCAGCTGATTGATAAGATAACAAATCTGGCCGTAGTACATTGCTTTTACGGCCAGAATAACAAGTCTTACTATATTCAGCTTAGTTCATTCAGCTTAATTCAGCTCACACTACACTTGCAGTTCAACCAGTTTTTCTTCCGGTAAAGCCAGTTCATCATTTTTATTAACACGAACATCGGCATCCAGGATGTGGCGGGCAATATCCTGTGCTTCCTGCAAAGAATGCATTTCATAAGTACCACACTGATAAACATTCAATTCAGGGATTTGTTTCTGATCCTGAACTTTCAGTACATCAGCCATCGCACCTTTCCATGCTTCAGCCACTCTGGATTCATCTGGTGCACCAATTAAGCTCATATAAAAACCGGTACGACACCCCATCGGAGAAATATCGATAATTTCAACTCCACTGCCGTTCAAATGGTTACGCATAAAACCGGCAAACAGGTGTTCAAGTGTGTGAATGCCTTTTTCTGGCATGACTTCTTTGTTAGGAATACAAAAGCGTAAGTCAAATACTGTGATAGTATCACCGTGAGGTGTTTTCATCATCTTGGCAACTCTAACGGCTGGTGCAGACATACGCGTATGGTCAACGGTAAAACTGTCCAATAAAGGCATAATCTTATCTCCTCAGGCATCAGATTTTTTTACAAAAAATTTTTCAGATAAATGAAACCTTTTTAATTACAGCAGGTCTTAATTAATGAAGACGCGCAAAATTGTTATCATCCTTATTTTTCTAAGAGACTTTTTTAATTCGGCCACCGCTCGGTGGCCATTTTTATTTTTTAAGACCCTGCATGTAATTTTAGATAATCATCAAAACTCATGTTGTCTTGCTGTTCCAAATTACGTTGTCTCTCTACTGAAGCTTCACGCTCCGCAGAAAAACGTTCATCATTGAGTATACTATACGGCTCGTTGACTAATTCCAGATAATATTTATTAGCCAGTTCCAGCCCAAAACCATCAATCCCCTGAGTTTTCATCCGATCTAATACACGGGCAGAAAATGTCAGTGATGGATCTTCAAACATACCAACCAGTTCCTTGCAGACTGACTGATACTGTGATCCGGTGCAACTGTCCAAGACCTCTGCAACACGTTCCAGATCTGCAAATAACTCCAGCCCGACTACCTTGAGCGGTTGTAGTTCAATCCCATGACCAATACCAACATGAAGATCCGGCTTACGCCCTTCAAGGATCACTTTATTCCAGTTTTTACGGCAACAATCCAATTCTTCACTGCTCATTTCAGGTGAATCAGCCACTGCACACCATATCAGAAATAAATCCAGAAAACGGATCTGAGTTTCATCGACGCCGATCGATGTGAATGGATTGATATCCAGAGAACGAACTTCGATATATTCCACCCCGCCACGAAGTAAAGCATCAGAAGGCGTTTCTCCTTCTTCAACAACTCGTTTAGGGCGTATAGGTGCATATAACTCATTCTCTATCTGAAGAACGTTCGTATTCAGCTGTAGATACTTACCGTCCTTTTTAAGCCCGAGCGCGGCAAATTCATCCGATGGCTTGTGAATTGCTTTTTTAAGGCCTTCTACATAGGTATGAAGACTATTAAAAGTAATATTCAGGTCACTCTGCGATTTGTTGGTATACCCTAAATCACTCATTCTCAAAGAAGTCGCATAAGGTAAATAACAGGTTCCTTTTTCAGTCTGCTCAAAGGATAAGGCAGTGCCTCTTCCACGCAAAAACGAAGAACAAATTGCCGGTGATGCACCAAACAAGTATGGGATTACCCAACCGAACCGGTAATAATTACGGATCAGTTTAAAATATCCTGCTGAAATTTGCTCTTTACCACTTTCTGCATCTTTTACACCTAACCATGCCTGCCAGAAGCTGATGGGTAGTGAAAAATTATAGTGCACGCCAGAAATAGTCTGCATCAAGGCGCCATAACGATTTTTCAACCCCTCCCTATACAGGGTCTTAAAACGCCCGATATTGGATTGGCCATACTGTGCCAGTGTAATGTCATCTTCCTTATCAATGAAGCATGGCATACTTAGAGGCCAGTTTTTTTCATTAACCAGATTCTTAGCAGTATATCGATGTAAGTCTTTAAGAAAATCGATAGTTCTTTTTATATCACTATCAACAGGGGTGATAAACTCCAACAAAGATTCAGCAAAATCAGTTGTAATCCATTTATGTGTTAAAGAAGCACCTAGCGATTCTGGATGCTGTGTCATAGCTAAATGACCGTCTGGAGTAACACGCAATGTTTCACGTTCAATACCGCGACAAATGCCATCTAACACGGCCGGATTTGCCTCTAACCATGACAATGCTTTTGATACATCCGGGATCAATTTGACCTCCCGTGGAGTTTTAATAAGATGATTATTGAGCGCTTACTTTATATCAAACACGCCAAATTGTCGCTGACTACATAGCGATGAAGATATGTTATTGAACAAAACACAAATACTAAATGGTAAAATAAATATAATGTATAAAAAACAAAACGAAAAACCCCTGCCTATTAAGGCAGGGGTTCATCTAATATGGTGCATCCGGGAGGATTCGAACCTCCGACCGCTCGGTTCGTAGCCGAGTACTCTATCCAGCTGAGCTACGGATGCATCGTCAATTTTTTATGTTCTGTTCAGGTGCTGTCGTTTACCTGATTTTCCAGAATTCAATACCCGATAAATTGTGATATTTAATATGGTGCATCCGGGAGGATTCGAACCTCCGACCGCTCGGTTCGTAGCCGAGTACTCTATCCAGCTG
>NZ_JBBMXG010000035.1:0-23494 GCF_037996705.1 Xenorhabdus bharatensis | reverse complement strand
ACACCAACCCCCGATATATACCCTGTCGCATCCACATTGCCGTTTACTGTGCCACCTGTTATGGGGTAAGCGCCGATATTGCTGACAAATTCAGGCTTATTGGGAATATCCTCCCCGTTCTGCGCTTTTTCAAGGCGACTGTTGGCATTGTCGTTGACTTGGTTCGCCAATTTCTGGCTCGCGGCCAGCGCACTGGATTGCCCCAGACTGTCTGTTAATGACACTTTCGAATCCGATACTAATTTACCAATCGCCTCAGATAACTGGGCATCATTAGTTTTATTGGGTTGCATCCCCGCCTTTAGTAATACATTAATGATTTCCCTCTGTACGGTATTAAACCACTCCGCTTCCAACAGTGTGGGCGGAATACCGGCGGCCACATTCCCGTTAGTAAATTCACCGTGGCTATCCGCGGTGTTGGTGATATCACCGATTTTTTGCATAACACATCCTCACTCAATGAAGGTGATAAAAAAGAAAAGTAAATGAATAAGGGTTACTGGTTGTAACCGAACTGCAGGATAGTGTGAGACGGGCTTATTCGCCGGAACTGACACTCAAGTTTCCGGTTGCCCCATGAGCGCAGCGGGTCTCCGCTATAACTTCCCCCGGCCACAGCGTAGTTCATTGTGGTTTCCGGGGCATTAATCCGCCAGACAAACGGCCAGTCACCACCATTTAATGCAGCGCCACACGCTGACATGCCTGCTCTGGCCTGCCGAAATTCGGTGATAGTGATACGAAAGCCCAGTTCTACCGCCAAACCGATAAAGTAGGATTTTGACTGCCCACCCGTGCGTAATAATTTCGACACCACCGCTTTCTGCCGCAGGGAAATACTGTCAATTTCCCCGATCGCACAGTCATCCGGCAAGCCTAAAGACTTCTCCCACTCCGGTAACATAATCGTTGCCGTGGCCGGAAAGCTGCCCTCCAGTAATAAATGTACATCCTGGTCACTGCGGTGATAACTCCGGGCAATCGCCCGTACCACTGCATTCATCACCGAATCCGGTGTCCGGGTCCATGCCATCCCGGTCGGTAACAGGCCATTGAGAGCTGCGGTATATTCTGTCACACTGTATTGTTTCATGTGTAGGTCACCTTCCCTCGCAAGGGTAAATAACCCACCGGCAACGTGATATTGTCAGTCGGTGAGGTGATCACAAAGCCTGCTGTGCCCGGTACGTCAGCAATGGCATATTGCAGTTCAGAAAGCAGAATGCGTCCCGTGCCATCGGGGTTACCACTTTCAAACAACACGTTATTAATCGCATCATTAATGCGACCGGTTACCTCTGTCCCCACATGAGACAAGCCACTAATCGTGAAATCAAGCAAATGTTTAATAGGAGACAGAACCCAAACTAAAGCCGTGACCGGTTGTAAGACATAAAGATGGTCAGCCACGCGCAGTTGATCCCCGGTGGCATGAACAGCATACGATTCCTGCGAAGAAACTCCATCCTTACCGATGGGAAAACCATCCTGCCCGTTGTTATCACACATGATATAAACACCCACCGTGCCAGCGCCGGCCGCTCTCGGCCTGACCCAGACACGGGTAATGCCCGGCACGGACAGCGCCCATTGTTTGTAATCATCATCAGAGCCACCCTGTGGTGTACCCTGATAGGCCAGTAACATACGGGAGCGAAAATCGACCTCACTTTCAATATCCGCGCCACCGGTGATCGGCGCTATTGCTGTGCCCTCAACATCAACCCCAGCCAGACTCTGATCCAATGTTAATATCGTGCCTGCCGGGGCGTTCCCTGCCGCACCACCGCCTGAATCATCTTCGGTACTCTCTGGTAGTATAGCCATCAGCCGAACAGCGCTTCTCCCGTGCTCATTAATGCGGGTTTCTGTCACAGTCTGATACTGATAACCATCTCCCCGGTTCAGCCTTGTCTGCGCGGGAATCACCGTTCCTGCCACACCGGTAAACTGATAATGGTCACACTGAGCAGCAGTGGCTGGTTTGCGGAAGATTTTCTTTAACGCGGCCCAGCCTGCCAGCCATTCATCGGTGGCTGTAAACGGCGTGGTTTGCCGGGCCATATAATCAAGGTAACCGTAATGCAGATGCGCCATACCTGCATCCATATCCGCCAGTACGCCCATATTGGAAAAACGCAGTAACGGACCGGTTTCCTGTAATTCTGACTGTAAATAACTACGGTTCTGTGCCCGAAGTTCGGTCAGGGTCTTTCGTTTAAACGGCATTGTCTCGCTCCCATACCCAGAAAAAACGCAGGTCTTCGTTATTCCGCCCCGGACGCTGATAACGGATCATCATATTCAGTCGGTCAGGCCAGACAATCTGTGTGTGGATATCAATCGCAGACGCCACGCCATCGTCCAGCATCCATTGCAAGGCTTCACGGGCGTAATCTTCCGCCGCCAGCGCCACAGCGGTGGTCAGTTTTTGCCGATGCAACAGCCATAACCGGGAGCCGATTTGATAATTCGCGCCACTGTCACCCCACCATCCCCGGCGATCAGTGCCGTCAATGGCATCATCGGCTCTGGCCTGCCGGTCCGTAAACAGGCTGATAATGATGGCGGTTTGCAGGTCATTGCCGGTGACGATATCCCCACGCCCGGCCAACCAGTCAGCGTGGATGTTTTTCACATTCCACCATGAAGTGATATCACTCATTTAACCGTCTCCCCCGTTATCTGGCTCTGCACCGTGGAGTCGCCTGCTCTCACCCCCGAGACAGGATGCGTATGACGATTGTAGCTATCCCGTAATTGTTTCATCGTGGTAGTATTGGTGTTGCAGTTATCAATCACATTGCCGGTGACTTTGAGCACAGGCGTATTCAGCAGCACTTCAGTGGAGGCGTTCACAGTGACTTTAGATGCGTTGTTAACTGTCACTGGCTGTCCTTTCGCCTCAACGGTTATTCCCGATGCTGTCAGCAGAATATGCAGCCCCCACTGGTTATACACAACCACTTCGCCGGGGTTTAATCCCTGATGCCGGTACTGTTGATGGTTGCTGCCAATCACCACTGCATTGGAGCGGTCACCGCCTAAAAACGCCAGCACCACATCGGTATTCGCCGGTAATCCGGAAGAAAAACCAAACTCCGCTATCCGGTGGGTATTATCCCGGACTTCCATTTCAGTCTGATACTGAATCTGCTGGATAACCCCTTTATCATTACAGGTGGTGACCCGACCTAAACCGAGCATCATCATCGCCCGGCGATATAAATTCTTAACGTCCATCACATCAGTAACCTCCGTTACGCAGTTCCATCAGGGTGGAATAAAATTCATACGGTTGGACAGTAAAGGCAGCCGGCGGCATCAGGGTCAGTTCAGCCCGGGTGCCATCGTCTTTATTACGCACATAAGACACTTCAGATAACAGCCATTGTTCGGATTCCAATCCAAAGACCGGCAAGTGGATCGGTATCAGGGTATTGGGTGTCCACAACGTCCCGCTGACATCGCGCCAACTGTCGACCAGCACCTTGAGCACCTTTGAACGGCCATAACGACGATTCATTTCCCAGTCAATGGCTTCCTGCTGTCGCTGGTGTGAGTACAATGTGCTTTCGATGATGGTGACGTAATTGCGGTAACGCATTTTTTCGGCTTCCGGGTCTTGGGCACTGGCGATTTCGACCGCCTGATACCCTTGCTCGGACGAGAGTTCGCTTAACCCGCTGACATTCATGGACAGCCCAATATATTCTGAGAACCGCTCGTTCATAGAAGACTGATAATCCGCCAGTTCGATGTTTTTTCCCTGTGCCACCCCACTGGCCGCCACTTTGTCACTCACGCGGGTCAGGAACAAATTGCCGTCCGGCATGTCGTAATACAGCAACGCGGACCAGCGGGTAATGCGGTCAATGATCTCCTGTGAGGATTCGCCCCAGTTCAGGGTAAATTGCGGTAACGGCTCCATGTCCGCCACATCTGAAGTCACATCAATGCCGTACCACTGCGCCAGTTTCTGGGCAATCTGCAATGCCGTTGCCCGACTAATGACGTTCTGTGGCCATTTAGCTGAACAGTCCACTAAATCCTGACATTTACTGCGACCGGTCACCCGTATCTGGTGGGTACTTTTGTTAATAGAAGAATTCCAGATATCGATATAACCCGTTATCACCGGGTCATTACCCAGCAGTACCTGACAGGGCTGTCCGGCTTCAACCTGTTGTTTCTCATCACTGCCGGGGTAATAGTCCATCAGCATCAGTTCAAAATCAGACGGTAATCGTTCAATGCCCCGCGTCACACGTACGCTGTCCCAGCCATAAATCGCCTTGCCGCCAATCACCAGCGACAGTTCATCCCGTGTTCTCATTGTCTCAGCGCCTTAAATCGGGTGGGCATAAACGCGGGGTGACGGGGATCCGTGGCCTGTATCAGTTCATCACTGCGCCCAGCATCCTGATAAATCCGGTTCGCCACCGTCAGTGCAGGCAGAACCGCCGGCAGACTAAACTGGGCTAACCGTCCTGACTCTGCACCTTTCAGCTCTGCACTGGTCATAAATTCATGCCGCAAGGCCATCAGGGACTGGTAAACCTCATCCACACCCAAATCACCCGCCATCACCAGTGCCGTATCCAGTGCCTGACAGACCCGCGTTTGTAAATCATGGGCTTCCTGATTGCTGGACGGCGTAAAGTCACTGGCAACCTGTGCCATCGCCCCCGCAGACAGGACAACCAACAACAATACGGTCATTTCTGTAATGTGGCGGTCAACTGCGCCTTGCTGATAGCGGGTGTTCTGAAACGCGGCTAATGCTTCGAAAATGGCTACTTTCTCATCCACACTGCCGGCAGAATCAATAATCGCGATCACGACCTGCCCGGCGGCCTCGCTGAAGGTTTCCACGGTGTGGGCAGCGTTCAATGTATCCAGTCCGTCGGTGATGGTTTTGCGGCTCATTACCACCGCGGCCGTGGTTTTTTTGATGATGTTGGCTTCATTGTGCTGCCGGTCATCCCGTGACCGAAGGCCCGTGGCCCCGGAAACGGTGCCACCGATTTTTCCGCGCTGATAACGCCCGTAACGCTCACTGCCGAAGGTAGTTTTCAGCATATCGCTGAGATTGGTCACTTCATCCATTGAACGAGTCACCATACCGATCCACTGGTTCGCGGTTTGTTTAATAATCCGTATGCCCTGCGTCACCGAGCGGATTTCACCCCTGACCATCGCGATATATTTCGCCAGCGTGGTGGTATAAGTTTGCAGCCAGTGCTTTTTCACCTCAGTGGCGGATTTAGTACTGTTGGTGATCGCAAAGACTTTCAGCCCCGATTCAATCACAGTGAGTGTGAACTCAAATACCCGGCCAAACTCCTTGCTCTCATTCATGCGCAGACCACTTTCGGTCACACTGACCGTCAGCTCTCCCAGTGTCGGATGGACTAAAGTGCCCGTTGAACCGGTTTCACAGGCCGCCACCAGATTTTTACGCTGGGTGATCACATCCGGCGCGTGATACACCGCACTGTTCTGAATGATAAACCCGCGCAACGTGATCCGCCGGGTGGCTCGGCCTAAATCCTCCAGCCACGCCGTATCACGGTACGGGTATTCATGCACCGCCTGACGGCGACCGAAGACACTTTCCCCGGAGACCACCGCAAACGGCACCCCCCGGAACGAAGCCGGATGCAGATGTTCAGCCCACTGCCATGATGCATCATTGCCACCTCCCAGCAGGGAAGAGACAGCATCTTTAATAAAAGCCATGAGAGACCTCTTTTTTAGGGCGAAAAAAAACCGCACTCGGCGGCTTAATACACTTAAAAAATTAATACATTGTTCAAATAGACTCTATCTTCTCAACAAGACACATTACTGGAGTTTTATGATGTATCGTAACTGCATGGTATAAATTACATGTTACTGACACTTTCTTTCCTATTAGTTTTTCAAAGATATTCCATTGTTCTTTTTTAGTCATAGCCAATTGCATCACGGCAACACCATGCTCAAAAGGTTCTGTTTCATCGTAAACACCATCACTAGGTGAAACAGAAATAAGACGATCCAATCTTAATGACGGAAAGCCCTCCGATTCACTATTTAAAGTGCCTTTAAATTTTGCTGACGTATTGTAAAAATAAGTGCTGTTGGCTTTTTCACCTTCTTCTCTGGTGGCTGCAATTCGATAGTATATTTCAGATGATTGTCTGTACCAATCTTGAAGGCATTTGACCGTATCGCAATTTTTCTCACGTAGATTCCAATTTTGCCTGACTAATGCTTTAAAACCATCACTATTACCTGTAGCTATTTTTGCGTGCGTATAAGCGACAAGTAGGGCATCATCAGCCTGAGACAGGATCGGTGTGGCGCAAATCAGCTTCTCAGTCTTGCTTGTTGCCTTTGCGCAATCGAAACTGGCAGAACTAGCCACAGTTGATACCAGAAACAAGAAAGCAGCTATTTTCTTTAGCACTTATCTCCCTCCGACAGAAAATTTCAATGTGAGTTATCATATTAATAATATAATAAAAGCAACATTTTGAACAAAAAATAATCACATCAAGGTTGCTGCATGGAGGTTGTCACTTTTCCCCCAAGCTTTGACTGAAATCTTTGCCGTTCTCCCGTCTTATCATTAACTAAAATGACCTCCAGCTTAAGTGGTAAATCACCAAAAGCATCTCGCACTGCTTTCGCCATGCCTTCTGCCATTTCAACCCCCAACTTTGTGGGTTCATAGTCTTTTTTATTGTACAAAGACGGTATTTTTTTCTCAGGAGGCTGAGATTTCTGGGTTTGCACGTTTTTATCATTTACTCCGTCTATTCCGTCAGTGATAACATTATTAGGGCCATATTGAGCGCGCTGTTTCTTGAGTCTTTGAGGATTTCGCAACCCCGACCAACGGGCATCATGAATAGCGGCATTAATCCCAGCTTGCATCTGCTCATCACTGTAAGGATTTATATTATTATTTTCATGTTGAATCATCCCAACCATGACATTTTTCAATATATCCGGATTGTGTAAATCAAGGGGTTGATCAGGTGAATACCCTGTACGCTGAGAAACGGAGTCGATATAAGCGGGAGTATTATTACGGCCTTCAGGTGGAGCATATCGATATAATAGCGATGTAATCGTATTCAGTCCTCGCTCTGCATCCAACATGATCTGACGCCCCATTGCAGAGATGCCATCCTGTGCGGTACCAAACTTCACATACCGGTGACCATTACCGAAATCCTCCCCTACGGCATTCGGAGCCGCAATTAAATTCCCGGGATTATTATTCCGGATACCTCTTGGTTGTTTACCCGACTTATTCACCCGGTTAGGATCATTGGGTATTTGATAAAGATCCTGATAATGTTTTTGTTGCTCAATCGGCTGAGGAGGTTCAATGTTCTCACTGCCTTTTTTAAGCTGCCACTGCTGATGTTTTTCCCTGACGCCATCGGTCATCATCCCGAGATTGACCGCTGTTTTTTCATCCCAACTCAAAGAGTTATAAAATTCAGGGGATTGACTTGCTCGGCGTAATTGCTCAGCTTCCTTACCCCGCGTCACACCCAATGCTTTCATGTAAGCAAATCGGTCATTGTGCTCAAAGACCTGACTAATTCCGTCAAGACCATCATTAATGGAGCCATCTGACAGGGCAAAATCCGTCACCGAATTACTGACACGTTGCTTAAATCCTTCCCATGAGGCGTTCAACCCGCTAATCGTACCATTCAAATTAGTCAGTTTCTGGTTTAACTCATTAGGAACGGTCAATCCCAGCGCGTCTGACCGAGTTAATAACTGTTTGTATTTAGCCCCTTCACGCAGTAGCGCTAACGTGTTCGCATCGAAACCTAAAAAATCCGCAATAGTTTTCTGTTTTGCAGACGAATAGGTCGGAAATACCTTCGCCAGTTCTTCCATCGTTTTAGAGACATCCGCCGTCCCATCATCCTTACGGATAATGGACACGCCCATCTCATTTAACTGGGCTAGCGCAGTGTCATTTCGCGCCCACAAAGGGTCATTAAAGAGCTTATATAACCCATCCACCGAGCTTTTGGCATCATCCGCACTGGCACCCAGTATCACCATCGCCCCGGACAATCGGGAAAACTCTTCCGGCGTCATGTTGTTATTCTTTGCCATGACATCCAGATTATAAGCCTCCTTGCTTTGCTCATTGAGTCTCTGCCCCATTTTGGTGATACCGTAGCCTATTGCGCCGATGCCGCCTAGGGCCAGTCCTTTATCCAGATATTTGCCCGAGAGTTCACCAAACATTTTCAGCGGCGGGATCATATCACCAATATTCTTCACGTTATCCTTTGCAAAGAGTGACATATTCCGCAGTTGATTACTCACACCCCCGACATTTTCCTGCGTTTCATTGCCGCCGAACCGTAAACCATCGCGGGTCGAATTCAGCAGAGGATGCAATTGCTTCAATCGCGTTTCGATATCAGCCAATGCTTTTGTCGCGTTTTCATCCGCCTGTAATTCAAAATCAAAGACTTTACCCATTGCCTGACCTCATTTGATTGATGCGCTCAGCCTGTTTTAACCACCATTCCAGACGGGAATAACTCAGGTGCCACGCTTCCTGTGGCCCCCAGTGGTAAAAATAGGTCACATCCGCCGCTAATTGCTGCCATCCCCCGAGGGGATATACACTAAAAAATTGGTCAGAAACTCCCGGCAAATATTAAAATCGGTAATGGCCATCTTTTTTAACACCGATTCAGGGATGCTTGAGACTAACGCAATTAACAATCGCATAGCCGGCAGAGAGCTGTTCGGGTTTTTCGCTTGCGCATCATAAAACTGCTCAACCTCAATCAGAAACGGTTCACGCAAATGAATTTCCTGATAAACCTCTTTGCCATTATTGCTTTCAATGGATCGGCTCAATTGAACGATTTTGGTCTTTTCCATGTGAATTCCTTAGTTTTCAGTGACTGAAATGCCTTCCCAACGAACTTCAAACTCCGCATCTTCGCTCTTCACTTCCTGCGTGTTCACAGTCCACATATTTTCACCGATGATGGTCTTGCCGTTCGCCAGTTCCACTACGATGGTGACGTTGGTCTGGTTGTTAAAATCCGCTACCGTCGTACCGCCGCTGTCACGTACCCGACAGGAGATATACGGGGCATTGGGTTTTTCTTTGTACCCGTGGACATAATCCATGCCGGTTAATGTTTCACGGGTGACGGTGGAGGGGCTGTAAGTAAAATCCCCGACCACCATAATGGAGATCCCGTTAACGCTGGCATAAGCCGTGCCTGCCAGCCGGTTAGTGGTATTTCCCATGAGGGTTCCTTATGAAGTGGGTTGCAGTCGGAACTGGTTTAACAGGGCAAAGACCCGCAACTGATTAATCAGGGTGCCTGTCCAGAGAACATCGAGCCGGTTCGGGTTCTGGGCGTTAATTTCCACCTTCAGACCATCCGCAAAGGCTTTTGAGTCCTGCACATAGCCGTTGTACTCCAGTGTCTTGTATTGGGCGATCAACTCTGCCCTGACAATATTGGGCGTCACAATCGCCGAGCCGGGAGCAAAGCGGGTGCCGTCTTTTGCCAGCTTCATTCGCCCCAGCTTTGACGTAATTTGCGTGCGGATGTAGCGCGAGACGTACATCAGCAAAAACAGCGTTTCTATCTGAAGATAGCTGTCATCGTTATCGCCATACGGGTTTTTCTGGTAGGTACTGATGAGGTTCTCAATTTGTACCGTGCCATCATCCGCGACCGTAAACGTGGAAATCCCACTGTGCAGCAGGTTATTACGGTCCATCAGGTTAAGCTGGTGTTCTGCGGCGGGCGATAATACCCCTGCCACCGGTAAGGTTTGCAGCGGCCTGCCGGGATCATTTCGGAGGCTTGGTGCCACGGCACCAGTGATAGCGGCTGTCCAAATGTAGTCCGGTGTCGGGGATTTAGTGACCCCTAACAGCGTCTCATGCTGGTTATTGCGACGCTCGCCCGCATCCGCTAACTCGCCATAGGTGCCACTGACCACGCTGAACGCATGACCGTACAATTGCTGCTCCCATGACCAGCGCCCACCGGTATCAGACAAGAAGGCTTTGACTTCATCCAGTGACACGGTGTCGGTGTACGGGTTAACGATAAAATCAAAGGCCCGGTCATTCAAATTTGCCAGACCGTCTTTCAGTTCGGGTGCACCTGCGCCCCCGGTCATCGGTGTAATGCGTAAGGCCATCCCGGTGGGTGTCTCTTCCCCGCCGGCCTGCCCGCGGAAATTGAGACTGATATCAATGCCGTTACCGTGTGCCCCTTTGTTTTTGGCAAACAAGGTGACGGTGTTAATGTTCGCCGCTGCTTTCACCGGTAACGCGACTTTACGGTTAATCGCCGCCGCTAAGGATTCGGCCACCTGCGCCGGTTTATCGGTCGCCATCACCGCAAGCTGGACACGCTGCCCGGCAATATACAGCGAAATCACCCCCGAATAGGTCGGCATGGAGGTAATTTCAATCGCACCCCGGGCCGCTATCTGGCTTTCACTGTCTTTTAGCGGCAATACCCAGAGTTCCGCCGCAACATCATTCGCCAGATACGCGATCGTCATGCCATGCAGCAAGGAGCCATGCCCGAACTGAGAGGCGGCTTGCTCTGCTGACGAAATTCGCACCGGAATAGCCGGTTTTGCAGTGGATCCATCCAACATCTGACCGAGGAGTAATGAACGCTGGGTCGCGGTCGCACTGTTCGCCATCGAGTTATCAAATTCCACGAAAAACAGCGGCGTTCTGAGATTATTGGGAATACGGGAAAACGGAATAGCCATTATTCAGCCTCCTGAGTGCCTTTTTTGGCAGGTTTAACTTCTTCTACCGGCTGACAAATTTCAACGTCACCGTCTCTGACGCGGCGATGCCAGAATAACGTATCCGGCACATGTGAGCCGGCGTCGGGCAAAGGTTCGCCCTTAACCGGACAGCGTACCAGCCGCCCGGCAACAGGTTTGACAAACATAGGATTACTCCAGATTAATTCGGATATGAGGTTCGGGGGTGTGTTCCGGCATAGCGATTGTGACATCAATACCATCCAGCGCGTGCGCCTCAATCGGGTAAAAATCCTCCGGCCCCTGATAGTATTCAATATCAATGTCCATCAGAAGCTGAGCGAAATGCCCCTCGCCACTGGCATCAATATCAATCTGTGACCGGATTTCGGAAAACTGCTGCACCACTTTTGTTAATGCATAACCATTGATGACCGCTCGCTCGATTTGCTCACGCAGGGCCTCCAGCGCCAGTTCTGCCTGCTCAGCCCCCCCTTCCAAATCATCATCAAAAGCCTCTAAACGACCGGTGATCCTAACTGTTGTGGTGGTATGAAACTGCGGGGCATTACGGCCTAACGATTTCTTATGGTCAAACGGGGTCTGCACCAGAATGCAGGGATAATCCTCACTCCGGGTTGACCAGTCACGCGGGGAATAAACGCGGGATTGGGCATGAGTTTTCCCGATCAGTGCCTGAACAACCAGACTGCGTAGTTGAGCAGCATTCATTTTTTCACCACCCGGTTAAGTTGCAGATGCGTCCCACCGTGGCTGTCTGGCTGGACATCGTTCACCACAAATTCGGTCTCAAGGCGATAGATAAAGACCCGATCCCCTTGTTTCGGCGGTACTTTAAGCGCCGTATCACGGACACCTAACAGGGGTTTGGTGGTATTGATACTGCTCTCGCCGTCAAGGGATTCCACCTGCTGAGTATAGGCGCGGTCAAACACGCCCATGATATCGTAAGGTTTTCCCTGCTTAGGCCGCCAGTTCACCTTCTCGCCAAACTGCTTATGCAAAGGCGCAAGCAGGTGTTTATCCCAGTCAATCGGCATCAGACCTCCTGTGAACTCTTGGATAAAAGCTGCGTCCTTAAGTCATCCAGCCGCATAATAACGCCCAACTCCAGCAGGCGTTCTGCCTCGCTACCGAAGATGGGAATAACCGTATTTTCCGGGTAATCCACCCCGTTATGCCGGACAGTGCGGCCTTTCACTACGACAAATTCGAGGCTCTTTTCGCCCGTTGTCTTTTCGTCCTCATCATCGGAATACGACGGTGAGTCAGGGGGTGTTTGAAATGCCTGAATATCAGTGTCGACCTGCAATTCGGGCGGTAATCCGCCCAGTTCCTGTTGAGGTTTTTTTGCCATATCACACCACCGTTGCGCACAGGGCCGCATTCACCCGGCTGGGAATAACCAGCGGTGCGGACTGCACCATCAAAAACCGCTGCGCTGGATCTTCCTGCAACCACGATTTCGGGGCATACGCCATTGGGCCATAGTTAAAAGCCGGATCAAGGATGGCACCAAAGGCGCGGGTGCCCATCAGGTCAGCGCCGGACATAATGACCGCACCATCGGGTAACATGGGCTTCTCTTTGCCATCCGCTGGGTCAATAAACCAGTCGTTGTACACCCATAAGTCGAACTGCCCCCAGCGGCCTTTGTAAACCGCCCCTTTTTGCACCTGCGTACCGGGGTTAATTTGGTTACCATACGGATTTAATGCCGGAAACTTAATGGCACTGTCGGTGATAGTGGTATCCAGACGGAACGCATTCCATGACTTTGTGGTAAAGACTAAATCGGTCGGTACGGCACCGGAGTTTTTCAGGATACGCTGCGACCACTCCTCAATATCCTGCGTCGGCTGGGTGTTGGTTTTGCCTGCATCGACCTTCGTCGGCCATCTATCACTGCCACTCAGGGTGACGGTCAGGTCAGCAGAGCGCCCGAAATTAACCACTTTCGTTTCGTAACCTTCCCCCGCTACGGTGATAGTGCCGGTGACCATTGCACTGGCAGCCATCCACTCTAACCGTCTGTTAATCATGTCAATTTGGTCGGCTAGCTCAAATTGGATATTGAGCATCTCACGCTCAGCCGCCGTATACTGGCCCCCGATGCGCTCACCAATCTGGCGGCGAATGGGTTTGCGTAAATCCGGCGCGCGTTTGTCTTTGATGTAGGCCGGCTTAAAGCTGTTGGTCTGGAATTTACGCGACTCGACCAGCTTGCCTTCCACTAGCGGGGAAACGAACGGAGCCATACGGCGCAGACCAACATCCACGTCGATAGAGACTTCTTCGGTATCCGACTCCACGATATTGGGGAAAAACTTGTCCAGCAGCCAGTTCTGACTGGTGATCAGGTTCGGTACAACCTGCACTAACACGTTGGTGTCATAGATGTTATTCATACTGTTTCTCATGGTAAAGACGTCATCATGCCTGTCGTGACCGACATAAGGACGTCTGTTTGAAAGTTAACTCAGGCAGTCACGCTATCGCGCAGGAAAAGTGAGAATTGACGCAGGACATCGGTCAGTTCAGGCAAAGCCCAGCTTTCATCATAAACAAGACGGTGCTGATTGAATTCGCCCATCAGGTACACCCCACCACTGACACTGCTTTCCGAGGCATCCACGTTATCCACCAGAATGGCGCACGGGTTTTGGCTGCCATCGGTAGCGGTTTTTTTACAGAAGGTATACTCGCGAGTCCCGGTAATTTGCCCCAGCACCGCACCACGTTGCAGTTGATTGCCTTTGGCAATGGTCACGCTATCCGTGACTAATTGCAGTTGCCCGGCTATCAATTGGTCGGGGACAAAAACCGACTGGCGAACCCCCGGCTGAAACGGGTTATTAGAAAACGCCGTCATGATTTAACTCCTCTGTTAGTGTCATATAAACGCGCCATCTGTTGAGCAAGGGCGGACGCCGAGCCTTTCGCAGGTTGTTGTGCATCGGGCCCTAATCGCACCTGCTGCTCCGTGCGCATCCGGCTGTCCAGCGACACGCGAGCCGCCGCAGGCTGAATATCCCCCATCGCTTTCAGGGTAGTAATCGCCTCACTCGCTGACATACGGGTATTGAACGCCAGATGCGCGGCCATATCCGGGCGATTCATCGCGTATTGACTACCAAAGATAGCGGCACAGCGTTTACGCTCGGCGCGGCGACCTTTTTTGACATCCTCGTTATCATCAGCTTCAGGATCATCGTCTTCCGCGTCCGGGTCATCATCATCGTCTTCTGATTTGGCTTTCTTGGCTTTTTTCCCTTTTTTACCTTTATTTTCATCCTCCTGCTCGTCGGCGTTTTCCTTTTCGTCCTCGTCTTCGGCGTTTTCGTCACGCTCGTCTTCTTCCGCCCGGCGGGATTTTGCCTTACGCGCCTTTTCTTCTTCGTCGTGCTCATCAGTGGCACGGGCTTTAGCACCTAACAGGTGTGCAAATTTATACATGATTACATGACTCCAGCGTCTTTCATGAGTGTTTGAAATGCGACATCCGGGGGCGAAATTTCATCTGCCAACCCCACCTGTACGCCCTCGTCTGCCAGATAACAGGCAGCTTGTGTCTTGCGGATGTGCTCTTCCGAGAGTCCGCGGTTACGGGAAACGGTGCGAACAAAAAGACGCCCCATTTCATCAACATCGTGTTGAATAGCCGCTTTGGCCTCCTCGCTCAGCGGCACATACGGGTTACTTTCGGCCTTGCGATCCCCGTAAGTGATGATGGTCACTTTCAGACCGTCTTCTTTAATGTGCTGCGACCAGTCACAGTGAATGACAATCACGCCCACTGAACCCACACCCCCGGTACGCGGTACGGTAATTTTGTCGGCCGCACTGGCAATCGCATACGCGGCGGAATACGCGTTTTCGCTCAGAATGGCATGGATAGGTTTCTCGCCCCGTGACTGGTAAATCAGGTCCACCAAATCAAAGCAACCGGCCACTTCACCGCCGGGGGAATCAATATCTAAGCAGATACCTTTGACCGCCGGGTCATTCAGTGCCCGGAGAAACACCTGCCGAATGCCGTCATACCCGGTCATGCCGCTGTAAGGCCGCAATGAACCCAGTTTCTGAACTAACGTCCCCTGCACCGGGATCAGCGCAATACCCTCAAGGACATCATACCCAGCATCGGGTTTCGCCTTGCGGGAGAAATACTCATCGTCATCATCCCAGTCCATCCCGGCATGAATCCGGGTAATGCCGAAGCGGTCAGTTAATGCCGCCATCACGACCTCCGCTTTGCGCGGGTGTATCGCCAGCGGGACATTAAACAGCCGCTGGGCTAAATGGGGTAAATTCACTTGATTTCCTCCGTATGATTATCCGTGGTCAAGCGGGACTGTGCCCAGCTAGGTAGCGGCAATCCTCGTTCTTCACGGGCTTTAATTTCATGGGCACTCTGATCAAGGAACTCTTCCCAGTCACCCCCGGCGTTTTCGGCAATTTCGATTTCTAAGGTAGATAAACCGGCCTCTAATCCCATAATTGCCCCTTCTTTTTCCTTGACCGGATCGACCCATCCGCGCCCCGGACCTATCCAACGCGCCCGACAATAAGCCGCACGTGCATCCAGAAAATCCGGTGCATCTTTAGGTAAAGGTAAGGTTTCCGTATCGTGCAGCTCTTCCACAAAAGCACTGAGTATGGGCTGGGCAAATCCGGTGGCGAAGTCATCCCGACGACGAGTCAGGGTTTTCCACGCTTCCAGCATCGCCGCACGTGCAGAAGAGTAGTTCACATCAGACCAATCCTGCGTCACCTGCTGGGTCGATAATCCGGTTGCAGAAGCAATGTTGCGCAACACGGCACTTTCGAACATTTCAAAGTTACTGTGCGGCCGTGCGGCATTGACCGTGCTGATTTTCTCCCCCGGATACAAAATCGGCATGCGTGCCCCGTTTTGCAGGGACAACCGACGTTCGTTATGGAAATCTACCCGACCACTCTGATACGCCCCCAGATTGGGATCATCACTCATACCAGTATCCCCCAGTGCGGCCTCAACCATCGCCGGGTCATACGGCGATTCGATATAGGCGGCAAAAATGGAGTTTAAGATGGCGGACTCCAGTTCACTCTGGTCGTACTTAATCAGCATTTTCAGTCGCTGAACAATCGGTGTTAAGATGCCGTTCCCCCGGTGCTGCGCCCCGCGCTCATGATCATAATCATGTACCACATGCGGGCGGCCCCACGAGGTCTCCCGGAGAATGCGTTCCCATGTCATGGTTTTCTTCCCGCTATACCAATCACCGACATGGGCTTCGCGGATGTAATAGGCTACAGGTGCGCCATCACGGTCTATTTCCACGCCACCGCGAACAAACTCTAAATCGAAGCGCTCCTGCGGGTTACTGAGGCGATCGGGGTCAACAATCTGAATCGTCGTGGCATAACGCCCCCGGCCTTTACCCAGTCGATCGGGACGGTATTGCAAGACGGCCAGCGCATCGCCATCCAGTAACTTGTGACGAAATGCTAACCGCATCATCTGGGAAACGGTTTGTTTGCGTTCCGCATCACAGTAACGCCCGGGGTCATCGGCCCATGAACGCCAGTGCGCTTCAATGACTTTGCGGTACTCTGCCGCCCACGTCACATCAAAGGCTTTATTCCCCGTCAGTAATGCCAGCATACGGTAGTCCGGTTTCAGGATAGGACGAAAATTCGCTCCGATGGCATTGTCCAGTACGCGAGTAATCGAGCCGGCTGCCCAACCATCATTACGCACCAAATCCCGCACACGGGAAACTATCCGGTCTCGGTAGATATTGATTTCATTGTCCGGCGACCACAGTGCAGGCTGCCAGTTCGCCAGTTGGTCACTGGACGAATCTGCCGCATCGTAGGGTATCCGGCTACTGCCCGTCAGCATGGAATAGCGGGGCCGGGAAGGCGCTAACGGTTGACCATCCGGCCCCAGTATTTGAATGGTCATCAGAATCGGAACCTCGCGGGACGTCGGGTACTAAGACCTAACTGAGCCTGTATCATCTGGATGAGGGCCAGTAAATGCCCTAAATCCGTGGACTGATAGGAAACTGAACGCGTCCCGTCCCCCTGAGTGTAGGAGAACGAAACGCCCTTGTTCCCCGTCGCTAACTCAATGTAAGCAGCCTGCGCCGTTTCTAACGCAGCCAAAAGCTGCTCGCGGCTCATGCCTGCCAGCAGACTGGTATTGTGATTAAACATAATGATCCCTAGGGCAACAGTTTTGAGACGCTTTTGCGTACGGTGGGCTTCTCCGGCTCACTGATAATGACGCCGGGGTATTGGAATTTAATTTTGGTTTCCGGCTCTACCGGCGGCGGCTGTAATCGACTGGGGTTCGCTGCTATCGTGCCGGCCAGTACATTGAGTTTCAGCCCCAGATATAACAAGCCACACAGCGCCGCATACGCATAGACCCGGCAATCCAGTGCTTCGTTAGCGCGACCGGGGATTTCTTCCCACACCCGGTAACGCTGACCGCCGGACACTTTAATCACTGAACGCTCTGCCAGTAACTGACCGAAGTAATTCAAATCACGATTAGCGGGAAAGTGCATATAAGCCGGAGCAGGTTCGCCTGCATCAGGAGGGTCAATATGTAACCGCGACCGGATGGCATCTTTGGCCGCATTCACCCCGATGATAATCGGCTTAAAACTGGACTTACTGCGCGGAGTCGGACGCTTGGTGGGCCAGATAGGTGAACGCCTTCCTCCCCGGGCGGACTCCCCTTTAATGGCCCAGATACGTCTGCCCAGCCGGTCACGGGCGAAATCATACACCCGTTGGGTATGGTGACCGCCGGAATCCATGCAAGCCGCCATAATGGTAAATCCGTATCCATCCGCCCGCCGCCAAATCTGTTTCAGGTAGGCATCCAGTCGCCGCCACGGTTCGTCAGTTTCCAAATCCCCTTCAATCACATCATAAGCAATGGACCAGCTTTCCTCATTGCGGCCCCAGCCGACCACCTCAATCTCAAAGCGTCCATCTTGGGTATCAATCCCGGCAGTCAGTAACGCCACACCATCCGGCACCTCAGCGGCCCAAACCTCACAGCGTTCTGCTAACTTACGCTCGCTAAGAGCTTTTTCACCCCGGTCTTCATAAGGTTCACCCAGCACAAGGTTAATAAAGGTCTGACGCATCAGCGGATCGTCTTTCACCCGCAGCCATTCCGCCACAAGGTGTTTCCATGCGGCATTCGGGAATAAACTGTAACCTGCCCAGATATGAAAACCGGCATGACCTTTAAAGGGCTGACTGGCCCGCCATTCCCCCTGCTTTATCATGCCGGGCTTATCGCTGTGCTGGATCACACAACCATGATGCCGACAGACATAATAGGCCGTCTCCGGCAAGCCATTGCCCTGTTCATCCTTTTCCCATTTGATACCGTAAGGGGAGTCGGGACTACCCCATTCCAGCACCTGATATTCCCCGCAGTGGGGGCAAGGCACGTAATAGTAGCGCTGGTCGCTGTCCTTAAAGGCTTTCTCTATCCGGCTGGTTTCTTTAACTGTGGGGGTTGAACCCAGCACAATTTTCCGGTTCCAGAAAGTTTCCGAACGTTTGATGCCCAGTGCTATCTGATCCCCCTCTGCACCGGCACCGCCTGACGGATAACCGTCTACCTCATCAAATAAGATAATGCGACAGGTGATACGACGAAAGCCGCCCGGTGAGTTCGCCCCGACCAGTGTCAGGTTTGCCCCGTTCGAAAAGGTCTTCTTCAGGATAGTCTGGCTGGAATCTTTCGCTTTGGCTTCACCGGCAATCGCTTTTAATGCCGGGGTATCGCGCAACATCGGCGCAATCTCGGTCTTACTGTAATCCTCCGCATCCTCGACGCGGGGCTGTACGACCAGTATCGGGGACGGGTCATGCGACAGGTAATACCCCACCACATGATCCAGTATCTTGGTATACCCCACTCGCGCGGATTTCATCACGGAAACCTGCGTGACAGCAGGGTCAGTAATGGCATCCATCATGCCATCCTGATAAGCAAAAGAACGGAATTTACCGGTTTGGGCGGCATTCTCTTTAGACAGTACCGCGTATTTATTGGCCCATTCACTTAAGGATAACGCCTCCGGAGGTTTGGTATCAGCACGTTTCTGAACCAGTGCACGGGTGAAGTGTTGCCATGCATTATCCCCCCTGTTCACTGTGATCAAGGCTTAATTCCTCCATTGCCTCATGGATAATTTCCTGCAACGCGGCCACAAACTCCGTATCCGTAGACGTGGTTGCCAAAGCTCTCAGTCGGGGACCGTGTTCAGGGGCAATAGCAATCAGGCGAGTTCGCATACGAGCGTATTCTTGCCCGACCGCATCAATCATATCCTGCCACGGTAATACCTGACCGGATTTCAGGTCGTACTCATGCTGAGTCAGCAACGCCAGATAATTTTCCTTCATGGTGCGGGCTTCATCCAGTGTCATATCCGCGCCCCGCTCCGTGAGGATACGCTCCACAATTTTGGCCGGGGTATCCGTTTCAGGTCTGTTACCTTGTTTGTTACCTGACTTGTTACCCTTGTTGTTACCCTGCGTGTTACCTTTGTTTTTTTTCTCACCGCGGGTAACCGTTTTTCGGTAGCGTTCAATGTTGGCGTTTGACGCTTCAACATCGATGTCGTCATCCGTCATAACCAGCCAGCCACGGGCTTTCCACGTGGTGATGGTCTTGCGACTGACGTTGTGCAATTTGGCAAATTCGGACTGGTTCATCTGTTACCCTTGTGTGACCTGTTACCCAAATTTCAAAAGTTCATAGCTAGTGAAATATCGCAGCGCGCAATGCCCATGATTTATAATAGTTTTTAGAAGGACCCAAGCATTTTCATCTGCATCATCTGCGATAGTATCTCGGTGGCAGAGATAAATTCCGGCGATCGAGCGTTGATGGACGGATATCACTGTCCGAATCATGCTCTGCAATTCCAGTTTCTATCAATACAGATAGCAGCTCCTCTCTACTCATTGCGTTCAGGCGAGCGATAGCTTCTTGCATGATTTGCATTTGCGTCTTTTTCATGTCACCTCTTTGAATGCTCTGGTTGCCACTCATGTCGATTTTTTATCCCGCTCATGGCTGTATATTCTCTTTCCCATTACACAAACAGGAGTAAATGAATGCCAAGTAAAGAGATTATTTACAGTCATACGATTGAGCTTGGAGAACTGTTAGACCAACTCAAGGATTTACCTCGCGATACACGAGTATCTTTCAGTGGTCTGGACTTTTACCGAGTCAAGAAGCGAGGTGATAATCTTATTCAGATTGAGTTTTCACAGTCGGTCTATCGGACTTCTGAAGATGTCTTGGTGGTTCAAGATCATTCAGAATAGCTGATGCATAAACATTAGCCTTTTGTCTGTCAACGGAAGCGTAGCCTTCATCTATGCATCCGTTTGTCACACGGCTAAACACTACATTTTCCGCACCCAGTTGAATAATCCACGTCACTGGGTGTTTTTCAGAGCCGTTAGTTCGGTTTAGTATTGCCTTTTCCGCCATGCGTTTCTTATCAAATGACGGCGCAATATCTACTTCCTGTAGGTGATAATTCAATAATGACTTTAAATCATTTTCTGCTGCTGATTCTGCTTCTGTTGCCTTATCCTGAATAGACTCGATATAACGCAATGATGACTCTATTTGTGTTTTCAATAAGGTGAGTTGTCGTATGTAGCTATGTGCCATGATATTTAGCCTCTATTTAGCTGTTTTAATTGCTTCACTCAGCGCTCTGTTAATCGCTTGTGGTAACAATGCCTGAGCCATTTGATTCGCCCGTTCCTGATAACCCAACACTGGTTCAACAGGTAGTGCGTCACCGAACCGAATAAGTAATTTTGGTGGACGTTGCTTCACTCTTGCTCTACGTGTGCCGTTAGGTGAACGCTTCAATCGGCGCTTGCCTTTTTTCACTTTCTTGGCTTTCTTACGCTGCCATACGCCATTGACGTCTTCTCCGTACCGCGTTGAGAGTTCACCAATGAATGTATCTTCCTTGCCTTTTAACTGGTTCAGTTTGTTACGAGGTAAGTTGCCATACTTATTGAGCTTGACATTCTTAGGGTTGAGCAAGGCAGAGCCATTCAGTTTATGTACGCCACCGATTTCAAACGGCTCCAGATAACTAGCCGCAGTGGGTAAGACAAACACTTTCGCAGTGAGATTATCCTTGCGCGCCCCTTTGCTTCTGACTGCCTTTACCGTAAATGGCGTTGGGCTTTCCAGTTTGCGATTAAACGCGACCTTTTGGGCTTTCTCTATCTCACGCACCACACTCGTCATCGCCTGAGCCATCGCAAAAGGAATTTGCTTTCTGATGGCTGCTAATTGATTGGAGAGATCTTTGAGATTAGCCATGCTTACCTCGTGATTTGTTGTATTACCTGCTTTTCACCATATCAGGCTAGGTAGTTCCTCACTTACCGCAATTAAGTGAAACTGATAAGTTGATTATTCTGCAATCAAAATAAGGAATAAGAAGAATGGCAAAAAAAGCAAATTTCACAGTCCGCGTTGAGTTACATAATGCAGATTCTAAAGATTATGAGAATTTGCATGAAAAAATGGAAAACGCTGGGTTTGAGCGCACTATTACCGCAGGCGGTATCGTTTACCGTCTACCCAATGCGGAATATTCAATTAGTAGTAATGAGTCTACAGATGAAATTCGCAACCTAGCTCGTAATACAGCGAAAAAAGTCAAACCTAATCCATCTGTTCTTGTTACTAAGTCTGACGGAACAAGAAGGTGGTCTGGCTTAAAGGAAGATTAACCTTCAGCTTCTTCTTCAGCGCCATCACCACCTCTTTTGGGATCTTCTGTTTCAAGCGCGATAAAGCTGTCTCTGATGTTTCGGGCGATATATTTCGCCCTGCCCTCATCAATATAGCGGCGAGACTCCATTTCTATATTCAGCGCATGGACTAGTGCTTCCCGGGCTGCTTGTTGTGATTCATAGGGCAATTGGTTGAATTTCATCATGACCTCAGTGGTTATTTATTCAATATCCGATAATCGGACTTTGCTTTTCTGTATAGCGATCACGACTCTGTGAATCAGGATGGCAATACAGGCCGTCTCTCCGGCTGTCACATCACTTCGTCTGCCTACAGCGGATGTTGCTGATAATGACCTGTTATTCTCAGGGGCATGGGTTATTTTTGATTCTGTCAGTACGCTCGATGAAAAGGAGACATGTCATAGCTAATACCGACAGACGGCGATAACCCGGCGCAAAGGGATATCGGTATCGATACACCTGAAGAGGTGTGCCCAAAAGAGTTATGTAAAAACAGATGGTTAAGTCGTTTTGTCCAGTACGTTATGTCCAAGTAATTCATTGAAATACAGTGAATTTACTGCATTTGTCCAGCGTGAAAGTGTGCTAACTATCACAACCTATGCTCGATTTCTTTTTTACCGCCGCCAACCAACCCGAGAGCCATTTGACCGAGGTCATCAATTAACTTTTCGGCTTTATCGAGAGTAACCAGATCATCTTGTCGTTTTCTTAATCTACGACCTGCATCAGAGGAGTCTTCATCGGATGCCTTTCTCGCTTTTGTGACAATGTCCTGCATCTGTTGAATTGTGTAGCCAATGGATGGGGTGTACGTATTACTTTCTTTATCAGCCAAATCTAGCAACCATTTCCGCAATTCCTTAGCGACTTTGGTTTTCGACAACATCCCCACAAGGTGAGCACCGCGAAGAGAGAAAATGCGAGTTTCGGTCTCCCAGTTATCGTAACCCTTTGATTTTTCCGAGGGGGTCATTTTGACCACCCGAGACATCTCTTCTGTAAATTCGTCTTTATTTCGACTGTATATCTTGTTGACCGACTTATCATCCGCATATTCCAATAAAGATGCGAGCGATAAGGCAGTAAACCAAATCTTCCCGTCGCCATTATCAAAAGGGATGACTTCTTTTTCTTTAAAGACCAAGACATTCGACATCGCGTTTTACCTGCTCTATGAAATGAACCCTCGCCGAAATAGGAAACCAGCCCACCGAAGGCTCGCCAGCCATAACTGGTGACCTCGAAGGCTCATTTCGATAGGGTTAGGTTCGGTGCAATTGAGATGCGCTTTCGGTGCGCGGTGAAAATAAAAATGCCACCAGTCCGTATGCGTTGGGTACGCGGTGAGAACGAAGTGGCAGCATGGGTTATTCGTATTCCTTTAACCACTCAGGGAATGGGTAAAGAAATATTGGGTTGAGTTTCAAGTGTTAACTGATTGTTAAGCATTATTCGCTTGTTGTTACGGTGTAATGGGTTTATCAGGTTATGTGATGATAACGTTGTAAACGATGCGGAGAATAACTATGAGAAAATATTTCCTTCTTTGCTTAGTGGCTGGCGTAACTCTTTTGGCTTCAATGCAAACTTATGCTTTTGTCTGTTCAATGTTTCCTGATGGAAGCGATGCAAAAAAAGCGTGTATAGAAACATGCCAGATATTTTCAGACTCAATTAAACCCATGTGTCTCTAATAATTAATAACCTCAAACAGGACGGTAGCACTCCCACCGTCCTCTCACCCACACTGCGCCCTAACATACTCCTGCCACCCCAGAATCATTTGTTCTGGAATAGTAAGATGAAACTGTCAGAAATTAGATAATCAGCCTAA
>NZ_JBBMXG010000034.1:0-24912 GCF_037996705.1 Xenorhabdus bharatensis | reverse complement strand
TAACTGTTCAGTCACTCTTCAAGACTTTAATCTTTTTTTGCCTTTCGGCATGTCGATAGTGTCTTGCGAGTGCCCACACAGATTGTCTGATTAAGTTGTTAAAGAGCGGTGGCAACCGGACATTTCGTTCCGGATTGCGAGGCTGCGTATCTTACGCTTTTCGCCTCCGGAGTCAAGCGTTTATTTTCGCTTTCGTTCCGCTGGCCTTCGCGGCTGTGTTCAGCTCAGCGTCGGTCAGTGGTGGCGCATTATAGGGAGTTTTTCCGCCCTGACAACCCTTTTTTGCAATTTTATTTTCAACTGCATGTTTTTTGCGCTTTTCAATATAAAAACCACTCAATCAGGATGAAATTAATGCAAATTCACCATTGCGTGGTGATCTTTTCCTCAATAACATTCCACGCAATACTATCCTCTCTTACTGTTATTGAGGTTTTTATGTCTACTGTTTTACGTAACTATTTAAACTTACGGCCTCAAATTGGCCAAAGAGTCATGCTAGACCCTTCTTCTATCGTGATTGGAGATGTCAGATTGGCAGATAATGTAAGTATCTGGCCTTTAGTCGTCATCCGTGGTGACGTCAATTATATTTCTATTGGAGCTCGTACCAATATACAGGACGGTTCTATTCTGCATGTAACACATAAATCATCTGATAATCCTGATGGCTTTCCGCTAATCATAGGTGAAGAAGTTACTGTTGGTCACAAAGCAATGTTACATGGCTGTACGATAGGCAATCGAGTACTTGTTGGAATGGGTTCAATTCTGCTTGATGGCTCTATCATTGAAGACAATGTCATTATTGGGGCCGGTAGTCTTGTTCCACCACGAAAAATATTAGAAAGTGGATATCTGTATATAGGCAGCCCAGTCAAACAAGTGCGAAAACTCAAACATGAAGAGTTAGAAGGGCTGCTTTATTCTGCTAATAACTATGCCCGCTGGAAAGATGATTACTTAGCAGGTATATCAGACGATAGAAAGTAACATCCAAATTGATCATCCTGCCCACGTAGGATGATTTCTTCAAATTCTTCTTCCAAATCCCAACGATACTGGTGAAATAGCTCAAGGGGATGAAAATCATTACCATAACGTCGAGTTAATTCATCAGCAGTGATCAGACATTGCACTAGTAGGCCATTGACCATAGCAGGAAATATCACGCTGTTTTCCTGTTCATTCCATTCTTCACGATCAGGAAATTGAATTGCTTGATTCATAAGTGTAACTCTTCTCTTAAAGCAGCTAAAACAGGTTCTACTTTTGGTAAGACACCATGCCAAAGTTCAAAAGCATGCGCCGCTTGCCCCACTAGCATCCCTAACCCATCAGCCAAAAATGAGACTCCACTTCGTTGCGCAAAATTAAGGAAAGGAGTTAATCCTTTTTGATAATACATATCATAACAAGCAGCACCATTATGAAAAACTGATGGAGATATTTCAGGTACACTTCCATCAAGGCCAGAAGCAGTTGCATTAATGATAAGATCAAAATCTGGAGTCAGAAGAGATTTCATTTCAACTGCTTGGATATGACCAAATGCAGAAAACATATTTACTATACCTTGCGCACGTGCAAAAGTACGGTTAGTAATAGTCACAGTACATCCAAAGTCTAGTAAGGGAGATATGACTCCTTTAGCTGCACCACCTGCCCCAATAATCAGGATATGCTGCCCTTTTCTAATGACGTTAAGCCGCTGCAAATCTGCAAATAACCCAACCCCATCAGTGTTATCACCCATAAGCTGATTATTTTCAATTAGCTTGAGTGTGTTGACTGCACCACAGTGTTTAGCTCGCTCACTCAGCTGATGTGCACACTCATAAGCTCGCTCCTTAAAGGGAACAGTAATATTCGCACCTAAACCACCTTGTTCAAAAAATTGTTCCAATGTTTGTTCAAAATGTTCTAACGGAGCAAGCACTCTCCCATATTGATGTTCAATGCCCGTTTGTTTGGCAAATAATTGATGAATATAAGGGGATTTACTATGCGCAATCGGATTACCAAAAACCGCGAATTTATCCATTATTCCTTACCCTTGCCGATATAGTTTACCTGTCAAAGCGTCCCTGATTTCCGATGGATTCTTACGTCCACCCACTTCCCCCTCCAGCACAGGAAAAGCATTGCCGAATTGTCGACGAACTTCTTCTGAGCTCCGACATGGTTCCAGCCCGCTTAAATTTGCACTGGTTGATACGAGAGGTTTGCCATAAAGGACACATAATTCTCTGACCAAAGGATGATCGGTAACCCGGACAGCCAGTGTTGAGAACCTTCCCGTCAACCACTTTGGCGTCACAGAATTGGCTGGGATAACCCAGGTCACCGGCCCCGGCCAAACAGAGAAGATTGCCTTTTTCTGTTCATTATCCAACTGATCGTCATCAATATAGGGACATAACCTCTCATAACTATCAGCAATAAGGATTAACCCTTTATCTTTAGGTCTATTTTTCAGCAATAATAATTTATTAACTGCTTTTTCGCTGTCAGGGTCACAACCCAATCCAAAAACAGCTTCCGTTGGATAAGCAATGACTTGTTCTTCTTGTAAAGCCGTAATAATTAAATCAAATGCAGGAGAGACTTCATTACTCATTTTATTTCTCTGTTTCAATGGATTGCTGCTTACTACACAATCTACTGGCACAAAACAGTTTAATGCCCTGTGCGGTTTTCTTTTCGACCAATAAGGTATAGTGACAAAACTCACATTCTCCCTGTACCGGTTTATTATTCAGTGTGAACTGGCATTCGGGATATCGATTACAGGCGTGAAATGTTTTACCGAATCGCGATTTACGCTGAAATAATTTACCTTTCTGGCACTGAGGACAATTAACTGAAGAGTCATCCGGTTTATCAATCAACTCAATATGATTACATTCTGGATAATTGCTACAACCAATAAACATACCGTACCGCCCTTGCCGTAAAACCAAAGTTGAACCGCACTTAGAACAAATTTGCCCTTCCAGTTCCTTAATAACGTGTCCGTCTGATGATATTTTTAACGGTCGAACATAACAGCATGATGGATAATTGGAACAAGCATAAAATGGGCCATGAGCCCCGTTGCGGATCACTAGTTCAGCACCACATTCAGCGCAATATTCTGCTTGTTTTACTGCAAAGGGTACTTTTTTAGACATATCTTACTCACGGAATACTAATCACAATATTTATTGGAAAACCATAAATTTCAGGTAAGAGAAAATTTAATTTTTCAATTCACCCGAACATAGCCACCAGCAACAACAGCCACTTTTCCCATTAATTCAAGCTCCAATAATTGAGTCATAACTTCTGTAATAGGAAGCGAAGAGCGCTGAGCAATTATATCAACAGGTGTAACTTCATCACTTACGTTAACCAGCACCTCAGCAAATGGCAACTCTGTTTGAGCAAATTGTTTATTATCGTCCTGTTCTAGATTAATCCATTGAAAGTTAGTATTAATATGTTCCATTATATCAATCACACTGGTTGCTAAATAAGCCCCCTGTTTGATCAACCAGTGATTACCATCACTTGAAGGTCTTCCTAGTGGGCCGGGTAATGCAAAAATATCCCTTCCTTGTTCAAGTGCACAGCGGGCTGTAATCAGTGAACCACTATTTTGGTGCGCTTCGACAATAAGAATCGCTAAACTTAGCCCACTGATAATCCGGTTTCGTCTTGGAAAATTTTTAGCTTTAGGTGGTGTATCAGGAAAAAACTCAGAAACCAGAACCCCATTTTCTTTAATGCAGCAAGCTAAAGTGCGATGACGGTTAGGATAAATATTCTTAAGTCCACTCCCCAATACAGCAACGGTATTCCCTCCTGCATCAATAGCAGCCTGATGGCAAATACCATCAACCCCAATCGCTAATCCACTGGTTATTACTACCCCATTCTCCGCTAGCCCTCCAGCAAATACCTTTCCCCACTTTTCACCATAAAAACTTGCGGACCGGCTACCTACTATTGCAATTTGTTTCTCAGATAATGTGCTTACTTTTCCCGAGACAAAAAGTACCAATGGAGGCGAATAAATTTGTTTCAACAAAGAGGGGTATTCTGGATCAGAAAAGGTTAATAAATAATTTCCTGATTGTTCCAGCCAGTTAAGACTGGAAAGCAGAACAGAAGGGTTTGCTTTTAAAAACTGCATACTCTGTGTGGGCGATAAACCACAATCTTTCATCACAGCATGAGTAATATTTTTAACCTGTAGTAGGTGTTCGATTATAGACACGGCTTTTGCAACTGAAAGATGAGATACCATTTTCATTCTCAGCCATATTTCCATCATTTCCATTATTGTCATCCTGACTCAATATGCTGTCACGCTTACATGATTAATTTGTAGACGATACTGTCAATCTAATCAGGAAATGTCTAGAATAGGCGCTAATTATCACTCACTTTTTGGATGCAGTTCTAAACATATATGTCAGTTTTACAAGTATTACATTATCCAGATGAGCGGCTTCGCACAATTGCCAAGCCAGTAGAAAAAGTTGATGCAGAAATCCAGCGTATCATTGATGATATGTTCGAAACGATGTATGCAGAAGAAGGAATTGGCTTAGCAGCAACTCAGGTTGATATTCATCAGCGAATTGTTGTTATTGATGTTTCAGAGAACCGTGACCAGAGGCTTGTACTTATTAATCCAGAGCTAGTAACCGAGTCAGGTGAAACAGGTATCGAAGAAGGTTGTTTATCAGTTCCTGAACAACGTGCATTTGTACCACGATTCGAGCAAGTCAAAATTAACGCACTGGATTATCACGGTCAACCATTTGAACTGGAAGCTGATGGCCTATTGGCGATTTGTATTCAACATGAAATGGATCACTTGCTCGGTAAACTCTTCGTAGATTACCTGTCTCCGTTAAAACGACAGCGTATTCGCCAAAAAGTCGAAAAAATTGACCGACTCAGAGCTAAGGCTAAGTAAATTTTATCATTACGGGAAATAACAGTGTCTGATTCTTTACGTATTATTTTTGCCGGAACCCCTGATTTCGCGGCTCACCATTTGGCGGCTTTATTAAAATCGCAACATCAAATTGTCGGTGTACTCACTCAGCCTGATAAACCGGCAGGAAGGGGTAAGAAACTGACACCAAGTCCTGTAAAAGTATTGGCTGAAGAACATCATATCCCTGTTTTCCAGCCAAAAACATTACGTACAGAAGAAAGCCAACAGTGGGTCATGGAGCAACAAGCCGATATCATGGTTGTCGTTGCATATGGTTTGATCCTCCCTCAAGCGGTATTAGATATCCCCCCTTTGGGGTGCCTCAATGTTCACGGTTCTTTATTACCTCATTGGCGCGGTGCTGCACCAATTCAACGTGCTATCTGGGCTGGAGATAAAGAAACTGGGGTAACAATCATGCAAATGGATGCAGGCCTTGATACAGGTGATATGCTGTTAAAAGCAACCTGTCCAATTACAAACGAAGATACTACTGCGAGCCTGTATGACAAACTTGCCGATATCGGCTCCGATGCATTACTTAATACATTAAGTTTAATAACATCGGGTAATAGTCAGCCAGAAAGTCAGGATAATATTCTGGCTACTTATGCTGAAAAACTCAGCAAAGATGAAGCAAGAATAGATTGGAATTTATCAGCAATTCAGCTCGAACGTTGTGTACGTGCATTTAACCCCTGGCCAATAAGCTATTTCTTTATTGATGAACAGCCCATTAAAGTATGGGAGGCTCATGCTATTGACGGTAAGTCTAATCAAACCCCAGGAACAGTTATCCACGCGGATAAAAAAGGTATTCAGATTGCTACAACTGATGGGATATTGAATATTACTCAATTACAGCCCCCAGGCAAAAAAGCGATGTCAGCTACCGATTTATTAAATTCTAAGCGTGAATGGTTCACTCCGGGTAACAAAATCAACTAATATTCATTGCCTGTATGATGTCAGCATACAGGCACCTTCTCGCTTTACTACTATTATGCTGATGAAACTCAGCTTTTGACCATGCCATGAAAAATACATATAACCTGCGAAGCATCGCTGCAAAGGCGATTAGCCAAGTGCTAGATCAAGGACAGTCACTCAGCACTGTTATACCTGAACTCCAACAAAAAGTATCTGATAAAGATAAAGCTCTGCTCCAAGAACTCTGCTTTGGTGTAATGAGAGTTTTGCCTCAGTTGGAATGGTTTATAGCCCAATTAATGGCAAAGCCATTGAAAGGTAAGCAACGCATTTTCCACTATTTGATCATGGTTGGAATGTATCAACTGACTTATACACGCATACCTGCACATGCAGCGATCGCAGAAACAGTTAATGGGACAATCAGTTTAAAACGTCCACAATTGAAAGGACTCATTAATGGTGTTCTTCGAGAATTTCAGCGTCAACAAGAAGCGTTAGTCGAAAAATCTAATAATGTCAGTCACCATTTACATCCCAAATGGCTATTAACTCGTATTCAAAAAGCTTATCCACACAATTGGCAACATATTGTCGGTGCGAATAATCAAAAACCACCAATGTGGTTACGTGTCAATCAGATACACCACTCTGCTAATCAATATCTTTCTTTGCTACAAAAAGCCAATATCGCCGCAGAATTAGATACTGATCATCCCAACGCAATTCGTCTATTGAACCCTTGTCCTGTCAATATACTGCCTGGGTTTGATAAAGGCTGGGTTACCATTCAAGATCGTTCGGCACAAGGCTGTGCTGAATTATTAATGCCATGTGATGGAGAAAAAATACTTGATCTTTGTGCTGCACCAGGCGGTAAAACAACTCATATACTTGAGTTAGCACCAAACGCCAAAGTACTTGCCGTTGATATAGATGAACAAAGAATTAAACGCGTAGAAGAAAACTTACAGCGCCTTAATTTAAATGCTGTCATTAAAACGGGTGATGGGCGTTTCCCACACAAATGGGCTAGCGGAGAACAATTTGATCGCATTCTTCTTGATGCACCCTGTTCAGCAACAGGAGTGATACGTCGCCATCCAGATATAAAATGGTTACGAAGACATGAGGATATCGATCAGTTAGTGACGCTTCAAGCGGAAATACTTGATGCTATTTGGCCATACTTAAAGAAAAGTGGAACTCTGGTTTATGCCACATGCTCAATTTTACCTGATGAGAATAGCGAGCAGATTCAAGCATTTTTAAAACGCAACCCAGATGCCAAACTCTCTGGAACAGGTACACAAGAAACACCAGGAATACAAATTACTCCAGAGCTAACAGGCGGTGATGGCTTCTTTTATGCTCGCTTGACTAAGCAATAGTAAAGTAGCTTTTCTCTCGCTCTATCGGGCGAGAGAATGTAATAACTTGGCTAAAATAGCAAAATAATTGCAACTTCTAACACATAAAGAGAGTAGCTATGAAGATAATTATTCTGGGTGCTGGTCAGGTTGGTGGAACACTAGCTGAAAATTTAGTTGATGAAAACAATGACATTACTGTTGTTGATACCGATACAGATCGTTTACGCCAATTACAGGACAAATTCGATCTGCGGGTTGTGAATGGGTATGGTTCTCACCCCAGAGTTTTAAGAGAAGCCGGCGCAGAAGATGCAGATATGTTAGTTGCTGTTACAAATTCAGATGAAACTAACATGATCGCATGCCAGATCGCCTATTCTCTATTTAATACACCAAATAAAGTCGCCCGGATCCGTTCATCAGAATATATTAGAGAATCAGAAAAGCTATTTAAGCCCGGAGATATTCCTATCGATTATCTGATATCTCCAGAGCAGTTAGTTATCGATTATATCTACAAATTAATCCAATATCCCGGGGCCTTACAGGTTGTCAACTTCTCTGAAGGCCGCGTCAGTATTGTTGCAGTAAAAGCTTATTATGGTGGTTCACTTGTAGGGAATGCATTATCTTCTCTTCGCGAACATATGCCGCATATTGACAGCAAAGTTGCTGCAATATTTCGACAAGACCGCCCAATCAGGCCACAAGGCTCTACCGTTATTGAGGCTGGTGACGAAGTATTTTTTGTTGCTGCATCACAACATATCAGAGCAGTAATGAGCGAGCTACAGCGTCTGGAAAAACCATACAAACGTATCATGATAGTTGGCGGCGGAAATGTCGGTGCAGGTTTAGCCTTACGCCTTGAAAAAGATTATAGCGTCAAGCTTATTGAGCATAATCAGGAAAGAGCAACTGAACTTGCAGAGCTATTACACGATACTATAGTGTTCTATGGTGACGCTTCTGATCAAGAGCTACTGGCCGAAGAGCATATTGAGCAAGTGGATGTTTTTATAGCATTAACTAACGATGACGAAGCTAATATTATGTCAGCGATGCTTGCAAAACGGATGGGGGCCAAGAAAGCAATGGTACTTATCCAGCGTAGTGCATATGTAGATTTAGTCCAAGGTGGTGTCATTGATATCGCTATCTCACCCCAACAAGCCACAGTATCTGCATTACTTGGTCATGTCCGCAAAGCCGATATCGTTAGCGTATTCTCATTAAGGCGAGGTGTTGCTGAAGCTATTGAAGCAATTGCTCATGGTGATGAACATACTTCTAAAGTGGTTGGAAGAAAAATAGGAGATATAAAACTTCCCTCAGGAACAACCATTGGTGCCATTGTCCGCGGAGAAGAAGTCATCATCGCTAATGATTACAGCATTATTCAACAAGGCGACCATGTAATCATGTTTATTACAGATAAAAAATTTGTTCCTGAAGTTGAAAAGCTATTCCAACCAAGCCCATTCTTTCTATAAGTCACTTACACTGCTGCCAATTCAGAAACATTTGTACTCAAAAAATTAGAAGGCCAATGATAATAACTTGAAGAAATTATTATCATTGGCCTCCCAACCACTTCCTTTCCCATGTTTTGCTTTACGATTATAACTTCCTTTACCTTTTTTATTTTTTTCTACTCGTTGCCTGAACAAAGGATCATGTAGAAGAGCTTCTATCGCATTATCTTTGATAACGCCTTTTTTATGCTTATACGTTGTCATAGTGACCTCAAAATATAGTTATTTGAATAAATATAGCTTATCAATAGTACTCTTAATGTACAAAAGAATAAAGAAAAATCACTTCTTCATTGCCCCTTCTTCTAATATTTCTAATATTGAACAATAAGTACTGATATGCGCACTTCCGCAACAGGCATCACTTAACATTTTTAAAGAATCGCGCATTTTTTGCATTTCTAATAGTTTTTCCTCTATTTCCTGTAATCTAGAATCAACGATTCTCTTAGATTCTTGGCAGGTATGATGTTCAGGATCAACGCGAATAGACAATAACTCTACAATTGTCTCTAATGTAAAACCTAGTTGCTTTGCATAGCGAATAAAGCGTAACCGCTGTAAATCCTGTTTTGTATAAAGCCTATAACCACTTTCAGTTCTTTCTTCATGTTCCATCAACCCTTGTTTCTCATAAAAACGAATAGTATCAGGAGTAACATTCGCTAACTTAGCCAATTGACCAATACGATACATGGCAGCTTCTCATCAAACAGGGAAATAAAATCAATACTACCAGAATAGATTAATAAATCATCACCGGATGTTCTGCTGTCAACTAGGAACCAGAAAGTAATGGAGAAGATAAGAATAAATAATGACGGGAAGAATTAAAAGGCGATAAAAAACCGGGTATTATCCCGGTTTTTTATGCTTCTACAGATTACTCTGCAGCTGCTGCTTCTGTCTGAGACTCAGCGGCGCGGTCAACAAGCTCGATGTATGCCATCGGTGCATTGTCACCTGCACGGAAGCCACACTTCAGAATACGAGTGTAACCACCTGCGCGGCTCGCAAAACGCGGGCCCAGTTCATTAAACAGTTTTGCCACGATCTCGTTATCACGAGTACGGGCGAATGCCAGACGACGATTAGCTACGTTGTCGGTCTTGGCAAGAGTAATCAGCGGCTCAACGACGCGACGCAGTTCTTTCGCTTTAGGCAGAGTCGTCTTGATGATTTCATGACGAACCAAAGAACCTGCCATGTTACGGAACATAGCTTGGCGATGGCTGCTGTTGCGGTTCAATTGACGACCACTCTTACGATGGCGCATGACCTTATCCTTCTCAGTAAAACCTTAACCTGTGATCTAGTTATTCATCAGCAATACTTGCTGGTGGCCAGTTTTCCAAGCGCATGCCCAGAGAAAGTCCACGTGAAGCCAGTACGTCTTTAATCTCAGTAAGAGATTTTTTACCCAGATTAGGTGTTTTAAGTAACTCAACCTCAGTACGCTGTACCAGATCACCGATGTAGTGGATAGCTTCTGCCTTAAGGCAGTTAGCAGAGCGGACAGTCAATTCCAGATCGTCAACAGGGCGCAGCAGTATCGGATCAAACTCAGGCTTCTCTTCTTTGACTTCTGGTTGACGTACGTCACGTAAATCAACGAAAGCCTCCAGTTGTTCAGCCAGAATAGTAGCTGCACGGCGAATCGCCTCTTCAGGATCGATTGTACCGTTAGTCTCCATCTCGATAACCAGCTTATCCAAGTCAGTACGCTGTTCTACACGAGCTGCTTCAACATTGTAGGCAATACGCTCTACTGGGCTATAGCAAGCATCTACTAACAAACGACCGATAGGGCGCTCATCTTCTTCCGAATGAATTCGGGCAGAAGCCGGCACATAACCACGACCGCGCTGAACTTTAATACGCATGCTAATGGAAGCGCTTTCGTCAGTCAGATGGCAGATTACGTGCTGCGGCTTGACGATTTCGACATCACCGTCATGGATGATGTCGGCTGCAGTCACAGGGCCAATGCCAGATTTATTCAAGGTAAGGATGACTTCATCTTTGCCCTGAACTTTCACCGCCAGCCCTTTCAGATTGAGGAGAATCTCCAGGATATCTTCCTGTACACCTTCTTTGGTGCTGTACTCATGCAGTACACCATCAATCTCAACCTCAGTCACCGCACAACCCGGCATAGACGAAAGCAGAATACGGCGCAGTGCGTTGCCAAGAGTATGGCCAAAGCCACGCTCTAATGGCTCAAGGGTCACCTTGGCGTGCGTCGAACTGACTTGCTCGATATCTACCAGGCGCGGTTTTAGAAACTCTGTCACAGAACCCTGCATTGTGTCCTCTCTTTGGTGCTAAGCTTTACTTAGAGTAAAGCTCGACGATCAGGTGTTCGTTAATGTCAGCGGATAGATCAGTACGTTCAGGATTACGCTTGAACACACCTTCCATCTTCGCAGCATCAACTTCCAACCAAGTTGGTTTCTCACGCTGCTCAGCCAGCTCTAAAGCTGCCTTAATACGAGCCTGCTTTTTCGCTTTTTCACGAACGCTGACTACGTCATTCGGGGATACCTGATAAGAAGCGATGTTAACAACGCGACCATTTACCATGATAGCCTTGTGGCTCACCATCTGACGTGATTCAGCACGAGTCGCGCCAAAACCCATACGATAAACGACGTTATCTAAGCGACCTTCCAGCAAAGTCAGCAGGTTTTCACCTGTGTTGCCTTTCAGACGAGTAGCTTCTTTATAGTAGTTACGGAATTGACGTTCCAGAACACCGTATGTACGACGAACTTTTTGTTTTTCACGTAACTGAACACCGTAGTCAGACAGACGCGGTTTGCGTGCGCCGTGCTGGCCTGGTGCTTGTTCTAACTTACACTTGGTGTCAATCGCGCGAACGCCAGACTTCAGGAAAAGGTCTGTACCCTCGCGACGGCTCAGCTTGAGCTTAGGACCCAAATATCTTGCCATTTTCTTTCTCCAACAATCCTAAAAACGAAGACGTATTAAACGCGACGTTTTTTCGGTGGACGACAACCGTTATGAGGGATCGGAGTCACATCAGTAATATTAGTGATGCGGAAACCAGCCGCGTTCAGTGCGCGAATAGTTGACTCACGGCCCGGACCAGGTCCTTTAACCATAACTTCCAGGTTCTTAATTCCGTATTCTTTTACTGCTTCAGCACAGCGTTCTGCTGCAACCTGAGCTGCAAACGGAGTAGATTTACGAGAACCTCGGAAACCGGAACCACCGGCAGTTGCCCAACCCAAAGCGTTACCCTGACGATCAGTAATAGTAACGATGGTGTTGTTGAAAGAAGCATGGATATGAGCCACACCGTCAGAGACTTGTTTTCTTACACGCTTACGTGCACGAATAGGTGCTTTTGCCATTATTCAATACCCCGATTATTTCTTGATCGGCTTACGCGGACCCTTACGGGTACGTGCATTGGTCTTAGTACGCTGACCGCGAACCGGCAGACCACGACGATGACGTAAACCACGATAGCAACCAAGATCCATCAGACGTTTGATACTCAGGGTTACTTCACGACGCAAATCACCTTCTACAACGTATTTAGCAACTTCGTCACGCAGCTTGTCAATTTGCTCTTCAGACAGCTCACTGATCTTAACATTTTCAGCAATACCCGTTGCAGCACAGATAGCCTGTGAGCGGGTTTTACCGATACCGTAAATCGAAGTTAATGCGATTACAGTATGTTTCTGATCAGGAATGTTAATGCCTGCTATACGGGCCACTATGCACTCCTACAATATTTATTCACTGCAACACCATTCTGAAAAGCCCGTTTTCAGGATACTCAAATAATGTTGCTGTCAGATAAAAAGATTGGCTGGCTAATTTAGCCAGCTCAACCCAACTTTGCAAGAAAAATATGCGATTAATTAGCCTTGGCGCTGTTTATGCTTAGGCTCTGCACTACAAATCACACGAACGATACCGTTACGTTTAACGATTTTGCAGTTACGACATAATTTCTTGACGGAAGCACGAACTTTCATTTTTACTCTCCGTAACTTCTCAAGCAAACCGATTAGCGGTTATATCCTTTCAGGTTTGCCTTCTTCAATGCAGACTCGTATTGACTCGACATCATCAGAGTTTGCACTTGAGCCATAAAGTCCATGATGACGACGACTACAATCAGTAGGGAAGTACCACCAAAATAGAATGGAACTTTCATTGCATCACGCATGAACTCCGGGATTAAGCAGATAAAGGTAATATATAACGCACCAACTAAGGTTAGACGAGTCATTACTTTATCGATGTACTTAGCCGTTTGCTCTCCCGGACGAATTCCTGGTACAAATGCACCGGACTTCTTCAGGTTATCTGCCGTTTCTCTTGGATTGAACACCAAAGCCGTATAGAAGAAACAGAAGAAGATGATTGCAGATGCATACAATAACACATAAAGCGGTTGACCTGGCTGCAAATACATAGAAATAGTTGTCAGCCAATTCCAATTTGCTCCACTACCAAACCAAGAGGCTATAGTACCAGGGAACAAAATAATACTGGAAGCAAAAATTGCAGGGATAACCCCAGCCATATTCACTTTCAACGGTAAATGTGTACTTTGTGCTGCAAAAACTCTACGACCTTGTTGACGTTTGGCATAGTTAACGACGATACGACGTTGACCACGTTCCATGAAAACAACGAAGAAGGTTACTGCAAACACTAAGACTGCAACCAACAGCAACAGGAGGAAGTGCAGATCGCCTTGCCGAGCTTGCTCGATGGTGTGACCAATTGCAGGCGGAAGGCCCGCAACGATACCAGCAAAGATTATGATTGAAATACCGTTGCCGATACCTCGTTCAGTAATCTGCTCACCTAGCCACATCAAGAACATAGTTCCTGTGACCAAACTTACAACAGCCGTGAAATAGAACGCAAAACCTGGATTAATAACCAGCCCTTGCATCCCAGGCATATTCGGCAACCCAGTTGCAATACCTATTGACTGGAATATTGCCAGCACTAATGTGCCATAACGGGTGTACTGACTGATCTTACGACGACCAGCTTCCCCTTCCTTCTTAATCTCTGCTAAACGGGGGTTAACCACAGTCAGCAACTGGATAATAATAGATGCAGAAATATACGGCATTATACCCAGTGCAAAGATAGAAGCACGGCTTAAAGCACCACCAGAGAACATGTTAAACATTTCAATGATGGTGCCTCTTTGCTGTTCGAGCAATTTGGCAAGCACAGTGGCATCAATACCAGGGATTGGAATAAAAGAGCCAATACGGAAAACAATCAGAGCTCCAATAACAAACAAAAGTCTGCGTTTTAACTCACCTAATCCGCCTTTAGCACTTTGAAAATCTAATCCTGGTTGTTTAGCCATCTGTTACTTATTCCTCAATTTTACCGCCAGCAGCTTCAATTGCAGCACGGGCGCCTTTAGTAACACGCAAGCCACGCACAGTTACTGCGCGATTGACTTCGCCGGAAAGCATAACTTTCGCGAACTCAATTTGAGGGCCAACAATGTTAGCAGCTTTCAGTGCATTCAGATCGATAACATCGCCTTCAACACGAGCAAAGTCAGACAGACGAATTTCGGCTGTAATCATTGCTTTACGTGAAGTAAAGCCAAATTTTGGCAGACGACGGTACAGAGGCATCTGGCCGCCTTCGAAACCACGACGTACGCCACCGCCAGAACGAGATTTCTGACCTTTGTGACCACGGCCGCCAGTTTTACCCAGACCAGAACCGATACCACGACCTACACGTTTAGGTGCGTGCTTGGCACCTTCAGCCGGAGACAGAGTATTTAAGCGCATCTGTTACTCCTCAACTTTAACCATATAGGAAACCAAGTTGACCATACCGCGAACCGCTGGTGTATCTTCGCGTTCAACAGTATGACCAATGCGACGCAGACCTAAACCAGTCAGAGTTGCCTTATGCTTAGGCAAACGACCGATTGAACTGCGGACCTGTGTAATCTTGATAGTCTTAGCCATGGTCATTACCCCAGAATTTCTTCGACGGATTTGCCACGCTTAGCTGCGACCATTTCTGGAGACTTCATGCTGTCTAAAGCATCCAGGGTTGCACGAACCACATTGATTGGGTTAGTGGAACCATAGGTTTTAGCCAGTACGTTACGAACTCCAGCTACTTCCAGAACAGCACGCATCGCACCACCGGCGATGATACCTGTACCTTCATGAGCAGGCTGCATGAACACGCGGGAACCGGTGTGTGCGCCTTTCACTGGGTGGTGCAGGGTGCCGCTGTTAAGTGCGACGGTTTTCATATTGCGACGTGCTTTTTCCATCGCTTTCTGGATCGCTGCCGGAACTTCGCGTGCTTTGCCGTAGCCAAAACCAACGCGACCGTTACCATCACCAACTACAGTCAGTGCTGTAAAGCTGAAAATACGGCCACCTTTAACGGTTTTAGATACGCGGTTTACCGCGATCAGCTTTTCCTGCAGTTCGCCAGCTTGTTTTTCGATGTGAGCCATCTTACACCTCTACCTTAGAACTGAAGGCCAGCTTCACGGGCAGCATCTGCCAGTGCCTGGACTCTACCATGATATTGGAAACCAGAACGGTCAAAGGATACGTTTTTGATACCTTTTTCCAGAGCACGTTCAGCAACAATTTTACCAACTACTGCTGCGGCTTCTTTGTTTCCAGTGAATTTCAGTTGTTCACTGATAGCTTTTTCTGTTGTAGAAGCGGCCACCAGAGTTTCAGAACCATTTGGTGCGATAACCTGCGCATAAATATGGCGAGGGGTACGGTGTACCACCAGGCGAGTTGCACCCAGTTCCTGGAGCTTGCGGCGTGCGCGGGTCGCACGACGGATACGAGCTGCTTTCTTATCCATAGTGTTACCTTACTTCTTCTTAGCCTCTTTGGTACGCACGATTTCATCGGCGTAACGAACACCCTTGCCTTTGTATGGCTCAGGACGACGATAGGCACGCAGATCTGCCGCAACCTGACCAATCACCTGCTTATCAGCACCTTTCAGTACGATTTCAGTTTGTGATGGGCATTCCGCAGTAATGCCTGCAGGCAGTTGATGTTCAACCGGATGCGAGAAGCCTAAAGACAAACTAACAGAGTTGCCTTTAACTGCTGCACGGTAACCAACACCTACCAGTTGGAGCTTCTTAGTGAAGCCTTCGTTAACACCGATAACCATTGCATTCAGCAGAGAACGAGTTGTACCCGCCTGTGCCCATGCATCTGCAAAACCTTCGCGTGGAGCGAAAGTCAGCTGGCTATCTGCATGTGTAACTTCAACTGCGCTGTGGATTTCACGACTCAATTCGCCGTTTTTACCCTTAATCGAAATAACCTGACCGTTGAGTTTAACCTCTACGCCGGCAGGAATGACGACGGGTGCTTTTGCAACACGAGACATTCTTTCCTCCCGAATTAAGCTACGTAGCAGAGAATCTCGCCACCCAGACCAGCCTGGCGAGCTGCACGATCAGTCATTACACCTTTAGAGGTAGAAATAACAGCGATACCCAAACCAGCCATAACTTGTGGCAGCTCATCTTTTTTCTTATAGATGCGCAGACTTGGGCGGCTTACACGCTGGATGCTTTCTACAACAGCCTTACCTTGGAAGTACTTCAGAGTAATTTCCAGTTCTGGCTTGGTGTCGCCTTCGATTTTAAAATCTTCAATATAACCTTCTTCCTTCAGCACTTTGGCAATTGCCACTTTCAGCTTGGAGGAAGGCATGGTGACCGCAACTTTATTCGCGGCCTGACCGTTACGGATACGGGTCAGCATATCCGCGATCGGATCTTGCATGCTCATCTGTCTTTACTCCCGTGATTCAATTGGTGACAATTACCAGCTAGCCTTTTTAAGGCCCGGGATTTCACCGCGCATAGCGGCTTCACGGACTTTAATACGGCTCAACCCAAACTTCCGCAAAAATGCATGCGGACGCCCAGTTTGACGGCAGCGGTTACGCTGACGGCAAGGGCTGGAATCACGTGGCAGTGTTTGCAGCTTGAGAACAGCATTCCAACGGTCTTCATCAGATGCGTTTACATCAGAGATGATCGCTTTCAGTTCAACGCGTTTTGCGAAGAATTTCTCAGCTAATTTCGCACGTTTTACATCACGTGCTTTCATTGATTGCTTAGCCATGAATACCCTGCCTTACTTGCGGAACGGGAAGTTAAACGCAGCCAACAGTGCGCGGCCTTCATCATCAGATTTCGCAGTAGTGGTGATGGTAATATCCAAACCACGTACACGATCCACTTTATCGTAATCGATTTCAGGGAAGATGATTTGCTCACGAACACCCATGCTGTAGTTACCGCGACCATCAAATGACTTAGCGGACAAGCCACGGAAGTCACGAATACGTGGTACAGCAATAGAAATCAGGCGCTCAAAGAACTCCCACATGCGTTCGCCACGCAGGGTTACTTTACAGCCGATTGGATAGCCCTGACGGATTTTGAAGCCTGCAACTGACTTGCGTGCTTTGGTGATCAGTGGTTTTTGACCAGAAATTGCTGCCAGATCAGCTGCTGCATTGTCCAGCAGTTTCTTGTCAGCGATTGCTTCACCAACACCCATGTTCAGGGTGATCTTCTCGACCCGAGGGACTTGCATGACAGAATGGTAACCAAACTGACTCATCAGTTTCTGGACTACCTCGTCTTTGTAGTAATCATGCAGTTTCGCCATCGTATACTCCAAATTACTTGATAGTTTCGTTGTTAGATTTGAAGAAACGTACTTTTTTGCCGTCTTCGAATCTAAAACCTACACGGTCAGCCTTGCCGGTTTCTGCATTAAAGATTGCAACGTTAGAAACCTGAATTGCTGCTTCTTTTTCAACGATGCCACCTGGTTGGTTCAGAGCCGGAACTGGCTTCTGATGTTTTTTAACCAGATTGATACCTTCAACGATAATTTTACCAGAAGAAAGAACCTGTTTTACTTTACCGCGCTTACCTTTGTCTTTACCAGTCAGCACGATAATTTCGTCATCACGACGGATTTTCGCTGCCATTGCCTGCTCCTTAGAGTACTTCAGGTGCCAGAGAGATAATTTTCATGAACTTTTCATTACGAAGTTCACGAGTTACCGGCCCAAAAATACGCGTACCGATAACCTGCTCACTATTGTTGTTCAACAATACGCAAGCGTTGCTATCGAAGCGAATGACAGAACCGTCCGGGCGACGAACACCCTTCTTGGTGCGCACCACTACCGCTTTCAGGACATCACCTTTTTTGACTTTACCACGAGGAATCGCTTCCTTGATGGTGATCTTGATGATATCACCGACATGTGCGTATCGACGGTGCGAGCCACCTAGAACCTTGATACACATTACGCGACGTGCACCGGAGTTGTCGGCCACGTTCAGCATAGTCTGTTCTTGGATCATTTTAGTGCTCCGCTAAATGTCAACTACTACTGAGCCACTTTATTTTTAAAGAAGCCGTTTTAATATCCCACACTACGAGGGCGCGGCATTATAACACCACATCTTCGCGATGGACAGAAAAATAAACGGCTCTGTTATTTTTTGAGCCGTTTATTTCTTATGAGATAGCGCCCTGTTATAGAACCGCTTTCTCTACAACGCGAACTAAGGTCCAAGATTTAGTCTTAGACAGTGGACGGGTTTCGCGGATTTCCACTACATCACCAATTCCACATTCATTGTTCTCGTCATGTACGTGCAACTTAGTCGTACGCTTGATGAATTTACCATACAGTGGGTGTTTCACCTTGCGTTCAATAGCAACAACAATGGATTTTTCCATCTTGTCGCTAACAACACGACCTTGCAGAGTACGGATTTTATCGGTCATTACGCACCCGCCTTCTCAGTCAGTAAAGTCTTAACGCGTGCAATATTACGACGCACTTGTTTCAACAGATGAGACTGTTGCAGCTGGCCGCTTGCCGCCTGCATACGCAGATTAAACTGTTCACGTAACAGGTTCAGCAGCTCAGTGTTCAGCTCTTCAACGCTCTTTTCGCGCAGCTCTTGTGCTTTCATTACATCACCGTCTTAGTTACAAAGGTGGTTTTGATAGGCAGTTTCGCTGCCGCCAGCTTGAACGCTTCACGGGCCAGCTCTTCAGACACACCGTCCATCTCATACAGGACTTTACCAGGCTGGATCAAGGCAACCCAATACTCTACGTTACCTTTACCTTTACCCATACGCACTTCGAGTGGCTTCTCGGTGATTGGTTTGTCTGGGAACACACGGATCCAGATTTTACCTTGACGTTTAATTGCACGGGTCATAGCACGACGTGCCGCTTCGATTTGACGAGCAGTCAAACGACCACGGCCCACAGCTTTCAGACCGAAAGTGCCGAAGCTAACATCCGCACCGGCAGCCAGACCGCGGTTACGGCCTTTATGCACTTTACGGAATTTCGTACGCTTTGGTTGTAACATCAGCGACTCTCCTTACTTGCGGCCTTTACGCTGCTGCTTTTTAGGTTGAGCAGCCGGTTTTTCCGCCTGTTCAACAGCAGCCATACCACCCAGGATCTCACCTTTGAAGATCCATACCTTAACGCCGATTACACCATAAGTGGTGTGCGCTTCTGAAGTGTTATAGTCGATATCTGCACGCAGAGTGTGCAGAGGTACACGACCTTCACGATACCATTCAGTACGCGCGATTTCAGCACCGCCCAGACGGCCGCTTACTTCCACTTTGATGCCTTTAGCGCCCAGACGCATTGCGTTCTGTACAGCACGTTTCATAGCACGGCGGAACATAACACGACGTTCCAACTGTGAGCTGATGCTGTCAGCAACCAGTTTTGCGTCCAGTTCAGGTTTACGCACTTCGGCAATATTAATCTGCGCAGGAACACCAGCGATGTCCGCTACAGCTTTGCGCAGTTTTTCTACGTCTTCACCTTTCTTACCGATTACGATGCCTGGACGAGCAGTGTGAATAGTCACACGGATGCTTTTCGCAGGACGTTCGATAACGATACGTGAAATAGATGCTTTAACCAGTTCTTTATTCAAGTACTGGCGAACTTTAAAGTCGCTGTCTAGGTTGTCAGCGAATTCTTTGGTATTCGCATACCAGGTAGAGTTCCAAGGTTTGACAATACCCAGACGAATACCATTAGGATGTACTTTCTGACCCATTGCTAGTCTCCAGAGTCTCAGCGATCGGACACAACCACAGTAATGTGGCTGGTGCGCTTCAGGATACGATCTGCACGGCCTTTGGCACGAGGCATAATGCGCTTCATGGTTGGACCTTCGTCTACGAAAATTTTCGCAACTTTCAGATCATCGATGTCAGCGCCATCGTTGTGTTCTGCGTTAGCAATAGCAGACTCAAGTACTTTCTTCACTAAACCAGCAGCTTTCTTGTTGGTATAGGTCAGAGTTTCCAGAGCTTGCGACACTTTCTTACCGCGGATCAGGTCAGCCACAAGGCGAACCTTCTGAGCAGAAGAACGAGCGTGGCGATGTTTAGCGATAGTTTCCATCTCTTCCTCCTACCTTAGCGCTTCTTAGCCTTTTTATCGGCCGCATGGCCGCGATAAGTACGGGTCGGCGCGAATTCACCCAGTTTGTGACCAACCATTTCGTCGGAAACAAAAACTGGTACATGCTGACGACCATTATGGACAGCGATGGTCAAACCGATCATGTTAGGAAAGATCGTTGAACGACGGGACCAAGTCTTAATAGGCTTTTTGTCTCCGCTTTCCACCGCTTTCTCTACCTTCTTCAGCAAGTGCAGGTCAATAAATGGACCTTTCTTGAGAGAACGTGGCATGGTTTATCCTCTAATTATTTTTTAGAACGGCGACGTACGATGTATTGATCAGTACGTTTGTTACTACGGGTCTTCTTACCTTTGGTCTGGATGCCCCATGGAGTTACAGGGTGTTTACCAAAGTTACGACCTTCACCACCACCGTGTGGATGGTCAACTGGGTTCATCGCCGTACCACGAACGGTAGGACGGATACCACGCCAGCGGCTTGCACCAGCTTTACCCAGAACGCGTAGCATGTGTTCTGCGTTACCAACTTCACCTAAAGTAGCACGGCAGTCAGCCAGGACTTTACGCATTTCACCAGAACGCAGACGCAGGGTTACATAAGAACCATCACGTGCAACGATCTGAGCATAAGCACCTGCTGAACGGGCCAGCTGGCCACCTTTACCTGGTTTCATTTCTATGTTGTGAACAGTAGAACCAACCGGGATATTGCGCATTGGCAGAGCATTACCAGCTTTGATTGCAGAATCTGCACCAGACTGGATTTGATCGCCAGCTTTCAGGCCTTTAGGAGCCAGAATGTAACGACGTTCGCCGTCTTTATACAGAACCAGCGCGATGTTTGCTGAACGGTTTGGATCATATTCCAGACGCTCAACAACAGCAGGAATACCGTCTTTGTTACGTTTGAAGTCAATCAGACGATAGTGCTGTTTATGGCCACCACCAATGTGACGAGTGGTAATACGACCATTGTTGTTACGACCACCAGTTTTGCTGTTTTTTTCTAACAGCGGAGCATAAGGCTTGCCCTTATGCAGCTCAGGGTTAACCACTTTAACAACGTGGCGACGGCCCGGAGACGTAGGTTTACATTTAACAATTGCCATTGTTCTTTACTCCTCCGACTTACTCAGCGCCGCCAACGAAGTCCAGGTTCTGGCCTTCTTTCAGGGTGACGTAAGCTTTTTTCCAGTCGCTACGACGACCAACACGCTGACCGTGGCGTTTAACTTTACCTTTAACCAGCAAAGTGTTCACAACCTCAACTTCGACTTCAAACAGTTTCTGCACAGCAGCTTTGATTTCTGCTTTAGTCGCGTCTTTCGCAACTTTGAGAACGATGGTGTTAGTTTTTTCCATCGCTGTAGAAGCTTTTTCAGATACGTGCGGCGCGCGCAGTACTTTCAGCAGACGTTCTTCACGGATCATGCCAGCATCTCCTCAACTTGCTTCACAGCTTCAGCAGTCATAACCACTTTGTCGAAGGCGATCAGGCTTACTGGGTCGATACCCGCTGCATCACGGACGTCAACTTTGTACAGGTTGCGAGCTGCTAAGAACAGGTTCTCATCAACTTCACCAGTGACGATCAGCACGTCTTCCAGAGCCATCTCTTTCAGTTTCTGTGCCAGCAGCTTAGTTTTAGGTGCTTCAACAGAGAACTTCTCGACAACGATCAGACGATCTTGACGTACCAATTCAGACAGGATGCTTTTCAGAGCACCGCGGTACATCTTTTTATTAACTTTTTGACTGTGGTCCTGTGGCTTCGCTGCGAAAGTTACGCCACCAGAGCGCCAAATTGGGCTCTTAATTGAACCAGAACGCGCACGGCCAGTGCCTTTTTGACGCCATGGTTTTTTACCTGAACCAGAAACTTCAGCACGAGTTTTCTGAGCACGAGTACCTTGACGAGCACCAGCTGCATACGCAACAACTACTTGATGCACAAGCGCTTCATTGAAATCACGCCCGAAGGTAGTTTCGGAAACAGTCAGCGCGCTTTGCGCGTCTTTCAATACCAATTCCATTCCTATCTCCTCGACGTTACGCCTTGACAGCCGGTTTTACGATCAGGTTGCTGTTGGTTGCACCAGGTACAGCACCTTTGACCAGCAGCAGGTTGCGCTCTGCGTCAACACGTACTACATCTAGGCTCTGAACGGTTACACGCTCATTACCCAGTTGGCCTGCCATTTTCTTACCTTTGAACACCTTGCCCGGAGTCTGGTTCTGACCGATAGAACCCGGAACACGGTGAGACAGGGAGTTACCGTGCGTAGCATCTTGAGTACGGAAGTTCCAGCGTTTAACAGTACCCGCGAAACCTTTACCTTTAGATGTACCAGTAACGTCGACTTTTTTAACGTCAGCGAAAATTTCAACACTAATGCTTTGACCTACAGTGAACTCTGCATCGTTTTCAGACAGACGGAATTCACGCAGGATGCGGCCAGCTTCAACGCCAGCTTTAGCGAAATGACCTGCTTCAGGTTTGTTAACGCGGCTTGCTTTTTTGCTACCAGTCGTTACCTGAATTGCACGATAACCGTCAGTCTCTTCGTTTTTAACTTGAGTTACACGGTTATTTTCGATTTCGATAACAGTTACAGGGATTGAAACGCCTTCTTCAGTGAAGATGCGAGTCATGCCCACTTTTTTACCGACTAAACCAATCATTGTTTCAACCTCTCAATCGCTCAATGACCTGATTAACCCAGGCTGATCTGCACGTCTACACCGGCAGCCAGATCCAGACGCATCAGAGCATCAACGGTTTTCTCGGTTGGCTCAACGATGTCAACCAGACGTTTGTGAGTGCGAATTTCGTACTGATCACGCGCATCTTTATTAACGTGCGGAGAAATCAGAACGGTAAAACGCTCTTTACGAGTCGGCAGCGGGATCGGACCACGAACCTGCGCACCAGTGCGCTTAGCGGTCTCTACGATTTCCGCAGTTGATTGATCGATCAAACGATGATCAAATGCTTTCAGGCGGATACGGATTCTTTGGTTCTGCATGAGACCAGAGCTCCAACTATTTTATAAACGTAAATAACTACTCCTCACACCCATTTCGATTGATGGGGGAGTGTAATCGTTCAATATATAACCCCCATATCGGGGGTATTTTAATATGGCGGTAATTACCGCTCACACTGATAAAAATCAGCCTACGAAGTAGGTTAGCTCGCGCATTATACGTGAATCACTTCACAATGCAAGACAAGGATGAAATTTATTCAGAGAAATAATAAAGGCAGGTAAAAAACAATCAGAAATGAACGCCCTATATATGTCTACAGGGCGTTAAGTCATTCTATTCTTCTTCGATAATATGGGCCTGGATATAATTTTGCATGCCCATTCGTTTAATCAGATCGAGTTGTGTTTCCAGCCAGTCTATATGATTTTCTTCATCTGCAAGAATTTCAATCATCAAATCCCGGCTCACATAATCATGGATTGAATCAGCATATGCAATTGCTTCTCTCATATCCTGAGCACCGCGTAGTTCCAACGTCAGGTCGGATTGCAACATCTCTTCGACATCCTCACCGATATTGAGTTTACCCAAATCCTGTAAATTAGGGATACCTTCCAGAAACAAAATACGCTCAATATATTTATCTGCATGTTTCATTTCTTCAATAGATTCACGGTATTCGACATCATTCAGGCGCACTAACCCCCAGTTTTTAAACATGCGAGCATGTAAAAAATACTGGTTTATGGCGACAAGTTCGTTACCAAGAAGTTTATTAAGATGGGCAATTATTTTTTTATCACCTTTCATAATCAATTCCTCCGCTTCCAGTACCTACAGTTTAGTACTAATTAAACAGAGTAATTGCAAGATAATTGTGCTTATTTTAAGCAACATTAATTAGAGGGGGAAGCAAGGCGATCTCTTCATTAATTATTTCGCGGGCCTGACGTACACATTTTCCACAATCACTCCCCACAGGCACAAAGCTTTTCAGCTCTCTGATAGAACGAACATTCTGCTGCTTGACAGCATTACGTATGGCTTTATCACTTATTGCATTGCAGAGACAGATATACATGGAACACTCTTCTAACTATTTATAATGTTATAACTATTTGTGTACTGATTAACGAACTTAATTAGGCTCAACAGCAGTTATAGCTATAAAATAAAGTATATTGTCAAATTGTAAATGTAAATCACTCTCATTTCAATTGTTGTTTATATTTTATTGCTCTGCAAAATAAAGCTACTATTTTTTCGATGACATAAAAAAAGAGGAGCTTTCGCTCCTCTTTTTTAGAATCTTTTGCTAATCAAAGATTAAGCAATAACTTTAGCAACAACACCTGCGCCTACAGTACGGCCGCCTTCACGGATTGCAAAACGCAGACCTTCGTCCATTGCGATTGGAGCAATCAGATTAACTACCATGTTGATGTTGTCACCTGGCATTACCATCTCAACGCCTTCTGGCAGTTCGATAGTACCGGTTACGTCAGTTGTACGGAAGTAGAACTGTGGACGGTAACCTTTGAAGAA
>NZ_JBBMXG010000033.1:0-28510 GCF_037996705.1 Xenorhabdus bharatensis | reverse complement strand
GAAACGCCGTAGCGCCGATGGTAGTGTGGGGTCTCCCCATGTGAGAGTAGGGAACTGCCAGACATCACTTTGACAGAGAAGCCATCCTTAACGGATGGCTTTTTTGCATTTGTTTTTATCTCTATTTTTTATTTCATAGAATGAAATAATTTCAATTTGCGTACAAAAACTCGACATTACTCCCATTTTAAGGTTAAATTTTGGCTGTCTAGAAGGCTAAATTACGTGGAATGATTGAGGTTTTAAACAATGCCAATTCGTGTACCAGATGAACTACCAGCGGTTAATTTTCTTCGCAATGAAAATATCTTTGTTATGACATCGACGAGAGCTAATGTTCAGGACATCCGTCCCATGAAGGTATTGTTACTAAATCTAATGCCAAAGAAGATAGAAACGGAAAATCAGTTTATTAGGCTACTCTCTAATTCACCGTTGCAGATTGATATTCAATTACTCCGTATTGACAGTCGTCGATGTAGAAATACTCCCGCGGAGCATTTGGATAATTTTTATTGTGATTTTGAATCAATAAAAGATCAGAATTTTGATGGATTAATCGTAACCGGTGCCCCTCTAGGATTAGTAAAATTTGAGGATGTTACTTATTGGGAAGAAATTGAAACAGTTATCAATTGGGCCAGAGAGCATGTTACTTCAACACTTTTTGTCTGTTGGGCTGTTCAGGCTGCTTTAAACATTCTTTATAACCTACCGAAATATACACGAAAAACTAAACTGTCAGGCGTTTACTCTCATACTATTTTGGAGCCGTTGGCATTATTGACCAGAGGGTTTGATGAATCATTCTGGGCGCCGCACTCGCGTTTTGCTGATTTTCCTGAGTCAGCTATTCGCCAATATACAGATCTGGATATTTTGGCTAGTTCAGAGGAAGCAGGTACCTATTTACTTGCCAGTAAAGATAAAAGACTGGTATTCGTAACGGGGCATCCAGAATATGATGTTGACACACTAGCTGCTGAATATCAGCGTGATCAAACGGCTGGTTTAGAGCCTATATTACCTGTCAACTATTTCCCGGATAATGATCCAGAAAATAAGCCGGTTGCAACATGGCGTAGCCACGGGCATTTATTATTTTCAAATTGGCTTAATTATTATGTATACCAAATCACGCCATACGATTTGACCTATATGAATCCTTCCTTAGACTAAACGCGTTATAAACATCTTCAAAATGAGAATTAACTGAAGCGAGTCATTTCTCATTTTTTTAATTTTTTGTTTGTCTCCCATCAATTATCTGTTTTTCCTATTTTTCATATATAACAAAAACTTAACAGTTTTTATCTTTTGATTTTGGAAATTAATTCCCTGTTTTAATTCATATATTGTGTTGATAATTTATTGATTTTAATAAAAATAATTTAATTTATAAAAATAATGGAAACCGTTTTTGATTTATTTTTTATATTGATTATTCTTACCTGAGTGGACACTTTAAGGTGAGGAATAGGGGATGGCACAGCAAGTATTGGCAACAGAATTAACCTTTATAAAACCTTTTTCTGATACTGAAAAGAAGGTTTTATCATCTGATTCTATTCATTTTCTAGAAGATTTAGTCGTCACATTTTCTGACAGACGCAAAAAATTACTAGAAGATCGGATAAATTGGCAGAAGAAAATAGATAACGGCCAATTGCCAGAATTTATTTCGGAAACATCTTCCATTAGAAATGGTGATTGGAAAATTCAGGGGATTCCGGGTGATCTACAAGATCGCCGGGTTGAGATTACTGGGCCTGTAGAGCGAAAAATGGTCATTAATGCCCTGAATGCTAACGTTAAAGTATTTATGGCAGACTTTGAAGATTCTCTGGCACCAAGCTGGGATAAGGTTATCGATGGTCAAATTAACCTGCGGGATGCAGTTAATGGAACCATTTCATATACCAATGAGCAGGGCAAACGTTATGAATTAAAATCGGATCCTGCTGTATTGATTGCTCGGGTCAGGGGATTACACCTGTCAGAAAAGCATATTCTTTATAAAAATGAACCAATTTCTGGTGGGTTATTTGATTTTGCTCTTTATTTTTATTTAAATCATAAACAGTTGCTGGCGAAAGGGAGTGGTCCTTACTTCTATTTACCTAAGATCCAGAGCTATCATGAAGCACAATGGTGGAGTGATGTTTTCAGTTTTGCGGAAGAGCGTTTCAATTTGCCAAAAGGTACGATTAAAGCGACTGTTCTGATCGAAACATTGCCTGCCGTTTTCCAAATGGATGAAATCCTCTATCACCTGCGTCATCACATTGTTGGCCTGAATTGCGGTCGTTGGGATTATATTTTCAGTTATATCAAAACACTGAAGAATCATGCAGATTGCGTCTTACCTGATCGTCAGTCTGTCACTATGACACAACCTTTCCTGAGTGCTTATTCCCGTTTATTGATTAAAACCTGCCATAGACGAGGGGCTTTTGCGATGGGCGGTATGTCAGCATTTATACCGAGTAAAGATCCTGAGCAAAACCAGATAGTGCTGGATAAAGTCAGAGCGGATAAAGAGTTGGAAGCTAATAATGGCCATGACGGTACATGGATTGCACATCCCGGCCTTGCCGATATAGCGATGGAAGTATTTAGTTCAAAACTGGGTGAACGACCAAATCAACTGATGGTTTCCCGTGAAGAGGATGGTGAGATCACTGCTGCACAGCTGCTTGAACCCAGTATGGGCGAAAGAACCGAAGGTGGCATGCGGGCAAATATCCGAGTCGCAGTCCAGTACATAGAAGCATGGATTTCAGGGAATGGTTGTGTGCCGATCTATGGCTTGATGGAAGATGCCGCTACGGCAGAAATTTCCCGTACCTCTATCTGGCAATGGATCCATCATGAAAAATCGTTGACCAACGGTCAGAAAGTGACTAAAGAATTGTTCAACCAGATGCTAAAAGAAGAATTGGCAGTCATTAAACAAGAAGTTGGTGAAATACGTTTTAGCGACGGAAGGTTTACGGAGGCTTCTGAGCTGATGAAGCGGATCACCACACAAGACGAGCTAGTCGATTTCCTGACTTTGCCGGGTTACCAATTACTCGACTGATTTAAACAACATCCAATCAATAATTAATATTCAATTAATTCAGAATAGGAAGTATAGGATCATGACCGTTTCTCGAGCACAACAAATTACTCAATTAGAGCAAGAATGGAAAAAAGCACGCTGGGAAGGCATTAATCGACCATACAAAGCTGAAGAAGTTATTAAATTACGTGGTTCAGTCAATCCTGAACATACTTTGGCTCAAATGGGAGCGAAAAAGTTATGGGAATTGTTGAATGGAAAATCTAAAAAAGGTTATGTAAACGCGCTAGGTGCATTGACGGGTGGGCAGGCACTTCAGCAGGCTAAAGCCGGTATTGAGGCGGTTTATCTTTCTGGCTGGCAGGTTGCGGCTGATGCCAACACAGCCTCCAGCATGTACCCTGACCAATCACTCTACCCAGTCGATTCCGTACCAAATGTTATTAAGCGTATCAATAATAGTTTTCGCCGCGCAGATCAAATCCAATGGGCGAATGGCATCGGCCCTGAGAGCGTAGAATACACTGATTATTTTCTGCCGATTGTGGCGGATGCAGAAGCTGGATTTGGTGGCGTCCTGAATGCTTTTGAACTTATGAAAGCCATGATTGAAGCCGGAGCTGCTGCGGTCCATTTTGAAGATCAGTTAGCTGCGGTGAAGAAATGTGGGCATATGGGAGGCAAAGTACTGGTACCAACTCAGGAAGCTATCCAGAAATTGGTGGCTGCTCGCTTAGCCGCAGATGTATCAGGCGTTCCCACTCTTCTTATTGCTCGTACGGATGCCGATGCAGCCGATCTGCTGACATCTGATTGCGATCCCTATGACAGCGAGTTTTTGACTGGCAAACGAACCTGTGAAGGTTTCTTCTGCACCCGTGCAGGGATTGATCAGGCGATCAGTCGTGGATTGGCTTATGCGCCATATGCTGATGTTGTCTGGTGTGAAACCTCAACACCCGATATTGAAGCTGCCCGTCGTTTTGCAGAAGCAATTCATGCTGAGTATCCCGGGAAGTTACTGGCCTATAACTGTTCTCCATCTTTTAACTGGAAAAAGAATCTGGATGATAAAACTATTGCCAGCTTCCAGGAACAGCTTTCCGAGCTGGGGTATAAATTCCAGTTTATTACTTTGGCTGGTATTCATAGCATGTGGTTCAACATGTTTGATCTGGCGTATGACTATGCACGCGGCGAAGGCATGAAACACTACGTTGAGAAGGTTCAGGAGCGTGAGTTTTCCTCACTTGAGCGTGGTTACACTTTCTCCTCGCATCAACAGGAAGTGGGCACAGGTTACTTTGATAAAGTAACTACGATAATACAAGGGGGAACCTCCTCTGTTACCGCTCTGACCGGATCAACCGAAGAGCAGCAATTCTGATTTTTTGTATAACGTTGATATCACCTTGGGGGATTCCGTAGGGAATTCCCCTTTACGCGTCAGATTAAGGTGGCAGACATGGAAACAGATTTAGCTCACTTAATTGCACAAACTATTCTTCAGGGGTTTGATGCGCAATATGGCAGGTTTCTGGAAGTAACATCTGGCGCACAACAGCGTTTTGAGCAGGCGGACTGGCACGCAGTGCAGCAGGCCATGAAGAAAAGGATCAATCTGTACGATCATCATGTCGGTTTGGTGGTTGAACAGTTGAAATGTATCCGTGGTTCACGGTTGTATGATCAGGAGTACATTGCCAAAGTGAAAGCGGTTTATACCCGCTTACTACCGGATTACCCACGTTTTGAAATTGCAGAAAGCTTCTTTAATTCCGTTTATTGCCGATTATTTCAGCATCGTAATTTGAAGCAGGAAAATTTATTTATCTTTTCTTCCCAGCCACCACGCCGTTTTCGTCATATTCCACGCCCATTATCGCGGGATTTTTTTCCTGATGCCGGTCTTGAATCTATGCTATGGGCTATTTTAAAAGATTTGCCGTTGCGCCTGAAATGGGAAAATTTAGACAGAGATATTAGTTACATCACGCGGTACTTACAAAACACTTTTCCTCAATATGATTTACTACAAGCGACATTTCAAATTGCTAACGAACTCTTTTATCGCAATAAGGCCGCTTGGATGGTAGGAAAAATAAGGCTGGGTACAGAGATTTATCCATTCTTATTGCCGATTCATCATAATGAATCAGGCCGGATTTTTATTGATACTTGTCTGACTAATCATGATGATGCCAGTGTCGTTTTTGGTTTTGCCCGCTCTTATTTCATGGTTTATGCCCCCTTACCGGCAGCTATGGTCGAATGGTTACGTGAAATTTTACCTGTCAAATCGACAGCTGAGCTTTATATGGCTATTGGTTGCCAAAAACATGGAAAAACAGAGTATTACCGTGAATATCTGGCATTTATTAATTCTTCTAAGGAGCAATTTATCATTGCTCCGGGGGTGAAAGGGATGGTGATGCTGGTTTTCACATCTCCTTCTTTTGACCGTGTATTTAAGGTGATAAAAGATAAGTTTGCGCCGCAGAAAGACGTTTCTCAGGAGAGGGTTCAGGAGTGTTACCGGTTGGTCAAGGAACATGACCGTGTCGGGCGCATGGCTGATACACAGGAATTTGAGAATTTCGTCATCGATAAACGCCATATCAGCGCTGAGTTAATGGAGGAAATACAAAAAGAGATCCCGGAAAAACTTGAAGATTTAGGCGACAAAATTCTGATAAAACATCTTTATATGGAACGAAGAATGCTCCCGCTGAATATCTATATGGAGCAGGTCGATGAAGATCATCTGAAAGATGCTGTTGAAGAGTATGGGAATGCAATTAAACAGCTTGCGGCAGCGAATATCTTTCCGGGAGACATGTTATTTAAGAATTTTGGTGTTACACGACACGGAAGGGTGATTTTCTACGATTATGACGAAATTTGTTATATGACCGAAGTGAATTTTAGGGATATTCCCCCAGCACGTTATCCGGAAGATGAACTTGCCAGTGAGCCGTGGTACAGCGTAGCTCCCAATGACGTTTTTCCGGAAGAGTTCCGGCATTTTTTATGTAGCGATAAGCGTATTCGTAAATATTTTGAAGAATTTCATGGTGATCTTTTTAAAGCAGATTATTGGCGAGCGTTACAAGAGCGGATAAGGAAAGGGCATGTTGAGGATGTTTTTGCTTACCGTCTCAGGCAGAGATTCAATCAGCGTAATGAGAATAGCATAACGAAATATGCAGAATTATTGGATGAAGAAAATAATGTTGTGGTATTAGCGTCTCCCAATCGCGATATTCACTCTTAATATAAGATGTCATGATAAAAGGATTTAACTGGTTTTCTTAATTATTTGGCTAAAAAATGCTGGGCTTATGAAAGCGGAAATTCTAACAAGTAACCCTGCTGAAATAATAGAATTTCCGCAATTTCAAAAATGATCCGGCATAAATTATGCTTTAGCACCTGTTATTGCATTATGGGCCAGTTCCGTAATACGCGCATAATCACCTTTTTTCAATGCATCATTTGGTACCAGCCAAGAGCCTCCGATACATAGGACGCTATTCAGTGCCAGATAATCACGATAATTATCTGGAGAAATTCCTCCGGTCGGGCAGAAACGTACTTGTGGGAATGGGCCAGCAATAGCTTTCAGCGCTTTCACGCCGCCATTTGCTTCCGCAGGGAAGAATTTGAAACAATCTAAGCCATAGCTCATACCCAGCATTAGCTCAGAAACGGTAGAGATGCCCGGAATAAGAGGAATTGAGCCAACAATTGCGGCTTTTAACAACTCATCAGTTAATCCAGGACTAATGGCAAACTGCGCTCCGGCCTCAGTGACAGCAGAAAGTTGTTCAGGATTAATCACTGTTCCGGCACCGATAATGGCTTCAGGCACTTCTCTGGCAATGAGACGAATTGCTTCCAATGCGCATTCTGTCCTCAGCGTGACTTCTAATACCTTTATTCCGCCAGCCACCAACGCTTTTGCCAATGGTACCGCATGTTCAATTTCATTGATGACGATAACAGGGACGACAGGGCCATCAGTCAGGATGCTTTCTGCGGTTGTTTTCCAATTATTCATTAGCAATTTCTCTCATCGAATCCGACACAAGGGATTTAAAATTCCTAGTTATAAAAATGTAATGGAACATGCACCTTGCTCTGCACCGGAAAGCTGAGTGCGCAAAGCACCGAAGAGTTCGCGGCCACAACCGGTGTGCTCTGTGCTTAAATCGGCTTGATAAGGTGCTCTTTGTGCTAATTCCAGCTCATCAAGCAGCAGTGTAAGCTCACCAGTGCGGCCATCAATACGGATTAGGTCTCCATCTTGTATTTTGGCCAGCACTCCGCCAGCATTAGCTTCAGGTGTAACATGAATGGCGGAAGGCACTTTACCGGATGCGCCGGATAGACGCCCATCCGTGACTAAAGCAACTTTAAAGCCACGATCCATCAATACCCCCAAAGGTGGCATTAATTTATGTAATTCAGGCATACCATTTGCCTGTGGTCCCTGATAGCGAACGACGACGATACAATCCCGATTTAATTTTCCAGCCTCAAAAGCAGGGGCGATATCGTGCTGACTATTAAAAACAACGGCTGGCGCTTCGATAACAAGATTGTTGGCGGGTACTGCCGACGTTTTCATTACAGCACGGCCAATATTTCCGGTCATGACTTTTGTGCCGCCATGATGTTTGAACGGTTTTTCAATACAGGCAATAACTTCGTTATCCAGTGAGGAGTGAGTGCCTTCACGCCATGCTAGCTGACCTTCATTCAGCCAGGGTTCCTGAGTGTAACGTTCCAGACCGAATCCAGCGATGGTATTAACATCCTGATGAAGTAAGCCTTTTTTCAGTAACTCCCGAACAACCAGAGCCACGCCACCGGCCGCCTGAAATTGGTTGATATCCGCAGGTCCGTTGGGATAGATACGGCATAGCCGCGGGATAACATCTGATAGTTCAGAAAAATCATCCCAATTAATGATGATTCCGGCTGCATTCGCCATTGCGATCAAGTGCATGGTCAAGTTTGTTGAACCACCGGTTGCCAGCAGTGCAATAATGCCATTGACGATTACTTTTTCATTAACCATTTGTCCCAGAGGGAGGTAATTACCTGAATTTTCTGTCAGACGAGTGATCTGGCGTGCAGCGGCATCGTTTAAGGCATCACGTAATGGTGTATCCGGATGGACAAAAGAAGATCCGGGTAAATGTAGTCCCATCACTTCCATGATCATTTGGTTGGAATTAGCGGTGCCATAGAAAGTACAGGTACCGATGCTGTGATAAGAGTCTGCTTCCGCTTCCAATAATGCCTGACGGTCAACTTTACCTTCAGCATATAACTGTCGGATGCGTACTTTCTCTTTATTCGGTAAGCCACTGGTCATCGGTCCTGCGGGAACAAAAACAGCGGGTAAGTGACCGAATGATAATGCTGCCATGACCAGCCCCGGTGCGATTTTGTCACAGATCCCCAGATATAGCGCACCATCAAACATATTATGGGAAAGCCCAATAGCCGCGGACATTGCGATCACATCACGGCTGAGCAGGGACAACTCCATCCCATCCTGCCCTTGTGTGACACCATCACACATAGCGGGAACGCCACCCGCAACCTGACCGACAGCACCGACTGCATGTAAGGACTCTTTTAATTTTTGCGGATAGTTTTCATAAGGCTTATGAGCGGAAAGCATGTCATTGTAAGAAGTGATAATGGCGATATCGTTATGCACCATATTCTTTAATGCGACTTTATCGTCACTTTGACAGGCAGCAAAACCATGAGCCAGATTCCCGCATGCCAGTTGAGAGCGACGGACAGTTTTTGAACGAGCGGACTCAATACGCGCCAGATAACGGTTACGCGTCTCTTTAGAGCGTTCAATGATACGTTGAGTGATTCGTTCGACGGTTTTATTGATCACTGACTTGTTCTGGGGGGTTGTCATGATAATTGCTCCTGGCACTTGCTTCCGACACCATATGGCATGTATCCAGCACATACTCTCACTGTTTGTTACCGGTAACATTTTTAATGTAATAAACAAAGGATGCAATCAACTTTTGTCTTCAACACACCTTATCTATGATCTATGTCAATTTATAAGCTGAAACGTAACAGCTAATCAGTAAGCTTACTTTTTAAGTGAAATTAGCCGAAGTTTTACTTATTACCGCCATATTCCCGGCTTATCTCTTTCGCTGCCCGCATAACAAGGGCACCCAGCTCAGTCACTCGCTCATCAGAGATACGTGATATCGGGCCGGAGATAGAAATAGCAGCAAACGCTTCATGGTGTTCATCATAGATACAGGCAGCAATACAGCGTAACCCAAGAGCATGTTCTTCATCATCCAGTGAAAAACCCTGCTTACGGATTTGTTCAAGGTTCTCTTTTAAGGCCGCAGCAGTAGTATGTGTATGCTGTGTATAGGCGTGTAATCCTTTTTTGTGCAGTAATTGCAGGCATTTTTGTTCAGACAATGTTGCAAGTAGCGCCTTACCTGCACCGGAAGCATGCATCGGTAACTGGCCACCAATAGGCGCAGACATTCGCATCAGTGCGTTACATTGCACTTGATCGACAATGACCGCTTCATATTCATCAATATTGAAAATAGCAAGATTGATAGTTTCGCCAGAATCTTCCATCAACTGGCGTAAAATTGGGTGAACCAGTACCATCAGATTGCGGCTTTGCAGAAAGCTGCTGCCGACAACAAATGCATGTGATGCAATCACCCATAGTCCCAGATCGCCAACTTGCCGAACAAAGCCATGTTGTTGTAGCGTCGTCAAAAGACGATGGGTCGTCGAGTTAGGCAGACCGGCCTGAATAGCGAGGTCAGTCAGGGCGACCCCGCTTTGTGAATCAGAAATGAATTCCAAAAGGGATAAGCCCCGGCTCAAGGATTGTACCTGACCGCCTGCTGCGGCACCGCCGGCTGTCATTTTAGTTTTTTTAGGGCGTTTATTGGCAATAGCGGTAGTCATAAGATTCCCTCTAAATTATCCTCTGCTTATAGGGTGACCAAGCAGAGTTAAAATGGAATTTGTTTTCGTTTTCTTATTATGAATGATAAAGGGTAGGAAAACACATCCGATGAGTGAAGGAAAAAGTATATTGAAAATCACATTTGGCAAACAAAAACATTTATCTGAGATAGTTGATATCTTTAATTACTATATTGCAAACTCAAATGTCCGTTTTGAAACAGAACCAATGACGTTAGAAAATAAGCAACTTTGGTTCTCACAATTTCAACCTGACTCACGTTACCAGATTTTTGTCGCAGTTGAAGATCAAGTGGTTTTGGGTTTTGCATGTTCCCAGCCTTATCGAGCATTAGAGGCATTTAACAAAACGGTTGAAGTCAGCATTTATCTGGCACCCTCAATGAAACACAGAGGAGTAGGTAGCGCACTTTATCAACACCTCTTTAGCGAGTTAGCATCACAAGATGTACATAGTGCGCTATCAGGTATTGCATTACCTAATGAGGCATCAATTAAGCTACATAAGAAATTTGGTTTTCGTGAAGTGGGTGTTTTCAGAGAGTATGCAAGTAAAAACGGTCAGTACATTAGCTCAATCTGGTTAGAAAAACTGTTTGAATAAAAAGTTATTTTCACGGGAAGAAAACAAAATTGATGTGCATTGCGGGTATTTTGATTACTGTAACGGAATACCCGCGTATATTGATTACTCTTCAAACAAATTCTTATGAAGGGTTTGAACCACTTTTTCAGCATCCTGTCCGGGTACAAGCAGGCAGACATTATGGCTACTTGCACCATAGCTGATCATACGGATATTGAAGGATTCCAGCGGGCCAAAGATCTCTTTGCCTAGCCCTCTAGCCTGTGACAATTTATTACCGATAATCGCCACCAGTGCCAAATCTTCTTCAACCTCGACACGACACAATGTTGAAAGCTCTGTCAGTAGGGCATTAGTCAGCAAACTACCGTTAGTGCTGGTGGAGCCTGTTGTATCCAGTGTTAACGCAACACTGACTTCTGAGGTAGTAATCAGATCCACCGAAATATTATGGCGTGAAAGCAGAATAAAAATTTCTGCCAGAAAGCCTCTGGCATGCAGCATTTTCAGGCTATGCAGAGTTAATAACGTCTGTTTGCGGCGCAGCGCCAGTGCCCGGAAGCGGGGTGGGTTTGCCGTTCTGTCGCAAACCAGTGTACCGCCTGCCTGTGGCTGTTTACTTGAACCAACGAAAACAGGAATACCACAGCGGACGGCTGGCAGCAGTGTTGCCGGATGGAGGATTTTGGCGCCAAATGTTGCCATCTCAGCCGCTTCATTAAAAGCAATTTTATCAATACGCGTAGCTGTTGGGGCAACACGAGGGTCTGTTGTATAAATTCCCGGAACATCGGTCCAGATATCCACACGCCTTAGCCCGAGTGCTTCGCCAAGTAATGCTGCGGTATAATCACTGCCGCCACGCCCTAATGTTGTTGTACGCCCTTTTTCTTCTTTGCCGATAAAACCCTGAGTAATAACAATTGTATTATTCAGGCGTGGCTGCAAATGTTGTGCAGCCAGAATATTGAGTTGAGTAGTATCAGGCTCAGCCTGCCCGAATTGGTCATTGGTACGCATTATCCGGCGGATATCAAACCATTCGACATCCGTATTGCGCTGACGTAATAATTCAACAAACAACAGGGTGGACATGACTTCACCATGGCTGACTAACTCATCAGTCAAGGCGTCAGATGTGGCGAGAGAAGCCGCTTCTGACAATGTAGCAATATTATCCAACAGACGGTCAATCTCATCTTTAATCACATCTGTTTCATTCAATCGCCTGATAATGGCGTATTGAATGTCCCGGATCTGTTTCAGACACTTCTCCCGTTTATCACTATTAACGCCGGAAGCTAATGTGACCAGTAAATTAGTTATACCTGCGGACGCTGATAAAACGACTACGCGAACATCTCTGTTTGCCAGAATAATATCAGCACAGTTATTCATGGCATCAAAGTCTGCCACACTGGTACCACCGAATTTAGCAACAATATACTGCGAAGAGGGAGAAGATACTGCACTCATGGATGATAGCCTTCTGTTTTAAAGATAGGCAATTAGAAATATCGGGTTAGCGGTTATGAGTCAATATTTGTTAATTAAGCATCAATATTTTTCATGATTAGAGTGAGATTATCGTTTTTGCCTATGTAATTATGACTGGAAATAATCGCTTATTTTGACCAATATCAGTCAGTAACAGGAAAAGGAGATCCATCACAGTGTTAACTTGTTACAATCCTGTGCATTCCTATTTTTATCTACAGTAGATAGAGAACATTATTCATGAAAAACATCAACCCTAGCCAGACCGAAGCCTGGAAAGCATTACAGCAACATTTTGAGCAGATAAAAGAGGTTCACCTGCGAGAGCTGTTTGAACAGGACAAAGCGCGTTTTGCGACATTCTCTGCAATATTTGATGATCAGATTCTGGTGGATTATTCCAAAAACCGTATTACCGTGGAAACGCTGGAAAAGCTACAGGCGCTGGCGAAAGAAACTGATTTATCCGGGGCTATTCATAGCCTGTTTTCCGGTGAAAAGATTAACCGTACTGAAGATCGTGCTGTACTGCATATTGCTTTGCGTAACCGCAGTCACTCTCCGATTAAGGTTGATGGGGAAGATGTTATGCCGCAGGTCAATGCGGTACTGGCAAAAATGAAATCATTCAGTGAGCGCATTATTGGAGGGGAGTGGAAAGGTTATACCGGTAAGGCCATTACTGATGTAGTCAACATCGGCATTGGTGGTTCAGATCTTGGCCCATATATGGTGACAGAGGCGCTGAAAGCCTATAAGAACCACCTTAATATGCACTTTGTATCCAATGTGGATGGCACTCATATTGCTGAAACGCTGAAGTCTCTGGATCCAGAAACCACACTGTTCCTGATTGCATCCAAGACTTTTACCACGCAGGAAACGATGACTAATGCACATTCTGCCCGTGATTGGTTCTTGCAAAGTGCCGTTGATGAAGCACACGTCGCCAAACATTTTGCCGCACTTTCAACGAATGAACAGGAAGTCAGTAAATTCGGGATTGATCCGCAAAACATGTTTGAATTCTGGGACTGGGTCGGCGGCCGTTACTCTCTTTGGTCTGCGATAGGTTTATCCATTGTCCTGTCCATTGGATATGATAATTTTGAGCAATTGCTGAATGGTGCCCATGCTATGGATAAGCACTTTGCACAAACTGCTCCTGAACAAAATATTCCGGTTATTCTGGCGCTGATTGGCATCTGGTATAACAATTTCTTTGGCGCAGAAACTGAAGCGATTCTGCCTTATGATCAATATATGCATCGTTTTGCTGCTTACTTCCAGCAGGGAAATATGGAGTCAAACGGTAAATATATTGATCGTAATGGAAGCCCCGTGAATTATCAGACTGGGCCGATCATCTGGGGTGAACCGGGTACCAATGGTCAGCATGCTTTCTATCAGCTTATCCATCAGGGTACGAAACTGATCCCGTGTGATTTTATTGCGCCGGCAATCAGCCGCAACCCAATTGGTGATCACCACAGTAAACTATTATCTAATTTCTTTGCACAGACTGAAGCGCTGGCCTTTGGTAAAACTCAGGCTCAGGTTGAAGCCGAATTTGTTTCTGCCGGAAAGAATGTACAGGATGTGGCAAACGTTGTGCCATTCAAAGTGTTTGAAGGCAACCGTCCGACCAACTCAATTTTGTTGCGTGAGATTACACCATTTAGTCTGGGCGCATTAATTGCCATGTATGAGCATAAAATCTTTGTTCAGGGCGCAATTCTGAATATCTTCTCATTCGATCAATGGGGCGTTGAACTGGGCAAACAATTGGCAAACCGTATCCTGCCTGAACTCCACGATTCAGAAGCGGTAAATAGCCATGATAGCTCTACAAACGGATTGATTAATCGTTTCAAAGAATGGCGTTAATCTGATTTATTATTTTATTTAATCTGCTATCCCCTCAGTAACACTATTTATTGGGGGGATATTTTTTGTAATTGACATAATTTGTTATCAACTTTTTATTTTATTGGTCTGTAACATGATATCCTCACCTCCCATTCGTTGTGCTGTCGGAGAAGTTGATATTCTCCGCAATTGGAAAATGACATGGCAGATGACACAATATTAACTTCTACTCCTATTCACTGGTTTTCAACTGAGGAAGCCAACACGCCTGAGAGTATTCTGGACTGGCTGATGGAAGTCGGTTCAATGACTCGTCGTTTTGAACAGCATTGCTATCATGTAACTGTCACTCCATTTCGTGAGTGCTTTATTACAGCTGAAGAGCTTGGTGATGAAAGTGAGCACTTACCTATAAGTGAAAAGTACTGGCTGCGGGAAATCATCTTGTTTGGGGATAACATTCCGTGGTTGTTGGGACGCACAGTGATCCCGAAAGAAACATTAACAGGGCCGGATAAAAAGCTGGTGGATGTAGGAACTGTTCCTCTTGGGCGTTACCTTTTTAGTGGTAATAACCTGACACGGGATTATATTCAAATAGGGATACAGGGTCAGCGTTGGGCGCGTCGCTCTTTACTGCGTTTATCAGAAAAGCCATTATTACTTACAGAAGTTTTTTTGCCAGAATCACCTGCATATAAAATGAAATAAATAAGAAATGAGGGAGAAACAGATTGGAGGTCAGTATGACGCAAAATAAATGGCGTGCCTATTGCCGTTTAATGCGTATTGATAAACCTATTGGCGTATTGTTACTAATATGGCCAACCTATTGGGCATTATGGATAGCAGCAAAAGGTGTACCCAATTTACATATTCTGTTGGTTTTCACTCTGGGTGTTTTTTTCATGCGGGCAGCAGGGTGTTGTATTAATGATTTTGCCGACAGGAAATTTGACGGACATGTCGAAAGGACAAAGTCTCGTCCGCTTCCCAGCGGGGATATCAGCGAAAAAGAGTGCAAAATTTTATTCAGCATACTCGTGCTGATCTCTTTTGTGCTGGTTTTAACGCTGAATAAAATGACGATAGCCTTATCCTTTGCCGGATTAGGTCTGGCGTGTGTATATCCTTTCGTTAAACGGGTCAGTAACTTACCTCAGGTTGTATTAGGTGCTGCCTATGGCTGGTCAATTCCCATGGCTTTCTCGGCGGTAAGTGAGTCCTTACCATTAGAATGCTGGTTATTATTTCTGGCAAATGTCATATGGTCAGTCATCTACGATACCCAATATGCAATGGTTGATCGTGATGATGATTTGAAAATTGGTGTGAAATCGACGGCAGTTTTGTTCGGGCGTTTTGATAAGCTGATTATTGGTATTTTGCAACTCATCATGCTGGCAATTCTTATTGTGGTTGGCTGTTTGGTGAATTTAGGCGGAATGTATTACTGGACTGTATTGCTGGCTGGTGCGCTTTTTATTTATCAGCAAAAACTCATCTTTGACCGTAGTCGTGAGCCATGCTTTCAGGCATTCATGAACAATAACTATGTTGGTTTTGTTTTATTCCTCGGCATTCTTTTCAGTTATGTTTTTTAACCCTATATTGTTAAACCAAATGGTTTAAAAAAAACGGGTGGTATAACTTAGTTTAAGGTTATACCACCCGTCTATTTTTCAGACGTTATCTTCAGAAAAGTCTCTTATTCCTGAATTTCATCTTCCAGTTCGAGATCACTGTGTTCAGGAGGCATACTGACACTTTCAATTGTCAGACGGATCTCGGGAGACATCAGCTCACTCAACACCTGATAAAGTGCTTGGGCATTTGTGGTAACGATGTTGCCACTATCATGGATATAACCTTCTTCCCGCAATGTATTAACAGAGCAGGAGAACACGGCTTTATCGAAGAATTCCGGCGCATTAATGCCATGCAGCACTGACAAACGCTGTGCCAACATCCGGCTCTCTTTTTCCAGTGCACCACGGCTGATATCCGGAGTGGCATTCAGTAAAGAAAGCGTGATGGCATAGCGTTGCAATGTTTCCCGGATACCGGCCGCCAACAGTTGTAGAGGACGAATACGCTCAGGATTGAGTACCAGCACTTCCTGCTCTTTATTGCAGATCAGGCGTTGGCGTACTAATTCATCAATCAGGGTATTTACTACATCAGGCAATTCCGCCTTACTGTAACGCATGAACAGTTCCTGCTTGAGCAGAGGATAAACCAGCTCTACTTGTCTGAGCAGTTCAGTGCGGCTAATACGGCGATGATGCATCACGATACTGGCGATTAAGGATGGCAGGATCAACAAATGCTGGATATTGTTGCGATAGTAGGTCATCAGTACCGCGCTTTCACGAGGCAGGATAATGATATCCCCAAGGCTGTCTTTTTCGACCTCAAACTTATTCATCCGTAAAGCGTGATCCAATAGCTCTTCTGCCGTTTTGGACGGAATAGTGACATCATTAGTGTAAGTAACATTGCTCATCAGCTGCATATAGCAATCTAACTGCTCAATAAGCTGCTCACGAGTAAGTGCTCGCTGACGTGATGACAATAAGGCTGTGCTGCATAAATTAATCGCATTTGCAGCCGCCGCGTTATTGATATTCACCATAATATTATCCGCCAGTTTGCTGACTGTTGGTGTCAACCATGTCGGGCGTTGTGCTTCTATTGGGTCGATGGCGTCACGCCATTCAGGAACATGCTGATTCAGATATTGTACTAATGGAATGGGTTCACCAAAGTTCACGTAACCTTGCCCCAGATTACGCAGTTTACGCAACCCACGAACCATCTGGAAAAAGCCTTCTTTTTCTTTGGTTGCACCGCGTAATTCCTTGGCATAGGTTGCAACCTCCATCACATGTTCATAACCGATATAGATCGGCACAATCGTGATAGGCCGTGACTCTCCACGTAACATTGCCTGCAATGTCATGGAAAGCGTACCTGTTTTCGGATCGAGCAAGCGGCCTGTTCGCGAGCGCCCACCTTCAACAAAGTATTCAACGGAATAACCACGGGAAAATAATTCACCCAGATATTCACGGAAAATAGTTGAATAAAGTTTATTGCCTTTAAACGTGCGGCGGATAAAAAACGCACCAAGACGGCGGAATATCGGGCCAGCCGGCCAGAAATTCAGGTTAATGCCCGCTGCGATATGTGGTGGAACCAGACCCTGATGATAAAGCACATAAGACAACAACAGGTAATCCATATGGCTACGATGGCATGGAACATAAACAAGTTCATGACCATCCTGAGCCAATTGGCGGATACGTTCGCCATTATGGACATTAATACCCTGATAGAGACGGTTCCACGTCCAGCTCAGTACTCGGTCTGTTATGCGAACTGTTTCATAGGAGAAATCAGCGGCAATTTCTTCCAGCATATTGATGGCATTCTGTTTCGCTTTTTCTGGCGAAATTTTCTTGCTGCGAGATTCGTCAGCAATCGCTTTTTCAATCGCTTTAGATTCCAGTAACTTTCTGAACAGATCTTGCCGCGCAGGTAAACGAGGCCCTACGGCGGCCAAGCGTTGGCGGGAATAGTGTATCCGTGCAACACGGGCAAGTTTATTGGCAATAATTGTATCTGTGCCATGTTCATCAGCAATACTGCGTAATGACACTGGTGCTGAAAACCGGACAAAACTATCTCGCCCAAGCCACAGGATTGCAAAAAACTTCTGGATCCCATTAAGCAGGCGTAGCTGAGGAGCTGTATTGGTTTCCTGACCCTCACGCCCGGGTGAGCGCCCGAACATGACAGAAACCGGCACCATCTGAATATCTAAATCAGGATTACTACGATGTAAATCCAGATAAGAATGGAAAATCTTCACAGATTCATGTTTAGGCGCATAGTAACTGAATACACGCGGGCCATCATCAATGAATACATAGCTTGGAAGCTGTGTATCATCAATATCCAAAGGCGTCAGAGGATCCGGTAAATCCTGAGCAAGACACTGTTGACGCAGAGTCAATAAATCGGCCTTTGAATGATACGGTAACACATACAGAATAGGCCGAGTCGTATCAAGACTCAGCTCTGTAACAGGGACCGTTGGAATAAGTTTACTTTTAACTAAAAGTTTTATCGGCAACTTCAATAAGTTGTAATATATTTTACGCCAAGCTGACATAACTGCTTTAAGCCTCTTGTTAGCAATGCGCGGCAAGCATACCAGAAACAGATTTTGAGATCTGTGTAAATAAGATAATAATAGGGGCTAAAAGTTATATGATCTTAAAACTATTATGATTCTTGAAGAAAATTTTTATGGCTAACCAATCAACAGGTTTAACCCGCATAATTAAAGCGGCTGGGTACTCAGTAAAAGGTATTAAAGCTGCGTGGAAAAATGAGGCTGCATTCCGGCAGGAGGCAGTTTTAACTATTTTAGCAACTATTTTGGCATTCTCTTTTGATTTCGGCATGTTTGAGAGACTTTTTCTCATTAGTTCAGTCATGTTAGTGCTTATTGTTGAAATGCTGAATAGTGCGATTGAGGCGGTTGTGGACCGTATTGGCAGTGAATATCACGAACTATCGGGGCGGGCAAAGGATATGGGCTCAGCTGCGGTATTTTTAGCCATGATTTTAGCACTATTTATTTGGGTGATCATTGTTTGGTCATATTTCACCCGTTAATGTGGTGTGTTTTTCGTCAAAAATCGTTATTTAGCGGCTTTTACATTCTGACTGGTTCCCAATTCAATTTTAGCTGTATATACTCACAGTCAGACTGTATAAACAAACAGGGGGCGAAATGAAAGCATTAACAGCCAGGCAGCAAGAAGTTTATAACTTGGTGCGTGACCATATTTCGCAGACGGGTATGCCACCAACACGTGCTGAAATTGCCGCGCGTCTTGGTTTTCGTTCACCTAACGCAGCAGAAGAGCATTTAAAAGCACTTGCGCGTAAAGGGGTGATAGAAATTATCGCTGGTGCTTCCAGAGGTATCCGTTTGCTGCTTGAAGAGGAAGATGAAGGGGCTGGGCTACCACTCATCGGTCGTGTTGCTGCTGGTGAACCACTATTGGCTCAGGAACACATTGAAAGCCATTACAAAGTGGATCCGGAATTATTTAAACCGAATGCTGATTTTCTATTGCGTGTCCGTGGTATGTCCATGAAGGATATCGGTATTATGGATGGTGATTTACTCGCTGTGCATAAAACACAGGATGTTCATAACGGGCAGGTCATCGTGGCACGGATTGAAGATGAAGTCACAGTAAAACGTTTCAAACAAACAGGAAACAAGATAGAACTGATTGCTGAAAATCCTGAATTTAAGCCTATCGTTGTGGATTTACGCGAACAGAATTTTACCATTGAAGGGTTGGCAGTTGGCGTAATTCGTAACGGGGACTGGTTCTGATTGTAAAAGCGGATAATTATACATTACCCATTCTGGGCGGTCATTTTTCGTAGTTCCCGCGAAGCACATGCTTATGCGGGGACGTAGAAATTAATGAATTCATTATCAGTAATGACCGCCTGATAAGGTAATTTTAAACTCATTCCATACACGAATTAGTTTCATGGCAAGAAGAACATAATCCGTGGATTTCTATGACACTGTGCCGCAAATGAAACCCTGCATGCTGTGCTAAATTTTGTACCGCTGATTCGATATCTTCAGCATCCTGTTCGGTAACAGAGCCACAATTATCACAAAGAAACATTGCTGATGTATGGCACGGTTCTTCAAAGTGATGACACATCACATAACTATTTGTAGATTCTATTTTGTGAACAAAACCCTGTTCCAGTAAAAACTCCAACCCTCGATAAACAGTTGGCGGCTTAGCCTGTGGCTCAACTTCACGTAGCAGATCCAGCAAATCGTAGGCACTGATTGCACCTGGTTGGGCTGAAATCAAGCGCAGAATCTCAAGGCGTTGAGGTGTTAAACGAACCCCTCGTGACAGACAGATTGCCTCAGCCTGCGTCAGTAATTTTTTTTGATTGATAGCTTTCATTACACCTCTCACACCTACACGATGCTAATGGTTTAATATTACCATGTTTTTTGTGGCTAAGAGAGGTGTTCACTTGATGTATTCTTAGATCATTTTAAGGCCTTTGAATGGATTCCAGCTAACATCACCTTCTTTTTCTTTTAGGTAATAAGAATAATTAGCTGTTACACCATATAATGCAGCACTCATAGCTCCCAGAAAAATACGGATAAAATTTGCAATTTCAAGGGATAGAGGGACTATCGCGCTAATCATAAAAAAAGCAAAAAATAAAGCAACACTAATCCCAAGTATGGTTAGTCCTTTTTTCCACATTCCAAGCACAATAAAGTAGATAATGCCAAAGAAAAATGCGAAGAAGTTCATATTTATCTTGACACGTGTTAGGTAAGGTGAATTTTTAAAAGCAGCTTGATATTCTTTAGAAGAAGGTGCCCCATTTTTTTCAAAAAATTCAAATCGCTCTTGCCAATTCTTAGAGTATTTAGAAATGTTCATTTTATGCCTTAATTTTATTTTTCTTACACAATAATATATTTTAGTGATTATCTTAAGATTAAAGATAATCTCAGATATCCGTTACTTTTGAGATTCATTTAGAAATATATTTACCTCAGTTATTCTCTCAAGGTAAAGAAATATCCTCTCTTAAAATCAAATATACATATTTTAAAACACTAGATTAATCATTATCAATACTGATTTAATATACATTATTTTAGTGTTAATCACCATTTAATGATTTTTTTTGTTATTTTTACTGGTGATGTGAAATTATTCTGTTTTATAATTATGTAAATGAAACATTATTCCTAAATGCGCAATACAAACGACTAAATTAAAATAACACGGAATAGATACTGCTCTCTTACCCTTTTCATAAAAGAACTATTGTGCATTTACTTTACAGATGCACTGAGAGTTATTTGCAATAATTGGTCTAACTTTTTGATAAATAATGTATTAATATGGTTAATTTGACGGATTATTATGCTGAGGGAAAAAATTGAGTATATATCAATTCTTTTGATGATTATTCTGTTATCCCAAATATTAGATGGATTTGCTTCGAGTAGAAGAGTTTGTTTGGTAACCAAGATCACATCAGCAGTAATCATCTTTAGTGGAAGTATCGTCGTTACTCCATATATATATAATATAGTCAATTTACTATAACCCAAACAGAAATTAATTATTTTGAATTCATTCGCAGTATTACTTATGCGACAGGTGGAATTCCTGAGGTTATATTGAGGAAATAGAGAAAAAGAAATAATTTCACATTACTTATGTTGTTATAGTAATGTAAATATCTGTAGTAATTTGAACACATATTTAAATTATTAATCATTCATTAAGATAAACATTAAAGATCTGTGGATTTGAATACTCTTAGGCATGATTAATTATGGAATGAATCCAACCCAAAATGGATAGGTGAAAACCTATATGCTATAGTAGGTCATTCTTGATACCCTTCTATCCGGCCCCCGATATTAGTAGTGGGGCGCTGTATAGTTAATTCCTAAATAGCTCAAAACAACCTGAAATGCACGAAAGTAAACAAACTAAAAACCCCAGTAAACTCACTGAAATACCAAATGAAAGCGGAAAATTCAAACCCTCCCGCTTCTCCGTTGCGCCGATGCTCGATTGGACGGATCGTCATTGTCGATATTTCCATCGCCTGCTAAGTAAAGAAGCTCTACTTTACACTGAAATGGTTACTACAGGTGCGATTATTCACGGTAAAGGAAATTATCTGGCTTATAACGAGCAAGAACATCCATTGGCACTACAATTGGGCGGTAGTGAGCCTCAGGCACTGGCGCAGTGTGCTAAGATCGCGCAGGAGCGTGGTTATGATGAAATCAATTTGAATGTTGGTTGTCCGTCTGATCGTGTACAGAATGGTCGTTTTGGAGCCTGTCTGATGGGGGATGCTACATTGGTGGCTGATTGCGTCAAAGCAATGCAGGATGTGGTTGATATCCCAGTCACAGTAAAAACTCGTATCGGTATTGATGAACAGGATAGTTACAAATTTCTGTGTGATTTTATTGATACTGTTGTGCAAAACAGTGCCTGTGATAATTTTGTCATCCATGCACGCAAGGCGTGGTTGTCTGGTTTGAGTCCTAAAGAAAACCGCGAAATTCCACCACTGGATTATCCACGAGTCTATCAACTGAAAAAGGACTTCCCACAACTGACGCTTTCCATTAATGGTGGAATTAAGACGTTGGAAGAGGCAAAACAACATTTGCAACATGTGGATGGTGTGATGGTCGGACGGGAAGCCTATCAGAATCCATCGATTCTGGCGCATGTGGATCGTGAATTATTCGACCAAAACGCTCAGGTAACGAATACGGTAGATGCGGTTAAAGCTCTTTATCCTTATATCGAACAGGAATTGTCAAACGGCACTTATTTAGGTCACATTACCCGCCACATTCTGGGCATTTTTCAGGGTATTCCCGGTGCTCGCCAATGGCGTCGTCATCTGAGCGAAAATGCACATAAACCCGGTTCGGATATTATGGTCGTTGAAAAAGCACTGGAAATGGTAACAGAGCGGATGTGATCCGCTCAGGTGTTTTAGACATTACGGGATTAATAAGCTAGAACCGTGAGTTGCGCGGCTTTCAAGTATTTGGTGTGCCCTCACTGCCTCACTCAGTGGAAACTTCTGGTTTTCTGGCACATCGACCTTGATTTTGCCACTGGCAATGAAGTCAAACAGTGTTTTGCTGGCTTCTGCTAACTCTTCCCGTGTAGTGATATAGCCGTTAATAGAAGGGCGGGTAAGGAATAGCGAACCTTTCTGGTTGAGAAGCCCGATATTTACACCTGTTACTGCACCCGAAGCGTTTCCGAAACTGACCATTAACCCTCTTGGTGCCAGAGAATCAAGTGAATCCAGCCACGTAGCCTGCCCAACGGAATCATAAACGACATTAACTTTTTGTCCGTTGGTAAGTTCCAAAACGCGTTCCACAATATTTTCACGATTATAATTGATGGTCTGCCACGCGCCTGCGTTTTGAGCAAGGTGAGCTTTTTCATCTGAACCAACGGTGCCAATCAATTTTGCACCTAATGCTTTTGCCCATTGGCAGGCAATCAACCCCACCCCACCGGCTGCTGCATGAAACAGAAAAGTTTCACCTTCAAGAACCTTATTTGTTTGATAGAAAAGGTAATAAACGGTCAGTCCTTTCAAAAGGGAAGCTGCCGCTTGTTCAAATGAAATAGTATCAGGAAGAATGGTTAACTTGCTGGCAGGAACATTATGTACTTCACTATATGCACCCAGACCGGATTGAGCATACGCTACGCGATCTCCGATTTTGATGTATGACACATTCGACCCAACTTTTGTGACAATCCCTGCAGCTTCAGTACCTAACCCACTGGGAAGATTTGCCGTTGGGTAAAGCCCACTGCGGACATAAGTATCAATATAATTAATTCCGATAGCTTTATTTTCGATTTGGACTTCATCAGGCGCAGGATTAACAGGGGTAAATTCACTATATTTGAGTACTTCTGGGCCGCCGGTGGCGGAAAATATGATGTGTTTTGCCATGGTTGCTCTCTTATCATTCTGGAAATATTGGGAACAGCCTCGCACGTTTGCAAAGAAATCGCTGCAAACAGCGTAAATATATCTGAAATCATTGCAGACTATATATATTTACTTTGTGTTTTGAAGTTTGTCCATGATTATTATTTTTATATAAAGATCAAATAATTAATTAATCATTAAACTGTATGTTGTTACAGTGTTTATTGACGTTTTGCCTCTCTTGCAGCACACTGCGTATAAACAATTGTATAAATATTTTTAGCGATCATGGCTGCCGAACTCAACAAGCTCAGTGACAAAAAACTTAGAACTCTGCACGGAAAAGAAAGGGGCAATATTGAATTTTTTGCCGATGGTGCGGGGTTGAGCGCTAAAGCATCTAAAGCTGGTGGCGTTAGTTGGGTTTTTACGTACCGACTTGATGGAAAAAAGTTAAACCGCCTTACCATTGGGCGCTATCCTGATGTAAGTCTTAAGCAGGCTAGAGAAACGAGGGATAAATGTCGTAGTTGGTTAGCATCTGGGAAAGATCCAAAGCTGCAATTTAACTTAGTGATGCAGGAATCATTAAAACCAGTCACTGTGAAAGACGCTATTGAATATTGGATAGAGCACTACGGCAGAGAAAATCGAGTCAATATTGATACCCTCATTCTGCAATTAGAAAAACATATTTATCCTTATATTGGTGAAATGGCATTGTCTGACTGCGAAACAATATATTGGCTACAATGCTTTGATAGAATGAAAAAGAAAGCTCCGGTGGCTGCTGGTTCTGTATTTCAATTGTGCAAGCAAACTCTAAAATTTTGCCGGGTAAGAAGGTATGCAGTTAGCCATGTATTGGATGATTTAACTATTCAGGATGTTGGAAAAAAACAAAATAAAGGCCAGCGATATTTAGACGATCATGAACTTGGTCAATTATGGGACTCTATAAATACAGGTATTTACCTACCTTATTATAATAATTTATTGAAAATTTTGGTTGTATTTGGTTGTCGGACACGGGAGATCAGGTTATCTAAATGTTCAGAATGGAATTTGAATTCTATGCTATGGACTGTCCCAAAAGAAAATAGCAAGACAGGTGAGAAAATCATTCGTCCAATACCAGAATATATGAAGCCATTTTTAATGGATATTATTCACCAAAACCATAAAAGTGGTTATCTCTTAGGGGAAATTAAAAAACTTGAAGCAGTCGCACAATATGGCAGAAAAATATGGAAAAAATTAGAGCATGACGAGGAATGGTCTTTGCATGATTTAAGGCGAACGTTTGCAACTAAATTAAATGATATAGGCATCGCACCTCATGTCGTTGAGCAACTGTTAGGCCATGCACTGCCGGGCATTATGGCGATATATAACAAGAGCCAATATTTACCAGAGAAGCTGGACGCTTTAAACAAGTGGTGTGAGCGACTGGATGTATTAGCGGGTAATTATGAGAATGTGGTTATATTAAAAGCAGCTCAATAATGGGAATTAATGAGTTGTGATAATGACCATTGTGATATACACGTAACAAATGTGGATTTCTTTCGTAATAATTTCTGTTAAGTAAAATACCCTCACAAAAACAATTAAACAGTGAGGGTAACATAATCATGCAATACAGTACTCCTACACCAGAAGAACGCCACTCCATCCTTTCCGAATATGGTGAACCTTATGATCGTCTTATACGTGAAAAGGAACGCCAGCACATCACCTCTATTTCTAGAACGTCAGCATGGAAATTAGAAAATGAAGGCCGTTTCCCTGCCCGTAAGCCATTAGGCCGCAATTCATGTGCTTGGTTGCTTAGTGATCTGCTGCATTGGGTACGTAATCCACCCACAGTAGAAAACGTGAATAACCCATATAGCCGCAAACCTACTAACTAAAAAATAATGCTATGAAAAATTAAATGCCTTAATTGGCAGCAGTCAAATTCACCCTAAAAGCGGCTTAATTTCGGGAATAGTTGGTGTGATGGTAGATATTAGTTACAGAGATTCTTTGATATTAAATAACCATCAATTTGAGAAACAACCCTCTTTAAGAGGGTTAATTGATTATGCTTACTCAGATGATGTTTTGGCTTTGCGCTGGCGGCGTTTGATCTCAGCGCGCATTGCCGCAGAAACAAATTGCCCTGTACTTTCGTTGTGTTCTTTTGTTTGTGCCATTCCTTCAATCAATTCGTGTAGTACTCGTACTGTTATTGATTGTGATTTCGCATTTTTTGCACCTGTTGCCATTTCTGCACCTCTTATTAATTGGTGTAAGACAGTATACGCAAAAAGACCAAAATTTAAAGAGTTGACATGTAAGACACCTTGTATCTATCATGTGTCTTACACCAAGCCTTGTGTATGGTATGAAAATAACAACGCCCCGAAGTGCGGGAACACTGTCGAGGCGTCTGACCACAACATTATCGGAGCTAATGCTATGGCTGATACACAGTCTAACCAAACTCGCCTTAAATTTACATTCCTTATTGCATCCGACACTCAGCGGCTGGCTGACATATCCTCTTTGATCTTTGCATTACGTCAGGGGGCACACCATGAGTAAGAAACCAATCTCATTAAAACAGGCGCTGCATCGTGCAAGTTTGGGTATTTCACTTTTCACGTTCATTACCCAAAAAGCCAAAGATGAACACTGTGAAATCAATTTAAATAACCTGATTGCATTGGCACACGGCATTCATCAGGAGGTTTATCGCGACCTGTCGAAACATGCTCCACAGAATCCAGTGAATAAATTAGTTAATTGCCTTGTACGCAGGGAGAGAGATCCATTAGGGCAATCCTCGTTTCGTGCGGGTTTATGTACTTCTTTATATGAGGTCATTCTTGAACAGGCAAGCCAACACTGTTCGGAAGAGTTACACGATTTGCTGTCGCTAGCCTGTGATATTAATCAGGAAGTTTACTATTCGCTCTATGCAGCGGTTAATGGTGAGGACGCGTGATCATGAGTCAGGGAAATAATAATCAGAAAAGCCGCCCGTTAGATGTGATTCGAACAGTGAAAACATCAGCCATCAAGCACTGGCAAAGCCTGTTGCCTGCTTGTGGTGTTGATGTTCCGGCAAAAGGTAAACATGGTGCTTGCCCGATATGCGGCGGTACTGACCGCTTTCACTTTATAGATGATAACCATCATGGTGACTGGCATTGTCGCCAGTGTGATGCGCCGAATCACGGTGATGGACTGGATTTAGTCGCAAGAACCAAAGGGATCACGGTCTTTGCCGCCGCTAAGTTGGTAGCTGATGCGCTAGCACTTCCCTTGCCTGAACCCAAACCCGCTAAAGAGCAGCCCCGAACAGTAAAACCGATTACAGAACGCATCGCTGCGCTGGTTGCAACTTCTGTTATGGGTGAATCTCAGTATCTGACTAAAAAGGGGCTGCAATGCCCCAATCAGCGGTTACTGAAAGATGGCTCTTTATTGCTGGTGATTCAGACTCTGGACGGCAAAATCACGGGCGCGCAGATCATCAAGCCGAACGGTGAAAAACGCCTTGTATCAGGAACTCAGAAGAAAGGTGGTTTTATTCCCGTCTCAGAGATTACCGGAACGCCGGACACTTTCATCATTACCGAGGGTTACGCTACGGCGTTAACGGTCAGACAGTTACATAAAGGCGTAGTACTGGCAGCCATTGATGAAAGTAATTTACCCACTATTGCCGAGCTGGTCAGAACTCAATGGCCTACCGCAAAAATTATCCTTGCTGCTGATAACGATTGGCACGAACCGGAAGAGCGGGACAAAAATGGTAGGTTAAAAAAGAACGTTGGCAAGATAGCGGCAGAGAAGACAGCCAAAGCGATTAACGGTTGGGTCACATTACCGCCTACGGCATTGAAATCTGACTGGGACGATTATCGCCAGCATCACGGTATTGAGGCAGCAAAACAGGCATTCAGCAACGGGTTATATCAGGTGGGAGAGAAAAAACAAATGGAAACAGAAGCGGTTGTGCTCCAAGAAGCGAAGCCCAAAAAGACCAATAACAATCTAGCACAAATGGCAGCCAGTCAGCGCGGGGCACTATTGGTTGAACGTTACGGTAAAGTGGCGGTTAATCCTGATAGCGAAATGGTTTACCACTATAACGGTACAACATGGGAAACCGTGTCGGATAATGAGCTGCGCCGCGCAATGGTGGCAATCTTCGACCAGCACGAAACCCCTTACAGCCCTAACGGCATTAATAACGCGATTAGTGCGATGAAATTACAAATTCCTGTTATTGGTGAACCACGGCAGGATTTAATCGGGTTCAGTAATGGTGTGTATGATTTATCAGAACAACAATTTATCCCACATCAGCTAGAACACTGGCTAATGAACCATAACGGCATCGAATTCACTCCGCCTGCTATTGGTGAAAATTTGCCGGATCATGCTCCAGATTTTTATCGCTGGCTGTCCCATGCAGCGGGAAGCAATGAAAACAAAATGAACCGTATTAAAGCCGCTTTGTTTATGATTCTGGCTAATCGTTATGACTGGCAGTTATTTATTGAAGTCACAGGTGAAGGCGGCAGCGGTAAAAGTGTGTTTACTTATATTGCGACTTTATTAGGTGGTGTCGTCATGAAACATTTAACCAAAGAACAAGACAACGGATTTGCACTGCGGCAAGAAAGGACGCACTATTTTTTGCATAACGTGTAGTAGTTCAAACTTGATCTGACAGTCACCCATTTTGATTTAGTGCGTGTCAGATTAAATTTGGGTTAAATTTTTTTCAGCCCAAATTGTTTTTCCTTCCAATAATGTCTCTATTGGTGTGCGACCACAACATATTTTCCCTTGATGAGTGCGATGATAATTGTAGTCATCTA
>NZ_JBBMXG010000032.1:0-29712 GCF_037996705.1 Xenorhabdus bharatensis | reverse complement strand
GCGGTATCTCTGTACCAACCTTCCGGGGCTAAATGTCCATCAGTTTGCGGATTGTTCGGACTATAAACCCGTTGCCCTTTCTCCAGTACATATCGATTTGCCCAGACATCCTGTGATGATACGATGCTCTGGCCCTCACCCGACTGTATAGCGCCTGTCGCTTCAAGATTTCCGTTTAATACGCCACCGGTTTTAGGATACGCACCAATTTCCTCCGGCTTGGGTTTATTATTCGGGCTGTAAACCCGTTTACCGCCGGATTCGTATACACCAACCCCCGATATATACCCTGTCGCATCCACATTGCCGTTTACTGTGCCACCTGTTATGGGGTAAGCGCCGATATTGCTGACAAATTCAGGCTTATTGGGAATATCCGCCCCGTTCTGCGCTTTCTCAAGGCGACTATTGGCGTTGTCGTTGACCTGATTCAATGCCGAATTAGTGGCGTAATCGCCTTTGTCTTGTTTGGTGTTCAGGGCGTCAGTGACCGCATTCTGACTCATCACCTGTGATTTACTGTTACCGACTGATTGCACCACATCTGAACGATTGAGCTTTTTGTTTAACTCATCCAAAAGCTGAGTTGTGCTCACCTGTTTCCATGCCGCACTCACTTTCTCAGATGACTCTTTGTTAAAGTTAATTTTGTTGTTATCCACCAGACTCTGAAACTCACGGGTTTCGTCATCAGACTGCAATATTGCCCCTTTGGGGTAGCCCCCGGTCGAATCGGCATATTCCTGAGAATACTTAAACTTCCCGCCTTGGGATAAGTACACGATATTCTCTGAAATCTGGTTCAGAATACCGTTAAAATCGCGTCCACTGGGGGGTAAACCTCCTGCGGTGACGGGCATCATGGTAATTTGCGGAAACCCGGTATCCCATGTGGCCTTTTGGCTGGGTAGGTCTGATTTGTGGTTTGCAGGGATCGCGTCTTTCTGCCCGTTCTGCGCGAAGGGCTTAGGGATTAAATTAGGATTTTTCATTGTTCACCTTATTGTGCAAAAGCGGCCTGACCGAAAGGCTGAAAGCCCGTTCCGTAGAAGCCGAAAAATTCACCCGCAGGCAGTTCTGCGATAGAAATCTGAACCCCTGACGGATGGGGTAAGATGTTGTGGTGGTAAATCAGGTTCTTCTCTAATTCCGATAACCGGTATTCAAAAACATATCGTGCGGTCATATGTCCGGTGATCAGGTAATAGGCCCGGCCTGTAAAAATGCAACTTTTCAGGAACCGGTTAATATTCGGAGCGGTGGCATACAGAATGTTCGAATAAGCCTTCATTAAAATAACGTCCCGATAAGTGGAATCATCCATCTTGTAGGACATATCTGACGCCCCGCCACTGTAAAAGGGTGACTGGTCAAATGGGGTATACTTCTCTGTCTCTTTAAAGCCGAAATAATCCGCATTCGGATCGGGTATGGATAAATCCCTGCCAATGCCGACAATCCGCCCCCAGATATCCAGCCCGAACCCTTTTGCTGTGAGTACATTGACTGCCAGATGATAAAACTCATCCGTACTGGCTCTGGGGTCGACAGTATCATTGAAATTATTGAGGATAGTGCAGAGGGTCGGACTGTTAGCGTACTGGCTCAGAAAGGTGTCTTTTATCTCAATCATGACGTTATCCTTATGTCATCCACTGATAACACCGGGAATTCATCAATACCGAACTCCAGATAATTTGCTACCGCCTCGCCTTTTCTGGCTACCTGAACCGCGATTAACCGCTCAGTCGCAGCTTGGGCCACAACACAAATGTAATCACTGGCAATCAGTTTCTTGGCAATGCGCCCTTTTCCCCGGCCTGTGGTGAATTCGTCCATGACAGCCTGACGGGTGGCTGCCTTGTCCTGATGGGTGAGCTTGAGCTTATCTTCAAAGGTGATAATAAACTCCACAGGGATATGATGCGGTCTGATGAACTTAATATCGTAAACAGGCGGCATGTAAGGAAAGCTTTCGGTATCTTCGTACTTGACCGTATTATTGCCCACAAAAGAGCAGCCAGACCCCGCTTTGCTCAGAATATGTCGGGCAATCTCATTATCATCGCCACCCACGACAGAGACTGCGATTGAGTTCCGAATTAACGGATAGTGGGTAAATCCTACGGTTTTTGTTTCGTTAGACGGGTTATCAACAACGTAACAGTCTATCACGCCCTTAAGATTACCTACTGCTCCCCGTGTCGCGGCATTGGTGTTTTTTGCATTGACGGCTACCGACTGCTGTCGCCTCAGCTCAAACTCCTGTCGGGATTCCGCCTCCTTGCCCACAATAGCGGCCTGTTTATTGATAACCGAATCTACCCCGGCAACAGCTTTCACAATGCGATTAATGGACTCGGCAGCCGCTTCAATTCGTCCAACAACATCACAGTAAACATGCACAGTGACGAGCCCATCATCACCGATTGTGACTTCCGTCTGCGTACTCCACGTCCTCCCGGCGTTATCAGCCACCTGAAAGCCAACCGGGATAGTCGTATTGACCAACCCATTAATCGTAACCTCAGCCACGGATTGGGTCGCTTGTTTGCGTTGCAGGAAATAAATATACCCCAGCGCATCCTGCATCAGGCCGTCAGCGTAACGCGGGTCAAAGCTGTTCAGAAGATGGATAAAGAAGTTACGTTCGTCGGTGATAATCGCAGTTAGCGTCGTCACTAGTTGGCCTTGCGGGGTTTTCATGTCGGTATTGAGATTGTCACCAAAACACCCCTTAAGTACCTGCCACCAGCCGTCAATCACCTCCTGTGTGGGGGGGGCTAATATCCCCTGTGGGGTCATTTGCAGTTTTGGGATCATAGTTCGATTGCTCCCTTGGTTCCGTTAATGTCAGTAAACAGTATTCGTCCTCTCACTACCCGATCATTGGCGGTACTGAGTTCCGCCGTAGCTGATATCACTCCCTCGACAGATATAGCTGCATCCTCTAAATACTTGCGGTACATCGCCAGTGAATAGCGGTTCTTACCTAAAATTTCCTCCAGATACGGAATGCCGTCCCCTTGCGAGTAATACAGGTCTTTGACGAAGACCCGACAGGCATTAGCCACTGACTGCGCTCTGGCGTACTGGTCTGAGGCCATAGCAATGTTGCCCGCCGCATCGAGAGTTAAATCCCATGTGGCAGGCATTAAAAATAATGTCCGCATGATTACGCCTTCTGGTTAGGTGGGCTGGTATTTGCGCCTTGTCCGTGTTCGGGATGAGTGTGGCGGTTATAGATTTCACGCATACCCGCCATAGACTGGCTATTGATGATTGTGTTGTCGGTAATATTGCTCTTGGCCTGAATGGTACTGGTCGTCTCAACCGGCGCATCCAGTACAATTTTAGTGGCTTTAACGTTCACGATGCCGGTGGACACGATGTCCATTCCGCTCTCCAGAAAGTGGATAAACTGGCTCGGCGTGCCATTCAGTAAACCACCGAGATAGAGACTGTCCGCCATATCGTATTTGCGTTTACTACCCGGTGGCGCTGAATTCTTGGTTCTCTTCACCTTTGAGATATCCCGGCTGGCGGTAAAACAAAAGCCCAAATCCCCTACTTTTGGGTCAAGAATGACGGCGTTTTCACCACCCTGATAACGAAAGTACGGCACATTGTAGACGGTGGCATTCTGGTAGATATTGCCTGCGCCATCGACCTGTTGCACCAGAGGCAGAATATCGACATACCCCACCGGGCCAACTCCGCCCCCGTGGATTTTCTCTACCCGGCAAATGGTCACCGTGCCCATTCTGCCAATCAGTGACCAGATAATGGCTTCCTGACTGAGCGCTCCGCCGGCGGTGGTTTGTGGATCATAAAGTAATACCCGTTCACTTCTTGATGGCGGCATAGTTTTCTCCTCGTCGGCTGGCTGACACTTCCATCGCCCATTGTGCGGAATCCTGCTCGGTTTCTAATATTGTCCTGATACCAAAAACCAGCCAGTCCCCGTTACATATCTTTATCAGACTGTCAGTAATACGGACGATACCGCCAAACCGGACAAGGGGGTCATAGAAACACTTGAACTGCACGCCGAGATTGGTTGGTATAGGGTAACTGATTAGGCCTGTTTCCGGCGAGATAACCGGAATTTTTAAGGTGCGCCGGGGGTTGTCTTTGTAGGTGATGGCTACGTTTTTGTCTTCGATATACACATCCAGATTGGCAGCATGAGCCAGTTGGCGGATTTTATCGATATCCGTGTTATGGAGGTACGGATCGGAGACTTTCACGCTGACCCCGTTAGACTCAAAGGTGTACCCCATGCGCTGGCAAATGGTCGCGATAATAGCGGCAACATCGTGTTCACCTTCGTAACTTTCAGCATTCACCCCCTGCATTTTATCCAACACCGCCGTTTGCGACTCAATCACCAGTGATGCATTGGGTACATCACCAAAATCAGGATAGGCAAACGTGATGCCGCCTCTGAAGACCTGTGATAACGCCTCACCTTCTTCTCCGGCCTCAATGGTCATCATATTGCGAAGCGCCTCAAAATTGCCCCATTTTTTGCGCAGTAGCTTCTCCATCGTCTCGATAGGCAGGCCATAAGCTTTCACCCGTGCATAAGGCGTGATTGCCCCGTTGCCGTAGTTAATTTCGGCGTTAATGCGTAGCCCGGTGGCAGCGAGTTTATTCTGGCTGGATGAGGTGAAGGATTCGTCTTTTCCTGAAAGTGTGAGCGTGATTTTGATAACCTTGCGATTAAATTTCATCGTTCCATACCAGTTTATAGCGGGAACCGAGTCCGGTGTATTCCGGGTCAGTATTCCCTTCAATATCCACAAAGACCAACCATCGACAGATATACGACAGATTCCGGCAGACACGGTTACACACTAGATACTCGCCGTTCTTTTGTACCGTGGCGAAAATATTTCCCAGTCGGCTTTCAAGAGTCAGGTCGATTAGGTCTGTACCAATCGTGAATGAGGTTGTTTGGTTGGGAATAGGAGATAAAGTAATTTCAACAAGCATTAAAAGAACCCTCCGCCATTAATTTGTTGTCGCCCCATCTCTAGGAGTTCTTTGCCCTTATCAAGGGCTTTACCTAATGCACCGCCGACTCTTTCGCTAAAATCCCCAATCCTCTTTAATTTAGTTTTTCTGCTATCCAAAATATCATCCAGTATGCCGTTCACTTCTCGCTGCTGCGCTTCTACTTTTTGCGTTTGATCGCCTGTGTCCTTTTTCTTAGCATCGTCCGGGTTCTTCACCTCCTCTTTGTCATATTTAATTTTTACCTCCCTGACTTCTTCCAGATGGACATTGACCTTAATCAACGTAGTGCCGTCCTTGGCCTCCCGTGCAAGGTCATAGCCGACAATGGCAGCATTGATGTAGACAAATTCCGGTGTGACCACATGAAACTTCAATGTGCTTTTCGCTAATATCTCAAGCTGAGACAGGAAAGCACCGCGCTCTAATGTGCCACCTGAACTTTTGCTTAACTGAACCGTCACTTTGTAAGGCTCACCGACCTTGTTATAAGAGGCAAATGAGCCGTTCTCTATCGGAGCACTTACAACCCGATGCTGGTTCTGGTATTGCAGGGATATCACGCTGTCTGCCAGTAAAAGAGGGATGCCATACTGATTGAATATTCCCCAGTAGTTGCCAAATAGCGTATTTATTAACGCCGCACCGCCTAGACTAATTCCGGCATCGATTGCAGCGTTGGGGATACCCTTCCAGTTAGGGATATCTGGTTTTCCAAACATAGTTCACCCCGTTTTTTGGATGTAAAAAAACCGCACTAGGCGGCTTATTGAGAATAATGTAAGAGTGCGGCGTTAATCGTCACTATCATCTGGTGGCTGTTTCAGGTAACGCCCCAAGACAAACACAGCCACCAGCCCGACTAAATCCAGTGTCACTAGCAGACTGGCAAAACCTATTTCACCGCTGCTGGCAAAATAAAAAGCGCCACACAGGATAAGCAGAGCAAGACCAAGCCCCATCCACTGGCCTCTCCTGTCCTTTGACATCCCACCATCAACAATCTTGTTGTCCATATCATGCCGATGTCTTTGTTCTTTTTCTGCCAAAGAAAGCAACCGCTCAGCAGCACCCGGTAGAATATTTTCATACTCTCTTAGCTGGCTTGGCGGTGGTATTGGGCCTTGAAATTCGAATATCTTATGCTGTATGACTGAAACAATATTAGGGTTATCCAATATCCTATTCAGTGCAGCCGGATCAGATATTAACCGCTCTTCTATAACGGCTATACTATCTTGGAGTGACTCACTACCTTGATGCTCATTAGCATTCTCCGGTAGTGAGTTATCATTATGCGGTTTTTCTGAGCTTTTGGGCATTGGCTGACTCACCAACAGTAACGATTGAAGTGTTCATATCTTTCGATATGTTCATCATATCTGACCTTAATCGCTGTGCATCGGAGCCAGTAGGAATAAGCTTGCGGTAATCAGTCGCTGGCATGATATCCATAATACTGCCCATCGCTCTCATGTAGCGGCGTATTGTAGCTGTCATGATTGCCTCCTCACAGTCAGTTTCATCGTGCCAAAACTGCAATATAGCTCTTAGTTTAATCCAACAGTTTTGGCATTACAACTTACCAAAAGGTTTCAAAACCAAGTATCATTGTATGTATTCTATACGAATAATATTCGTTTATGCCATCCGTGGCTTGGAATTACCACTTGTTAACTAGCTGAGAAAAACTCTCTTTATGAATAATGAGATACCCTGCCCTTTGTGCCAGCTCCATAAAAGTATTTAGCGTTAACACATGACTATTGGGATCTACCGTCTGATAATCCTGTATTTCCCTATTTCGAAGGGTGACTAATATCTTACCGTTATCAGGTAGTGAGCTAGTGTTAAGCAACGACGACTCTTTCGGAATATATTCACCTTCTAAAGCCAGTTTATGAACATACTCAACAGCCAGAGGTAACTGCTCAACAGTCAGTTCATCGATACTCTCTACATTAAACCTTTGGTGGATGAGTGAGTAAGCTTCTGGGTACATAATGCTCTTTTTGCTTACCAGTAAGTTAACAGCGTTCTTTAATGGGTTACGTTGTTGGACTGTAGATTTAATCGCCACAGTCTCAACCCCTTTCAGGTTAAAATAGAAATCTTCCAGTTTTCCGAACACATCCCATGCTTTGTCAGTATCCAGCATTTTAGCGTGACGAGCTGCACCGCGTTCAGTCCAGAGAATTAGACTACGGGCACGTTTACCAACAATTTTAGACTCATCCACAACAGAGTAGCTCGAAGATACTCTGTTATTGACTGACTTACTTTGAGTAAGTCTGTTCTTTAATTCCTTTAAAATTGAACCAGTTAACTTAAAGTAATGCTTCCCTTCAATAAAACGTTCTTTGTTACGTGAGTGGTTAACTTGAATGTTAATCACGTCAGTTTCATAAACATCAGCTAACAGCTCAGTAGTAATGACCGGAACATTGTTGTGCATGATGGGGATCATGTGCTCTACTGATGGGGAGTTTTTAGTTAATTCATTAACTGTTATACTTACCATGTTTACTTCCTTTCGGTTGGGGTAAACGTTGTATTAGAGGCCCCTAGCTGTCCTACCAGTTCGGGGCTTCGCCATTTAAAGCGACATCATTTATTACGTAACTGTAACCTTTTGTAAATATTTACATCCTAAATTTGGGAAGCGGCTCGAAAATTAGACTAATCAATCGATTTAAGATTGGGAATCGGTTGCATACCCTTAATAACATTGATAGCTTGATTGTTCGCTCTTCGCCTTCCGTGGCTTAAATTCCTTAACAACTACTTGTTTGTGATTGAAAACCTAGCCATCTTGGGATGATGCCACTGTGAACCACGCTGTTCAGCCTCCGCCATCATTTGGCGTAAAGCCTTTTCGAATGACTCTTCATGTACAACTGACATCTGGATGACCTGTCCACCCGGTGCAACATGAGGTACTTTTTTGTGAGGAACCGACCAAGCCATGACTAACTGTCTACTCTTGGCATCACTCAATCCATAATTAGCTTTCAGGTAACTGTAACCCTGATAACCAACGGGGATAGTGCCTTGCTCCATTTGTTCTACTTTCTGTTCAATGACAGAAATTCTCTTTTCGCTACGGACAGCATTTGTGGCAATAGCTGCGATCATTTCCATTTTTGATAATTGAGGTTGTGTAGTCAGTTTGCCGGTGCGGTAATCAATGAAGGTTTGGTTTACTTGAAGTTGGAATGAAGGGCTTATCCAACCAGCATAGGAAACAGCGAGAAGTTCATGAGCAAAAGTTCCGGGAGAAATGCCACCCAAAATAGTGATGATTGATTTTTGACCACTATGCATATTTGCATATCGCTAGGTAAGGTATAGTCCAGATTTGGACTTTAATGATTTTAAAAGAAAAAGCCCCGTAGGGGGCTGTATTAATCAACTTTAATACCACAATCTGAGATAAATTTATTCACAGCTTTTGTTGAGTTTTTAATGTCACCTTTCCCGGAATGCTTCATGTCTATATTAGGGTTTGTTATTCCAAACATGAAGTTAGATTTGGCGTTTCTTAGCTGGGAGAGGATTTTTATAATTTCGCTTTTTTCGCTACTAGTTACCGCCATAGTATCCTTGTTTCTTCTCTCCATAACTGCATTAAATTTAACAATAGGATTGGAATCTACCTTGAATATAAGGTTCATTGGCGTTCCGCTTATTTCGTCTTCTGTTATTTTATCATCCTCCAAATACGAGATAGATAGTTCCCCGTCTTCACAATCAAAAGCGATAGCAGATGATGAATTAAATAATTGCCCTATCATAAATGCTTTTTTTTCATTGAAAATATTTTCATCAGATTGCGTAAACCACATCGCGTTAGCAATGCTAGGCACTAAAAATAAAACAACGGCAAATTTTCTTAACATTCATCACCTCATGTAATAATTAGTTTTCTCCAAGTATAACCATCATGTTCAAATAAAACACAGGCTAAATAAATTAGTGTTATGCTGTAGACATAAAATCAACTAATTTGAGGTGCAATGTAATGAGACCAATAAAAGCCGCACTCCTTATAATTGCCACTGTAATGGCATTACCTTCTCTGGCAGCAGAGAATAAAAAATATGAGTCTATGTTTAATGCCGGTAATGGCTTCTACATGAATATTGATAACGGGAAAATATATGGTATTTACTATGTTCCCAAGCCACTTAACGGGGTTGATCCTTGGTTGAACTGTTCCAACCCAGTAACGCAACGAGTTACTGTTATTTCTACTGGGCCAGATGACAGTACTGTAGATACCTTTAGGGTAAAAACTAGTAAGGGTGATTATGAGACATTTGATATTTCTCCGATCTATAAAGACATTCCAAATTTTGCGTATGGCTATATTCGCCTTCTAATAAAACAAGACGCTAAATTAAAATTATCCGTCCGTATCTGCGGCAGTGGCGGCTTCCCTACCTTTGAATCCGTCGAACCCATTAAACACTCTTAAGCTAAGCGGAGATTCCCGCTTAGCCCATTGATGTCATAATCTGAGAAAGGCTCAATCTTGCCGCCTCGCCTGCATCCGTTACAGTTCCTGTTACCGTATTGGAAAGTAAAAACCCGCGCGGGGCGGGTTAATTATTGTCTCTGAAATCTTGAGCTATTCTTGCTAGATAACCCATTATCTTAGGATTCCTGGCTCTACCGTGGGCATCAGGGTGCATTATTGCTAATAAGGAATATTTGTATTCTTCCAAAAGCCCTTGAACGTAAACCAAACAAGCATCGTTTTTAGTGTCACCTGATTTACAAGTTCTATAATACTGAACTCTGTTCTTGGGGAATGCGTCAGGCGGAAAACAAAGATGAATATGCATCAGACATGATTTATATGCAGCTTCTGGTTGAGTATAAGCGACATCACGACCAAAATAATCGGGAACTTCTCCAGTCTCTTTATAATGCTTAAAGTCTTGCAATATAGCTTGCTCAAGATCTGGATGCTTAAGGAAGACGTCATCAAAAAAATCTTTCCTTGTGTATTTGTTTATTGATACGTCCACTTGCTCCATTTATCACCCGGTAAATGAATAATTTTCAGACTCAATCTTTTTAGTTGTATAAGCAGCCAGTTCTGATAGCGCAGCTTTATTTATGTCACTTTTATAAATAGTAGGCAAAGTAAACAACTGACGAGAAAAGTCATTTAACCGCACTATCTCAAACCTGGCTTTTGCCACGGATTTAAGATAGAGCCGTATTTCTTGTTTTTCTTCATCAGGTCGGTTTTGCTTTAACATGGCTTTAAGCCCCTGCTCAAACCCTTTTATTGTGGTTTCACAGGCTTTATTCATTTCCAAGTCGTTTTGAATCATAGTTCCACGGACTTGGCTTTCATCAAGGCTCAGAAGATTTAGATAATAATCACTGATTTCATTAGCTAATAAATCAATAGTTTTTCTTCTTTCTTGATATTGAGTTTTTAACTCATCCAGACTACAGATAGTCTTACCTACATTAAACATACTGCGTTCGTCCCCTGAATCCACTGGCTCAGCAGCAAATGAAGGAACTGTTAACGCGCCTCCAAATAAAACTCCTGCTAAACAACTTCTTAGTAGTGATAGATTCATGACGTTTTACCTTATCAAATAGTTGATCATAGTGAGTCACAAACAGTCATAGAGTGTCACTAAGTATCACTATATGATACATTACTTAATCTTACAACCACCGACAAACGGCAATTAGCGACTTATATAAGCACGATTGAGGAAGATGGGAGCAAGTTAAACGCATACTTTAGAAAGATGGGGGCACATTGCTATCATTTTGTATTAAATGTTATACATGTAGCAAAAATCGAATTAACCCTCCGTGGCCTACCACCAGCAATCAACTCATTGACGATACTAGCTGAGACAAACTTGTCCTGATTGCCTCCCCGCCGTCTGATACAGTGCCTTTGACTGTGTCTGAGTTTGAGTAAACATTAACATTACCATTCATATCTACTTTAATGTTAGTCGTACCACCCATAGGCATACTGCGTATTCTTTCAGTTTGGGCAAGGAACTCATGAGGTGCGCTCATATCCATGTTTGGGATAATTGGTTGATTCATTCTTGCTTGGAAGTCAGAGATTGACTGAGCAATACCTTGTGCCTTCCGGTTGTTTTGTTCCTTAGTCATGAGTTTTTTGACTTTGGGAATATATTCGCGTGTCTGTTTTGGCATGTTATTCATACCATGTTCGCGCATTTTTCCGCTTCCCCAATTATACCCAGCCAGCATTTCATCTAATTTACCACCAAACTCTTTCGATAAGTTTCTTAACATTTTGGCGGCAGCATCTGATGATTTATACCAATCAAAAACATCATCACCTTTTAGCCCATATGCTGCGGCAGTTTTCGGCATAAATTGAAACGGTCCTTTCGCTGTACCAGAGGCAGTCTCTGGGCCAATAGAGAACCGATTACCCGATGACTCAGTCGTAGCAATAGCATACAACAATCCTGCTGGCAGCCCCTCCTTCTTCTCAAGCTCCATAAAATATCCTCTCATGGCATTGAGAGCAGCCTGACCTTTTAGCTTATTGGCATTCGGGGCGACACCGTTTAATTCATCAAGAGTCATTTCACCGCGCTGAACTTTGCGTTTGCGTCTGTCGAGATCAGGATCGCCTGTTGGGATATCTAGGGTGGTCGGGGTAATGTGGTGGCCCTGTCCTATGTCTTTTTGATGTTTTCGGGCTTCTTCCCTGTCATAGAACCATTCACCATCAGAGGTTCTGAAAACACCATACCTGTTCATTAGCTCCCATGCGCCATCCCATGTTAAAAATGGCTCTGCATCCTTTTCTTTTTCCTTAATTTTGTTGTACAAGTGCGTCCCTACATCTACGCCATTTTCCTTAGCCTCTTTTTTAAGGTCATCAATGCGACCATAAGAATCTAAGGCTACAGCAGCAACACCCGCGCCTATAGCCAGCCTGCCTATTCCCTTAAGACCTCTGCCTACCTTACTGAAAGCGCCTAAAATCTTACCCACCCAACCAATAGCAATATAAGCAGCCAGTCCCGCAAAGGCTGTTTTAAGAAGATTAAGCTCACCATTAGTATCAGTGAACCACTTGCCAATCGTTGTCCCTTTGAACCATTTTTCCAGCTTCTCTAGCTGCTCCATGATCCAGACGAATGACTTGTGCATTGCGCCCCAGTCAAAGAACGAATCCTTGCCTTCTTTCCAGCCTTTGTAATCGTCATAGAGAAGCCATAACGCAGCAATAAAGGCAAAAATTAAGCCAGTACCAGTGATTAACGGAGCAAACAGAGCTAATACCGCTAAGGCCGCTCTTGCAACAACAGGGATTAAAGTGATACCGATAACCGCAGCCATTCCCTGAAATAGTGTTATGACTGTCTCCCGATTCTTATTCAGATAATCAAGAAACCCCGTCACCATCTGAGACAGTTTCAGTAAGCGCGGTATCAGGTAATTCGCCACCAGCGTTTTCAGTCCTTCCCATTGTTGGCTGAGGACGGCGTTTTGTTCCCTGAGCTTGCGGTTAAGTTCCAGTTCTTCTTTAGTGGAGATAACAAGGTTCTTCTGTGCATCCAGACGTTTCTGAACAGCCTCTTTACCTTCAAGCAATAGATTGATTGTTCCGTCATCCAATCCCATGTGTTTACCGATGTTATAAGCTTGTGGGCGTGGCATCTTGGACATGCTGTCAGCCATATCTAACAGAATGTCATCCAGACTGCGGAGTTGACCTTGTGAATCCATTACAGCCACTTCCAATGCATTAAAATAAGTCAGAACCTGCGCATCACCTACAGTCACCAAATCCCACAGTGACTTACTTAAACCTGACATCGTGGCTGCCATACCATCAGCGCTACCGCCCGTCTGTTCTGCTGCATTCTGCCATTTTTTAATGGTCTCCGCGCTCATACCGAGGTTCTTACTCAGAAAGTAAATCTTGTCATTGGCGCTTGATATTTCACCAATCAGTTTCGTAAGTCCTGTCGAAACAAAGATAGTGGTAAACAGTCCGGCTAAGGCTTTGACTGCACCGTTTATCGCCTTGTCCCAGTCCTGCGTTTTCTCTGTCGTCCCTTTGATATTATCGGAAAAATTCAAGACAACATTGGATGTATTTTTGGCTGACTTCCCCACGTTATCGGTGGATTTAGCCAGTTTTTGGTTAGACTGTTCAAAGTCTGTGGTACTGCCTGCGGCTTCGTTCACCCCATCAGAGAATTTCACTACCGCAGTGGACGCACCACCAGCCTTTTTATCCAGATCATCAAGCGCTCTGGTTGCCTTGTTAGCATCACTGGCAAAGCCGTTCATATCCAGTTTGAGTGAAACAAGCAATGTATCGACGAGGGTAGCCATTTAGCTCTCCTTTGGGCGTAAAAAAACCCCGCATTGAGCGAGGCTGGTTTTTGGTGGTTAAATTGTTTAATCCATTGATGGTGGGAAAATGCCAAAATCAGATGCAGCAAATGGGAGTGATAGCATTGGCAATAAAAATAACAGAGCACATATTGAATATATAATTTTCCCAGCTCTACCAGTTTTCTTTCTACGGGCCATAAATATGAAAACAGCTACCATTGGAATGGAAATAAACCAAAAAGCCCAGCCAAATATACCCAGCCACACGATATTAAAAAGCATTTCTTCCAGTAAGGACATGCATATTCCCTTATGAATTCATTGTCATTCCCCGAAATATATCAGTAATTCCATCCGTTCACTATTACCTTAATTAGAGTAATATTTATTAGTATATTGACTAACTGGATAGCTTCACTTTATTAATCTAATTAACCATTACAAACTACGGGGATTTGACCATCTTTAGGTAAGTTGGCTCGCCTGATATCAATCATATTGGCGACCAACTTTATAGCTTGATCAAAGGTAATACCTTCTTCTTTTGCTAACTCCGATATTACTATTTCAATCCCGCGCACTTTTAAGCGTTCGCGTTGACTTGACCCAACTCTGCCATATTCACTGTCTGAATCACAAAGTTTTGAAAAACCCCTCACTATACTTTCAGCCAGATTCTCCAGTCTGGCTGTTTGTTGCTCTTTGCATTCATCATCAACTGAACCTGACTCGCGAATAGCAATCGTTTTATACGTTTCAACTGCTGCGGCTCTCACATCATCTGGTAATTTTTCAAATTTCATTATTCTTCTCCCGTTATTGGTTTAATGTGTCTGCATATTTAACCACCTCAGACGGCAGTGGTTTTGCTACTCCCCAGCAACAAAATCGATTATGATTTAATCACCCCAGCGAACAAAAAGAGAAAATAAATGGCAACGCTGAAAGAGAGACATCTTATGATTATTCGCGCACTAAATAACCCTGACAGGCCATTACAACCTATCAGTGATGAGAAACTGAATCTTTTGGGTGATATGTTAGGCTGGGATCAAATGGCTGACGACACTCGCTATTTGATGAATATTGGGTTAATTAACCCTGATGCCGTGGGTTTTAGCTTTGACGGTCGCTACACCTTTCGCACGGATTTTATGGCATTGACCGCAAAGGGGTTCGATTATGCCAATGTGGATACTATTGGCAGTGAATTAAATGCCGTTACTATCAAGATCCACAAAAATACCCTTGAGCAGATTGAAACTATCATTATGTCTGCCAATTTACCTGAGTCAGAAAAGAAAACCCTTTTGCAATTGCTGAAAGAAAAAGGCGCTGAATCTGTCGTAGGTAAATGCGTTGATACCTTATTCGCTAACGCAGGCACGGTGTCACAAGTGCTCTCTGAGCTGGCAAAAAGTGTACTTTAAGCCCGTAACGGGCTTTTTATTCCCCCATCCGGTTGCACTTGCCCAGTACTGCATTCACCGGGCTAAACGCATCGCTACTGCTTAGCGCAGCTATCACACCGGCTTTTTCCGTGCCAATCACATACGCAAAATTGTTGTCATCTCTGGCGACATGATAGCTCACTTCTGACGGACTTCTTGAGCCGGTTCCCAGACTGGTGCTCACATATCCCCATGAACCTGACGGTCTCGCATCAAAAGCCATGCCCGGATGCAGATCAACACCAATGTACTTACCGTCTTCATCCGTACCGACATTCATCATGGCTTTCGGAAAGTAACCGGACGGAAAGCCCTTGAGATTTTGTGCATCCTTAAAGATATAAGCGGGGTACATATCACAGAAATAGTTACCATCCCGGATAGCCAGCTTACCGTCCTCCCCTGTATACACACCACTGTCTGCCAGTAACGTACACGGAAATAACAGTAAAGCCGCAGCGATTTTCTTGAACATCGGACACCTCACAGCAAGATAACCTGCGTTAAGTATAGCTTTTCTGCCTGAGTTTAAGGGTGTTTGCCTTCCATCTCTTCCTTGAGACGTTTGTTATACTCACTGGCCTGACCGATTTCTATCAGGTTCATGGCAGCCTCAAGACCGTAGACCGTGGCTAACTCATGGTAACTGGCATAGCCGGCGGTCACGACCTGAAAGACCACGCTAGACACATTCACGGTCTCCGCCAGTACCCCGGCTTTCAGCGGCAGCCCGGCCTTTAGCTGTTCAAGTCTGAGCCACCGCCTTGTGTGAAAAAATCGATATGAATTGCCAGCGCTTCCTTACGCAACAAGAACAGGGTCTTCACATCCCGGATATCGGCATTAAATTCAATGGCACGGGCATTGCCGCCGGATGGGACGATTTGTACGCAGTCCAGCAGTTCATTCAGCAGCGGAATACCGTCTTCCGCCCGGATGTTCGCCAGTGCCTTGATCGCCACATGCGCCATCGCCATCATGCCCATCTCAGGCCGGATATCACCAATATCAACACCGCCGTTGGCAATCGTAAACAAGGCGCGCATCGCCCAGTCATCGGCTTTGACTATCGGCATTTCCGTAATCACAAAGGTCTTCCCTGCATCACGGCCTGATTCAATAGTGATAGTTTTGGAGTTTAACAGTGACATTATGCGATTTCCTCTGCGCCGTTGGTGACCATGTTGAATTTGTAGCTGGTGCCGTCCAGTAATTTTTTACCACTCGCACCTCCGGTCAGGCTGATTAAGCCCCCCGTCCCTGTGTAGCGTTTTTTGATGGAAGGCATCTCAATGATGATATCGATATAGCGTGATTCCATATTACTGTTGAAATCCTTGCGGATATTTTCCAGTACCTGTGTTGAGGGGCTGTTTGCCTCCAGATACAGTGTCCACGGCGTTTCATGGGGGATGTAGCCGATAGACTGTTTACCATCGACCCCTAACCGGGTTTCCCCGATAGTCACTTCACCGAATTCCCATGCGTTATCCGCCTGAAAGCCCTGAATCGTGACGTAATCGTCATAAACGCCCTGACACCGCAACATCAACACCGCATTGGCAGAGGTGATTGTGAGGGGGTTATGTCCCATTGGCATGATGGTTTACTCCTTACTGAACATTGATAGAGGGAAGCGTGACCTGTTGGACGCTACCACCGTCGGCATACCAGAGCTTCAACGGCAAAGAGCGGCGAAGTCCGCGTGTCTGCGCAGTCGCTTCACCAATGCGCAAGCACCATCCCTCGGTTTTTATTTGGGTCGCGGCATCAAAGCCCGCCTCATTGTTAATTTGCTTTTTCTGCTGCTCTGACAATGCAATCCCGCGTTGGATAGCACCAAAGTTCAGCATCTGGTCAATCGGGTCTTTGATAGCCGCACGGTGAATAGCTGCGCCGTTATCGTTGTAGGGAATGTTTTTGAAATTCGCCAGCATGGTCATGAGCGCAAGCTGCAACTGGCTGTTCAGGTAGATCTGATTAACGTAGCTGTCCAACCACTTGAACTTACCGGATACTGACCCCGGATAGGCAAAGATAAAGCGGTCATTCGCCGTACCGTAAGCCCCGTAAAAATTGAATTTCAGGCGCAGTAACTCATCCGCCAGTGCTTTGTCATTGACAGAGGGTTTCAGTCCTTCCTGACGGCGGAAGGCAAAGTTAGTCCGCCCGTTCAGCTCATCAAAGCTCAGGCAGGCCGGATAACCACAGACAAACGCGCCGTGCGTGTGATCACCAAACATCAGGTGCGTGCCGCCAATATCCGATTCGATAATGGTATTAGAGATAACTTCCAGCACGACTTTCTCACTGCTGTCGGAATACAGTACATGGAGATAACGATCACCTTGTAATGTCACCCATCTACCAATCGCGATTTTCTCGTCCGTACTGAAATTACCGAGTGCCATTACCGAGACAAAATTACTGGTCTCTTTGGTAATACGGGGCAGCAGTTCTTCAATGGTATCGGCATTGATACCGTCGTTTTTCTGTGCGCCTGTGTCTTCGCTCAGGCCCATGTAATCGGCTAAATCCCCGGTGCCAAATCCAATCGTACCGTCGCTGCCTTTCTTTGCGCCCTCAATGGAGAAGGTACGGCTACCGGAGTCATACTTACACACCCCTGCTTTGGCGAGTGATGCCGATACCGCTTCTGCCAATGCAGAATAAGACTTGATATTGTCAGGCGTAATAGTGACCACCTGACGTTTCCCGTCAATCTCCAGCGCCAATCCTTGCGGAACGTGGTTAAAGTCACGGACGGGCATTTTGCTACCTACGAGTTTAGCGGGTTGGTCACTGGTCATCATGGACGCGATATACAGTGTTTCAGGCCGGGCTGTGGCGCCGACAAAGCCCGCAAAATACCACTGTGCCGCTTCATGCTCTTTAGATTTTGCACCAAAGATATCAGCGACCTGTTCAGCATCGCCAAAGGCTTTTACACCCAGCATCGCATTAGGTGTTTGTTTGGTAATAAACAGCGCGTTCAGTGCCAGAGGATTTCCGCCCGTGCCAACGACACCGGGCAGGACACTGACAATGTCACTTGCCGGAATAGTGTTCATGGAGATTCCTTAAATAGAATTGAGATCAAGAGAGAATGAATCAGTGTTATCCACTGAATAGGTGATTTCAGGGTTGTATTGCAGTTTCACTTCAAGCATCACGCGGTTTTCATACTGGTTCGCTTCGTTGACCAGCACCATTTTTCGCGGTGCCTCACTGTAGAGGGGCTGGCATTTTTCAAGCCGAGCCGTGGTATAACTGGACTGCCAGAGGTTAGCGACTACCCTTGCCCGTGAGTCAGCCTCCTCGCCGTAAAAATCTAACTGCATGGACAGCTCGACAGAACGCTGTGCTGTGATGGCTGAGGCTTCGTGATGGTAGTAATTAGCGGTATAGTCAATATCGCGCTCAAACAGAACGTGCATGACAATACCACTTTCAGGCACTGGCACGTCATTCTGATAGCCTTGCATCACATCACATGAAAATAACGCAATAAGGTACTTTCGCACCTCGGTAAAAATATCGCCATGTGTGACTGTTATTGTCGCCATAGCAGCACCTTGACCCATGTCGGGTAAGATTCAATCACCTGAGTGACATTCCACTCAGAGACTTCATTTTCCCCGTAAGCGGCAAACCTTATCCGGTCAGACCCTTTCTGCTTGGCGCGCCGGATAGCGGAGATTTGCCCCCGGGCATAAGCGTAGATGTATTGCCCCTGCTGGTTAATCACCCCCAGATGTTCTAAATCCTGCGTACTGAGACTTTGAAGCTGCACGGTGATGTCATGCTCGGTATATTTGGGGATCTGCTTGCCGGAATCTGTGACCGCGTAGCCCTCATTTGTGCGCAGAACCGCACTGATATTCGGGTTAACGGTGGTAATGAGGTTATTGGCGATAGTTCTGACATTAATCATTTCTCACCTTTTCGGGTATAAAAAACCTCCCGAAGGAGGTTACGCTACACTTGAGTAAATTAACTTCATTTGACCTTTCACATTAAATGCCGCTGTGCATCGGGCTTCAAAATCTTTGTAATCGACACAGCTTTTTGCAATGTGAGTGATCGCCGTCATTTGCGCCGCAACAGCATCTAAAGCGTCGTCTTTCAGATATTGATGAATCTTATCTTTACTATCTCTAGCGGATTCTTTGGCTGCCTCATAGACATAATCAGGCAAAGCAATACCATAAACCCATTTGGCGGTAATCTGTCCAAACAATGCAGGACTTCCGCCAACATGCCCAAAATAAGGCAGACCGGTCATCTTGGATAACGCCTGATAATATGGCTCTTGGAAGCGTTTTTCCCACGTCGTAGCCTCCTGATAGGTTAACAGCCCGATCACCTGCTCTTCTGTTAAAGTCAGGTTCTGAGCCATCAGCATATTTTTGATATGCCTGTCACAGGCTCTGGCAAACTTAGGTGACAACCAGCGGGCAAATTCGATAACTAACTCAGGGTGGATCCACGTACCGCCGTGGCGCCCTTTTCTTACCTCAACTAAAAGGTGAGAAATCTCACCTTTAGAATTTATTGCTTGAATATCAATCTCTTCACCAATTTCTTTGGCATACTCTTTTGTTGAATCCAGCCTCAACCAATCAAGTGTTCTCTTGCCGAAGTGTTGAGCAGCAAAAGTGGCGTTCACCCAGCAATCATTGTTAAACGGAAACAATTGTTTGTCATATTCCATTGGAATTATTTTTATCATCGTAGGATACCTTCAGGTGATAGAGTCTGTTCACGCAGGAATGAGCGACCCAAGACGGTACGATGACAACCATCGCCCAACCTCAGACTCTATCCCTCAAGACTCTTGGTATTTGCGCTCGTGATAGCGCCAGAAATAAAAAACCTCCACAAAGGAGGTTATTAGTTTGAATTTGATACCGGGTTTGTTATTCCCCGCCTTTAATAACTTCGTAATCAATTGCTCGTTGCATACTGCCAGTATCCACTAGCGTCTTATCGGGCGAGGCGATCCCTTTTTTCGCTTTTCTGGCGACCGTTGCCGGGGCATTAGGAGGCGGTAATGACTGTTCGATACTGTCTTTGATATCATCGGCCATTATCTTACCTACCGTTTCAAATGCGGCTTCAATCCCGCCTGATTCCTGTATGCGTCCTCGGAGTTGAGCACCAAGCACCCGACCCCATTCATCGGACTGATTGGCAATGGTACCGCGCATAAAAGGACGTGGTGGAATATTACGGGTGCCGTATTCGTTAGCCGCCGCATAAGGGGCGATAGGTTCACCGGTCTTTTCGTTAGTGGCACCTGCCAATACTCCCGCACGAACCTCAATGGATTGCGTACCCGCAAGGAGTGCTAATGCGGCCCTGATTTTATCCCCACCTTTCATCACCATGATTCACCCCCAAGGATGATAATGTTTTACGGCTGAGTATCGCCCGCCAACCACATACTTACGGGTCGCCTGCCAGTACATTTGTCCGCACGGCGTGAGCTTAAACCACGATGCATTGGCGGCATCCGGCACGGCAAACGAAACACTGACCGAACCTTCTGTCGCACTGGTGGCTGGGCCTGCCTGACCGTTATTCCCCCAGAGCGCTACCGTAGCAATATGACAGGTCAGCAGATACAGTAAGGTCTTGCGTTCCTGTGTGCCGTCAGGCTCATAGGGAATAGCCGAATTATCCGAGTTATCGAGCAGTAAGCAGGCCACATCAAACGCCTGCTGTAGCTGTCCTTTCGTCAGGACACCGGCAAAGCGGGGATACAGTTCAAGGAAGGCGCCACTGTCAAAGGTGACGATTGCCATTAGGCGCTCTCCTTCACCGGCTCCGTGGCTGTTTTGCTAGTATCTACAGGCTCGCGCCCGTGGCGCAGTTCTTTTTTCTCGCTGGCTTTATCGTTGGCACTGGTCGTTTTCTCATCCCAGACACACAGCTGGTTTTTGAAGATTTCCATCTCGCCATAATGCGTCAGGATGTAATCCCATTTGTCCGCGTCTACTCGCGTTTCACCGAATAGACCTACGGGGAGCTTTCCTTTTTCCTGCCCAAAGAGATAAAAGGCGTTCCCTTTCAAAACCACACTGGAACCGTCCGGCATGGGAAATTCAATACCATGCGGATGATTCAGGCGGACACTCACGGTTTTTCCTTTTGACATACTGCTTTTCTCCGATATAAAAAAATGGCCTCCAGAGAGACCATTAAATGTTGTTGTATTGTGTCAGGCTTAAATGCCTGTCATTTGCGCAATCGCCGCAGGGATTCGAATCACTGCACCATAAGTGGTTGCCGTGAATTTCTGCGAGAAAGAAGATAAATCAGGCACAATACGACCTGCCCGCATTTTTTCCCCGAAACCCAATAAACCCGTCTCCATGCCCGCAACTTTCGGGGCGATGAGCTGGATAGTCTCACCACTTGGCCCGCCCAGTTGCGGCAGACTCACCAATTTGAGATTACTGAAGTAGGTTTCCAGCATTTTCATCACAGAAACGTTAAAGTCTGTCGCATCCCCCAGCAACACGCGGGCAGATGGTGAGATAGTCATGATCAGTTCATCACGCTCTGACACCAGACCGCCTGTTTGACTCACCAGCCGAGCAAACAGGTTCAGGATATCCCGGTAACGCTGTTGCGTGGTTTTATCTGCCCACTTGGTAGAGCTTTTTTCACCGACTGGGGCCGCGGCAATAGCCGGATTTAAATTCGGGTCATTCAGTACACCGTAAATCTCGCGGTCTTTGACTCCCAGCAGATAAAACTTATTGCTATCAATATCAATAATCGTCGCGGCGGCGCGTTGCTTATCGGCAGCCAGATTGATTTTCGCCTCAGAAGCCATGTCCGCTTCCAGATCACCGTATTGGGTCACCGTCTGAAAACGGTACTGTTCACGGGTATGCCACTCGTAGTTCGTGCCAGATGTCCCGGAATGCCCGAAATCCGAGTAAGCCGCCGTGTTACCTGTGACCTCATTAGCGCGCCACTTCATATACGGTGTGGTCCAGTCGCCGCGTTTCTCTTCGCTGAACACCTCACGGGCGTTACGTATCGCAGTCAGGATCTCAATAATCGTCGGGTCAACATAGGCCAGCAATTCAGCGGGAACAGTGGAGTTTGGCGAGGTAATCAGTGCCGCATCCTGAGCCAGTCTCGGTATACTACCGGGCGTGATCCACTGACGGGCGCCATTAAAAATAAAGCCGTATTGCTTGGCTTGTTCAAAAGAAATATTACTCATTGGGTTCTCCGCACGCATGACAAAGCCCACCCGCTATTTCAGAGTGTCGCGTCATGCGTGAATAATGTCAGTCAGGAATCAGGCGGTCTGCCAGTTCGAGATGATGGCGAGGTTGCTGTCGGCGTCGTAGTATTTGACTGTCCAGCTCGTTTTAACATACCCGTCAAGGGTCGCTTTCGCATCGGCGGTTTGAATGCTACCGTCAGTGGTGGATGCAAAGACAGCCTGATCAATAGCCACGTTCTGATTACTGGGCGCGCACCAGAAATCACCCCGTACCGCAACGGTTACATCCGTTTGATCAGGGATATCCATCGCACCCGGCGATATCAGATTATAGTTGTAGTACGCCAGTATACGTTCCACAAAGCCCACCGGGGCATCTTTACCGGTTGTGGAGGCTTTCACTTGCCTGAACGGATCTGTACCCGCAAAGACGAAATGCCCGATGGTGATATCCCCTTCTGCCCTTGGGTTACCCTGCGTATAAATCACCGGGTTTTGCGTGGCCCTGTCACCGGGCACCGCCGGAGCATAGTACAGGCCGACCTGTTTTTGTAATGCCATAATAGCCTCTTAAATTTTGATGTTTTTTAAGCCTGCGAAGGGACCTTCCAGACTACTTGGAGCGGCATCCATCACCGGATTTTGAGTAAATGGCGATGGCTTTTGCGCTGCCAGCACATCGACCATGCCCTTATACGCGCTCTTGTCGTATTTTTTGGGATCATAGCCTTTGTTTTTCAATGCATGGGCATAAATCGCTTCGGCACTGTCAAACGCCATGACATCGACCTCACCCACCAGCGAGCGGACTTTCTGCCCGGCTTCATTAAGCGCCCGAAAATGGGCTTTCGCCTGCTCAACCGCCTGATGACGAATCGTATTGGCATCCATCGTAATGTTGGGTTTGCGGTCCATTGCCGGTGACTCTTTCTTGCTCTCGCCGGTATTTTCTCCGGGGGGATTATCATTCACTGGATTAGGTTTTTCCTGACCATTATCACCAACCGGCGCGGTGACTGGTTCACCTTCTGCCAGTTCATGCGCAAACTGCATCCCACTGATAAAGGTCTGTACGGCAGCTTCATCATCCGTGGCCAACTCCAGTTCCGTCATCTTTTCTTTGACGGCATCATTATCTATCGCAAACTCTGTCGGTTTCTGATTCTCCGTAGACTGAGCCTCATTCGGGTTATCCTGAGTGATAGGACCCTTATTTTCTGCACTGTTCGGTGCGGTATTTTCCTGTGACATTGCATGTTCCTGTAATTGAGACGGCTTGCCGTCATGTACAAAGACATCGGGGCCAGCCCGACCTTCTTTAACCAGTGCCACATGATTTCCGCGAAGATGACGCATCACGAAGTCATAGGCAACACCGTTAAACTCACCTGATGTAAAGTCAGGCTCAAAAAAATAGCCGCAACTGAGTTCCTTAAGTGATCCATCCTGAATGGCATCAATTGCCATCCGGTCGGTTACGGTTAATGCGTTATCCAGATAGGGTGGTTCCCATACTGGCGTTGTGCCGATAGAGCCTACCCGCAATTCTTTTAATGGCTGTTCGGCGCTGTCCTGTTCATGACGATAAAGTAGCGGGATACCGTTAAACGTGGCCTTGGCCTTTTCCAGTTCATCGGCGGGACGATAACCGAAATAAAGCCTGTCTGGGTCTAATGCCAGCGTCTCCCAGCCGGGAATTTCCCGCCCGACATAAGGTACAACCTGTTCTTTAGTCAGATGCGTCTGTGAAACGTGGAGGTAGCCGTTGGCATCAATGCGTCGTCGGCTCCCCTCGTCAAAGACGACAGAGTTATTTTCTTTCAATGTAGGCATAGATTAAGTATTTCCAAATTGAGGAATAACAGGCCGGAAATCACACTTACAGTTAATCAACTCACCGGGCTGGATATGACGCTGCACGTGCGAGTCGTAACCCCCCTCACTCAACATGAATCGCTGCCCGTTCATGCTGATATGTGATTCGCGATAGGATTTACTGCCCCCGGCGCGGTGTATCCAAATCCCCTCAGTAATCCCCGTTGATCGGCAACGCTCCCGGGCAATGGCATTGGTGGCTTTAGCGTTCTGGTCTCGGGCAATGGTTTTAGCTCGGTTTTCTGTCAGACGATAGCGTTCTTTCAGCTCGGCTTTCAGAAAGCCAATATCCCGCCCGTTAACCACACTTTGCTGCACTAACGTTTGTACCTGTGTCAGATACTGTTCAGGAATGGAGGTAATCAGACTGACCTGCTGCTCGTACAGGCTGTCTAACACATTCTGTACTGCGGGTGTGACGCGCATATTGACGGTGATACTGTCTGCTTTCAGTTTGTTTTTGACTGAATGTGACGCATAGGTATTGGCCCGGTTGACAAACCAGACAGCGATTGACTTCGCCATCTGCCCAAACTTCGTATTCCATCGCCCTTTGATGGCAAAGAGTTTTTCCGTTAATTCTTTGGCAGGTGAGGCATCACCGACAATCTCCGGTTGCTGGCGTTTGTATTCAGCAGATAGCCAATAATCAACCGAATTCGCCATCTCCTGAATTAAAGCCTGCATCCGGCGGTAATATTCCTGCTCCAGCCCCGCGTTGGGGCGTGTAGAGCGGCCCGTTTTGATTTTCTTCTTCCCCATAGTGACCCTCTGGAACGTTATCAACATCAATGCCGAAATAGTCGCTGTCAGGATCGGCAGATAAGCGCTGCCTGACCTCTTTTTCCGAAATCACCCCGGTATCAATCAACGAAACATCACGGTCGGTCTTCATTTTCTGAGTTTCCGCTGCGGCTTTGGCGTCATCCTTATTTAAATCGACAAAATCGAAAGTGACAGATTGCGTCAATCGGCCCAAGGTGACGACCTGAAGGATATTTAGTGCTTTTTGCAGGCCGGTACGGAAGATTTTCTCTTGCTGGCTTTTCACATGATCATTGTAATTACGGATATCACTGTCCCCGGTGGCATTAAAACCGCTGGGTGAGATACCTAATGATTTAACCGCTGGAGTCCGGTTTATCACGACAATCAATTCCAACATCTGGCGAACAATATCAGTCACACCCGACAGCGGCGTTTCCAGCTTCACAATGTCTTCCATTTCCTTATCAATCGCCAAAATACCATCATTGGAGCGATGCCGAGCCAGATACGCCAATCGTCCATCCAATCCTTTAGTGGCATTAGGGTTAGTCAGAATATCTTCCATATTGGTTTTTAACGCCGTGAGCGAGAACTTCTCCAGCAACCGTGCGGCGGAGGTTCGACTGTCCTGAAAATGGATCACATAGTCATACAGCAACTGCGCCTGTGGCATACCCATAAAGTTATAACTGGGCTTGAGCAATATCGGCACTTCATTACCACAGATGCGGATGAGTCGTGAGGCATGAACCTCTTTCCCTAATACCCACCACGTATCCGGGCTGAAATAGCGAGGACTGAGCGGATCAGTACTTTCGTATCGACCGGGAAAAATATTAATCGGCTCCACCAGCACAAAGCGTTTTAAGTTTTTCAGCTCTGCTGACTTTTCTGAGATATCCAGCGGCACCAACAATTGGGTGTCAGATGCGCCAGTATCAATGAATATCAGACAACCACCAAAGTAACCGTTAAACTCCGCCGCTTTGTGAAAGACATCTTTGACCTTGAAATCAATCAAGGCGTCTTCAATGGCCTTCTTATCTTCACTGCTGTCACCCTGACCGTCAATCTCCACGGCTTTGATCTCTATCCATTCCCGCGTCATATCATCGACGACAGTTTCAATACACGCCCGAATTAGCCCATTTTGGGTTAATGATGACAGTGCGGCATAGCCCATAAAGGACGGGCCCATCGCATAACCTTGACCATGTTCCCATGCATGCTGAATAAGCGTGTATGCGCCTGAGGCGCTGAGGGCACTGTCCATTGCCAACGCCGCTGCTTTGGGTGCGCCTAATGTTTTTGCCGGACCATAAATGTCTTTAATTTCTTCATAAGTGAGGATGTACTGCCCTGACTCCAGCTTTTCTGCTAGGGTTTGAGACAATGCCAATCCCCGACGAGGCTTTATCGCCTGACGCTTTTGTTTTCTTGCCATAGTGATTTTTACCAACGAGTAGCGTGACGTGAATTGCGCATCGCCTGATTAATAATTTCCTGATTCATACTGATACCGCGTCGTTTCTGATACAGGTCGCGTATGGCCTGTGTCATGCAGTCCACCACGTCATCATGAGCACCAACAGGGAATGTGGTAATTTCATTGACAGCATCTACAACCCACGGCGCAATGTCTTTATGGGGTAAGAAAATATTGCCTGCTTCCCATTCAGCGGTAACTGCGTGAGCACGGGCAATCTTACTTCCGTCCGGCTCGATTGGAATCAGACCTGATACCGTACTTTTGAGTGAATCAATCACCGCAGGACCATTAGCTTTATCTTCCACCAATTTACGGCGACCTTCGGGGAAGTCTGCTGATTGCTTCTTAACGGCTTGCAGGGTCTCAGTGAACGTCATCCGTGCACGTGTTTGATGTAATAAATAGGAATTCGCCCCTTTCTTGCCCCAAACCTGACCAACCACGTAATCCGTCCCCTCACCGTCTTTAAAGGTCATATCCCAGCTATGGATAACTTTATCGAATTTCTCTGGGAGGTCTTTCAGCAAGTAATAATTGACCCAGTCTTCCTTGAAAATCGTACCACCGGACGGTTTTGGCGATTGCTGATACATGGCTGACCAAAAGTAATCACCAAACAACGCCTTCTTTTCCAATAAAGAATCAATCGGGTGGAGTTCAGGCACTAATGCCTCACCGTGCTCATTAATGGCAGGGAACGCCAGCACCCTTGCTTTTGAGCTGGATTCAATGACCTTGCCGGATAAGTCATCCGTTGCCCAGCGAGTCGCCATAATGATCTCCCCGCTGTTTTTTGACAGACGGGTTTTGAAAGTGGAGACATACCAGTTCCAGATGGCATTTTTCGTTGTTGGGCTTAAGGCTTCTTTGGCGTTTTTAATCGGATCGTCAATAATACCTAAATCAACGCGCTTTCCCGTTAATGGCCCGCCAACCCCTTGACTGATATAAACCCCTTTTCTACCGACAATTTCGAATGTTTCTGAATTGCGTTTAGCCTCTCTTTCAATCGTTACGACGCGGCGCACATTCAGTGCTGATGCTGGAAATAAACGAATGTACTCTTCACTCATCATAATGCTTTGTACGTCACGGTTCATATCAGAGGCCAAGTCTTTACCGTAGGACAGCCCGGCAACCCGTAAATCTGGGTATTTACCAAAAAAGTAAGCTGGCAGGTAACGTGAAACAATTTCTGATTTACCATGCTGTGGCGGCGCACCCAGTATCAGTATCGGGCGTTGTCCGTTCATCATATCCAGCAGGAATTCATCTAAGGCCGCACAAACCTGACGTGAAAAATTACTGGTAATATATTCAGGATTTATGTACTGGATGAACTCATGCAGACTGCGCCGGGCAATCTCTCTTTCGATAGCCTCATCCAGCATTGCATTATCGATATCCATGTCAGTGCCCAAAGTGAGAAAAATACGCGGTTCGAGCTAAAATCACGGTGAAATGATTTTCACGTTTTTGATAACAAATCAGCAACAAATAAAAGCCCGAAAATTAGACAGAAGAGTGAGACTTTTACCCGTTTAAGGTAACATTTTGATTGAGTTGGAAAGTGGCGATTCCGATAAGATCCATTATGTTAAATAGAGCTATTTTTCACGATTTTTTCTCAATGCCTGCAATTGCTCAAAAGTCAGGTGACTGAGGTCAATATTATTCGGGGTCATAGTTCCATCACTCGACTTGTGATCAATTTCCTGCTTCACCAGTTCGCCATACTTCTTGGGCGCAACCTTCGTAATGAACCACTTGCGCGTATCAACCCGTAATTTTGCTTTCGCCACTTCCGCCGGATCAGCGATGCAATCGTCAGCAATCTCCAGCGTTTCTTCAATTAAAGTTTCCGCCTGAACCTCGCGTGCGTGCGCGTATTGGTCGCAAAAATCTTGATGCTCACGCAACCAACGAAAGATTGTGGACTTGTTTGGCATTCCCGGACGCTTGCAAATGCTTCTTAAACTTTCACCGTCGGCAAGCAATGCGCATATATCATCAGCCACCTCCGGTAAATAATCAGAGGGGCGACCAACTTTGTTTTTAGCCGCCATTTCCTTTCCTTACTTCGATAATTCACAAGCCATCTTCATGACCTGCTCTAATTCTTCGTTATTGAGTCCGTAGTATCGCTTGAGTTTGACGATATCCAGCAACATCTTAGCCTTGGCCTCTTCTTTAGGAGCGATATCAGGCAAAGGTCTGATCGGACGCAGTCCCGGTGGTATCTGGTGCTCAGGCATATTTACCTCTCTTTGATTGAATTCAGAACAAACAACTGGCTCGGTTTATATATCACGCCATTTGAGCGAGACCCCACCCGCCTAAAACTTACACAAAACTCTATCAAGCACCCTTTTTAGGATGCTTTTTGGAATTAACCATTTGATTTTATTGCAGAGGACTTTTTTGTCCTTTGAGTATTTGATAGAAACTATAGGATTTCCTGTAGTTTCTTTTGATCTATTAATCCTCATCAAAAAGTAATTTTGGCTGCATCAAAGATAAAATTTGCTCATACTCCAACTCCAGTAACTTCTTCTCTTTCTTTCTATCGTTCATCATGCGACTACCCATTCGAGCTTTAATTTCAGATTTCGCAACTTTCAGAGCATGACGATGTTGTGCCTCTTCACCTAAGTCTCTCCATCTGTCAATTTGCTCCGCCATCCAGTTGAAAGCCTGAATGTAGTTAACCTTGATTAGCATTGCAGCTTTGCCAGTAAATCCCATGACAACCAACATGTAACCATCTTTAGTCAAGTTGAACATCGGCTGCACATCACCATTTTTATCAATGAAATCAGCCTCCTCAAAATTGAGGGCAGCAAAATCATCCGGGCATTCATCTCTAACCTGACGAATTTTTCTTAAAACGTTGTCATGCCGTTTGCCAAAATAGGACGCGATTTTAAGGCTCGTCGTGACCACCTTATCTTGTACGGCTGTTACCATTTCTTGGAAATCGAATGGAGGGATGACTATCACTTCTTTCATGGTTAGTTCCTTTTAGTGATAAACCTTGCGCTCAGGAATCACCAGCCCAAAGAGGGTTAACCAGACCACTACTGGCATTCCTCAAGGCTTATCCTGAAAGGTTCTTTGGTGTTTTTACGTCGAGCGAGACGCGGTGAAATTCAGATATAAAAAAACCACCACGGATGTGATGGCTTGGGGTATTCCTTTAGCCACTCAGGGAATGGGTAAAGGAATATTGGGTTGAGTTTCAAGTGTTAATCAATTGTTAAGCATTATTCGCTTGTTGTTATGGTGTCGTGGATTTATTACATTTCCCAGTTTTTGTGATAGTAACGAGGTGGAAAATAACTATGAAGAAATGTCTTCTTCTTTGCCTAGTGGCTGGTACGACGCTTTTCGCTTCAATGGGAACTTATGCTGCGATTTGTTCACATGAGACTGGTCAAAACTGGACAGCATGTATGGGGTGGTGCATGTTAAATAGTTTCGGT
>NZ_JBBMXG010000031.1:0-34394 GCF_037996705.1 Xenorhabdus bharatensis | reverse complement strand
CAAAGGCCGCATCAATGTCATTGGTGCGATCCTCAAAAAGACCTTCGTGACCTTAAGCTTATTTTCGGGAAGTATTAATGCGGATGTCTTTCACGCCTGGATGACACAAGACTTGCTGCCCAAGCTCCCAAGCGGTGCCGTGATTGTCATGGATAATGCCTCATTCCATAAACGGCATGACACGATAAAAGCGGTCGCAGACCACAGTTGCCTGTTGGAATGGTTACCCCCTTACAGCCCGGATTTGAATCCCATCGAACCGAAATGGGCTGAAGTCAAAGCGATAAGAAGGCGAGAAAGGTATTCAATTTATGAACTGTTTATGACGTATGTGAGGATATGCCCAATTATTTTGATTCATCTATAGCCCAGCACCGTCTCCGGCCTTGAACGGCGAGGAATAAAATCATGAATTATCTGTAAGGTTACGCAATGTTCTACTTTAAAAGTAAGGGCTGAAAATGCCCCTTCAATGTGTCAGATATATTTGACAGTCAGCCATTATGGTTATATTCTTTAATTATCGAAACATTAGGGGCAAGGGAATGATAACTGTATTAAGTACAGAAATATTTGATAACTGGATTGATGCCCTAAAAGACGATTCAGGCACGAATTCGCAGACTGAAAAATGGAAATTCTGGCGATATTGAGCCAGTAGGCGAAGGATTTTCAGAAATGCGGATTCATGAAGGTAAAGGCTACAGGGTTTATCTGAGAAAACACGGAAAAGTAATCGTTATTTTGTTGTGTGGTGGAGATAAAAGTACACAGCAAAAAGATATAGTCAGAGCAAAAGCCATTTACAAAGAGATTGAGGGGGAACTATGAAACTGAAAGAATACGATATTTCGGAACATTTGAACAGTGAAGAAGAAATGCAAATGTATCTTAATGAAATTATGGAAGATGGAGACCCAGTATTGGTACTGTCTGCGTTAGGTGATATTGCCAGAGCCAGAAACATGAGCCAGCTTTCTAGGGAAGTGGGTATGTCCAGAGAAGGGCTGTATCATGCGCTATCAGGAAAAGGCAATCCAACATTCAGCGCTATGATGAAAATAACAAAAGCACTAGGGCTGAAACTTCACTTCACAGGGGCTTAATTGCCCCTTTTTTATACCCTGTCAAGGGCACGTTAGGAGGCACACCAAATGCTACTATCAAAAGTTGGGAGCAAAAGCGCCGAAACCCTACCGGGCTGGCCGCAAAAGTGTTAGTCGTGATACAGGAAAATCCGACCTTGTTTAGTATTTTGTGTAATCGCCATTTTCGTTTAAACGTGACCGTCTAGACGGTCATTAAATTCAATCATAAAACGACTCATCGCAAGACGCCAATCTTGGATAGACATGGTCCATTTTTTATACGCGGCTTGGAGCAGTACCATCTGTTGATGGTTACTCAGGCTGGTGGAAGGGATAAAATCCCCTATTTATTGAGCGCTAAACTGTGCGCTTCCTGAAGTCTCAGCCACATTTCCGGCGTACTACCCAGCACGCTGGCTAAACGTTTCGCCATTTCTGGCGTGACCGCTGCGCGACCTTCCACTATACGCTCAATCGTTGAGGGAGGGGCATCCAGTGCCTGCGCAAGTTCTCTTAGACTCATATTTAAATGTGCCATCTCCTCAGAGATGTAACGCCCTATATGGGGTCGCCTATATCTAGCCATTTCAATGAGTTCCTTAACTCTAACTCTTGATGCTTCTAGTTCTATGAGAAATGAGGAGCATCACACAACACCATTGTGATGGAAAAAATTATCAATCATGCTGGTAATTTCATCATGAAGGAGTATACCTTGTACTCTAAAAAGGAGTGTGTGATATGGCTTTTTTTTGACGAATTGAAAGCATCCCTAGAAGAAGCCGTTGACAGTAAACTAGACTCACAATCAATCAGCCATGCCAGTTTTACTTATTATCTGAGTTAACAGGAGTAAGCTAATGAGTGACTTCTTTAAAATAAATCAAATGAATAAGTACTTCACTTTTGAAGATAAATTTGACAATAAACCGCGCCTTAATCTGTGTGCGCATGGTCAACCCGGTAATCTGCGGCTTCGTTCAGATGATGACTGGGATGATGTCTTCCTGAATTCAGATTCGGATGCACTCCATAACTTTTTTATGAAAATAGAGGCTCGTTATAAAAAAAAATTTGCGAAAAAATATTTTGGTTTCCTGCGCTTATTAAGCTGTTACTCCGCAGACAAGGGGCTATCAGAAAATAGACGCGAACTCGAATCTGTTGGCCGATTTTGTTCTAACTATTTCAAGCAAAGTAATCCTGATCTCATTACTCAGGCTTATCATGATAGGCTGCATTATCCTTTAATGAAGTTTAATCAAAGAGAAGGAAATTACGACATAAAGGTGGACAGAGAAAAAAGACAATTAATCAACCTACCTAGTCTGAAAGGAATACACGCGCTGTTTCATCGAAACGAAAATTATATCAACAATTCCGTAACAAACGATGAGGCAACAATTCAATTTCAGAAACAACGCTTTAACACGATGAATAAAAGTATTGGGAACGACATCGATCGCGTAGAACCGCTGACTAAACTCAATTTCACGGATAGGAATACTCAGATTCTTAGGAGAACTTCCATTCATGAAGTTTGGTTCAAAAAGGGGGAGATTATTCGGGAGTACGTGTCTACCATTTCACCCTATCCCAACATAAAAGTCACCTCTCCACAGGAGGAGTGACTACGTCACCGACAAGACAATGTATTTCATTGTTTATTCTCTCGTTCCTCCACCAGCTCGGGTATGACGCCTATTAAATCACAACAAGAGGAGGAGATTTTTTGAGTAATCATTAACAGGGAGATTGGCATTAAAATAACACCGGATAGAGGAAGACAGCCTTAATAGGGCTGTGATGATTTATCCGACCATTAATTAATAATACTGTATCATGATTTTTTATTGTTTCCGCAAAAGGAGGCGATATGAAAATATTATTGAGTCTTATCCTGCTAGGGTTATCGTTCATAACTTCTCCCGCCTTAGCTGCCAACAATTTTAAGATCTTTTTCCTTAATCAAACACAAAACCTATATCAATCCTTTTACCTGTCTCGATCTGGAACATCAGGCTGTATATAGCAGAATCATATTAATATGACATAATAGCTGGATTCACATAACAAAAGGATAAAGTGCAATGGGCTACAGTCTGGATTTTCGAAAGCGAGTATTGGCATACAAAGAAAAGTATTCGTTGACATTCGAACAAACGAGTCAGCATTTTGATATTTCTATGCGGACCTTATTTCGGTGGCATCACAAAATAGAACCCTGTGTGACACGGAATAAGCCGCCCACAAAAATCAGTGATGAAGCGCTTCTCACCGATGTCCAAAATTATCCCGATGATTATCAATGGGAAAGAGCAAAACGTCTGGGTGTTGCGCAGTCTGCTATCCACTACGCCTTGAAACGGCTGAAAATAACGGTCAAAAAAAACGCTAAGGCATCCCAACGCTGACGCTCAGGCGCGTCAGGCTTTTATCAAACGCATCGGCCACTATGAGCAAGCGGGGAAACCGATTGTTTATCTGGATGAAAGCGGTTTTGCCCAGTCGATGCCCCGTACACACGGCTATTCGGCGAAAGGGCGGCGCTGCTTCGGGACACACGATTGGCAGGCCAAAGGCCGCATCAATGTCATTGGTGCGATCCTCAAAAAGACCTTCGTGACCTTAAGCTTATTTTCGGGAAGCATTAATGCGGATGTCTTTCACGCCTGGATGACACAAGATTTGCTGCCCAAGCTCCCCAGCGGCGCCGTGATTGTCATGGATAATGCCTCATTCCATAAACGGCATGACACGATAAAAGCGGTAGCAGACCACGGCTGCCTGTTGGAATGGTTACCCCCTTACAGCCCGGATTTGAATCCTATCGAACCGAAATGGGCTGAAGTCAAAGCGATAAGACGGCGAGAGAGGTGTTCAATTGACGCGCTGTTTATGGAGCATGTGAAATGTGTCTAGTTATTCTGATTTATCTATACAAACTCTGGGCTGGCAACTGGTATAAGATTCAGTTTCGGGCCAAAAGGGATTGCAATCATATCTTTAGGTATATCCTGAGCATAACGTATACCGGCATTAAACCCTGATTCAATAAGGTTGATTTTCTTGTCAGTAGTGAAGATCTCCAACGTAATATTTGGATATTCTTTTTTGAAGGCTAAAAAATACTGTTGAAAGAAGAGTTCAAGTACTATTCGCGGCAGGTTTATTCTCACAATACCTTCTGGCTTCTCCTTATAATAATTAAGGCTATCGATAACACGTTTGAAGTCATCGAATACCGGAATGATATTGCGCAAAAACTCCTCTCCTACCTCAGTTAAAGAAAGACTTCGAGTTGAGCGATTCAGAAGCCTTACGCCCAGCTTTTCTTCGAGATTATTTATGGCGAAAGTCAAAGATGGGGGAGAAAGGTTCAGTTCTTTTGCTGCTTTTCGGAAACTCCCCAGTTTTACAATGAGAATTAATATTTTTATTTGTTGCAACTCAGGGAGATATTTCATTATTAACTTCTCTTTAATATTGCATTTTTTACATATGAATTGTTATGAACCTAAAGAAGGAATATAAATTTAGCATAGCTTAATAAATGAGGAAAAGAAGATGAAAAGGCGTTATCTGGGAAAGGATAAATTTTCCGTATCGGCTTTAGGGCTGGGTTGTATGGGAATGAGTTTTGCCTATGGCGGAGCTGAAGAAACACAGTCAGTTAATACTATTCACGCAGCAGTAGATATGGGAATAACCTTCCTTGATACTGCTGAAGTGTATGGTCCTTTTGAAAATGAAATACTGGTTGGGAGGGCTATCAGAGGCATCCGTGATAAAATCCAGATTGCGACAAAATTTGGCTTCCATATTCTGCCCACGGGGAATGGAATTGAACGTATGGCTGGTGTTGATAGCCGTCCAGAACATATCAGGGAAGCGGTTGAAGGTTCTTTGAAACGTCTCCGTATTGATACCATTGATCTGCTTTATCAGCACAGAGTCGATCCTTTTGTACCTGTCGAAGATGTTGTAGGCACAATGTCTGATTTGGTCAGAGAAGGGAAAATCCGCCATCTTGGCTTATCAGAAGTTTCAGCAGACACTCTGCGCAGAGCCAGTAAAGTACATCACATTACAGCAGTACAGAATGAATATTCTCTCTGGTCGCGTGAACCTGAAGAAAGCATTCTTCCGACCTGTCGTGAGCTGGGGGTGGGCTTTGTTCCTTATAGTCCTTTGGGAAGGGGGTTTCTAACCGGAAAAATTGCTGACCAGTCCGGTTTCGCTGATGATGATTTCCGCCGTCATCTCCCGCGTTTTCAACAGGAGGTCATGCAGCAAAACCGACAACTCCTCAGCAGACTGCAAGACATAACCGAGAAATATAAATGCACTTTAGCACAGCTTGCTTTAGCCTGGGTAATGAGCCAGAGGGATGATATTGTTCCCATCCCAGGGGCAAGAAAAATTGAGCATCTGAGTGATAATGTTGGTGCTGTCGAACTGTTCATTTCTGAAGATGATATTAAAATTATTAATGCTATTTTCACTCCCAAAAACATCCATGGATTACGATACAATCAGGGTGATTTTGACCTGATTGATAAATGATCGCCCGCCATAAATTTTCTGATCTGCTCTGCCTCGGAATAAAAGACCTGCATGAGCAAATAAACTTCAACACGGATAGGGGGAAGAATGGAAAAAACCATCACTGACAGTTTTCTATTCAGAAGAAGACGTTTCAGTGATGGTTTAAATGGCGTATGACCGAATAACGGGCACCACTCCACAACAGATACGACAAATGTTTAGCGTTTACGCAATGCGTTAAGCCGTATTGTCAGGATGAACAGGGGTACACCAATAAGTGTGAAGCTCAATCCGATAGGGATGAAGACGCCTGCTGGTGCTGCTTTCGTCATGATATCTGCCGCAATGACTAGATTGCCGCCCACCAGAGCGGAAAGAAACAAACGGGCGCGACCTGTAGCCGATGAAATAAAGCTGGCCAGATGCGGTGCCAGTATTCCTAAAAAACTCAATGGCCCTACTGCGGTGACAGATGCGGCACTTAATAAGACAGAGAATCCCATCAGCATCGGACGGGAATATTTGATAGGTTCTCCAAGGGACAAAGCAAGTTCGTTTCCAAGCTCATAGCGGTTTAACGCGGGGCCGATGAGCAGAATACCAATAATACTCAATAAGAATAATGGCATGAATGATGCAATAACTGACCAGCTGGCCTGAAACAGTGATCCTTCCATCCATCCAGCAAGATGCAGGGATAACTCTGTCGGTAGATAGAGAATAAGAAAAGAGCTGACTGAATTGAGAACGGACGAGACGGCAATCCCCATGAGTAAAATTGCCAAGCCACTTGCGCGATTATTGCCGACGAGTAAAGTCAGAAATAATGCAACAGCCAGTCCACCAGCTAATGCAGCAAGGACGATCAGTATGTTAGGTGCGGTGGGAACGAACGCCAGCAAGATGATGATCATGGTCATAGAACCCTGACTTATGCCAAAAAGACTGGGATCGGCCAAGGGGTTGCGAGCAATGGGTTGCAGAATAGCGCCGGCAAGGGCTGCGCACCAACCAACCATCAGCCCTAATAAAATATGCGGGATTCGTACAACCCAGAGTGCATAAAACTGGTGGTGTTCCAGAGAATTACCGAAAAGCATATGCAAGAATTCATATACACCGACGTCTGTAACGCCAACGCTTAAAGAAATCACGACGAGTATGATCGTAATGGTAAATAGACATAACCCGACTTTTATATCGAGGGTACGCATCTGTAATCCATTCGCAAAGCGTAATACTCTTTTTCCGTCTATTGCCTGACCGAACTTCATAACAATCTCGCTGATTTTGTTGAAAGGTAGCGCTTTCTGATGATCCAGATGAAAAACAGCCCACCCAAAAAATCCATCAGAATGCCGGTATGTATGATATAAGGCTGGAAGAGTGTCTGTGCACAAAGATTGGCGATCAGGCAGACACTTGCCCCTGTCAGAGCACAGGCGGGCAGCGATAGCATAAAGTTCTGTCCCACCAAAGGCTTGACAATATGAGGGACAACCAACCCGACGAAACCAATCGGCCCGCATATGGCAACAGCAGAACTGGATGCAACTATGGCGGCAATTAAGGCAATGCGCGAAACAAGCGTTGCATTCACGCCAATCGAATGCGCCTTTTCGTAACCGAGCAGAATGAGCGTCAGCGGACGTGCCAGTAATAAAAGCACGATGAAGGCCAGCAGACCGAACCACCAGAAATGGTGCAGTCTTGTGATATAAACATGATTGATAGCCCCTGCTAGCCAGCTCAAATACTCGGTTCGCGTTTCAGGGTAAGCGAGAAGAACAGCATTACTTACCCCAAGATAGAGCATCGCGATTAATGTGCCTGCCAGTATCAGCAACAAGTCGCGAGAAACAGCGTTAACACCCGACAGACGAGATATTAAAAGTGATGATAAAAAGCCAAATAGCCCCCCAAAAAGGGCTGCGATGCCTTGTAATGTCAAGTCGAGCGAAAAAACAATTGCACCAGTTACGACAAACAGGGTTGCCCCAGCATTGATGCCTAATGTCGATGAAGAAGCCAGCGGGTTGCGGATCAACCCTTGGAAAACAAGACCGCTGCATGCCATCACCGCACCGACATAAACAGAGATCAGCGCCCGTGGCAGTCGTTGGTATAAAATAACGGCTTGCTCATAGTTTTGCGGTTCAGATTGTGTTAAAGCGGCATAAATTTGCGAAAATGACGCAATATTCATACCGAAAGAAAGACTAAAAAAAAAGATTAGCAGTAATACAAAAGGTGCACATATAAAGAAAAAACGGGGTTTCATCGTGATACTCCCGACCGGTTTTCAGGGTGGTTGATGCCCGGATAAGGCTGGCAGATAAGGCTGCCGTTGTAACTGAAAATATCAGCCGGAATATCGAATACACGCTGGATATTATCTACTGTTATCGTTTTATTGACAGCACCAGCGGCAACGACGTTGCCAGTATTAAGCATCACAACATCATCGGCAAAAGTGGTTGTCAGATTTAAATCATGTAACACCACAACGATGGTTTTTCCGTGCTGGAGGGAGAGATCACGGATCAGTTTTAGCACGGTGTACTGATATTTGATATCTAAGTGGTTGACCGGCTCGTCCATAAGAATGATGTCTGTGTCCTGTGCAAGCACCATCGCTACCCAAGCCCGTTGGCGTTGGCCTCCTGACAGGGCACTGACCTGAGAATTGGCCTGATCAGCCAGGCCGACGATGTCTAATACATCATGAAACAGTTTGTGATCCCGCGCAGATGCCCCGCCGAAAAGAGAATGGCGCCCACAAGCCGCCAGTTCGATCAACTCTCCCAGTGTCATGTAGTCCGGGCAGTGGCACTCCTGTGGCAGATAAGCGATCTTTCGGGCCAGCGCTTTGCGACCTATCCCTGCAATCGGCTTACCTTCCAGTAGAATTTCTCCACTTTTCAGTGGAATGAAGCCCATGATGGACTTCAGAAGTGTTGACTTACCGCAGCCATTAGACCCGACGAGTGCGGTGATACGCCCTTGAGCAAAGTCTACTGACAAATCATGCAATACGGTTTTTTTGCCGTAAGTTGCGGTGATATTTCTTGCTGTAAGCACCAAAAGCTCCTTCAGTTATCTTATATAAAATAAATTGCAGTGACATGGTTAGGGTTTAGGCAGAAGACCAAAATCACCCTACCCATAACACAACAGAAAAAGGGTGGCTGTAATCGTATATCCGGCGAGTGGTCAGGTTACGGTTCGCTGCTTCCTTAATGCCACATAGCCTGAACATAGTCAGCTTTACTGTTATTTATTGTTTTTACTGCTCACATACAACATCACGCACGTTAACTATCTGGCGCGATTCAGCAATAACGTCATTGATCAATATATCAATTTTACGACTGTCGTGATGATGCGCCGTGGTTATTAAGTGTGCCGTATTTCCCGATGTTGCCAGACAATGCTTTTTCCAGACAGCGGGTGACGGGCATGGAAATACCACCGTAATGGAGTTGTCATGACACCAGGCATCTATCCCCGCAGACCGGAAACGTTTAACGGCATATTGTGCCATTCCCAGACAGCGTTTGACGCGGTGACGCCAATCGGCAAACGAGTGGCTGCGAATCGCCGCCCACATCATCAGTGGCGTCTGACCATTACGTGAACCTGAGATAGTCTTGTCCTGAGCCGAAATGTAATCGATATCAACGGAAATGCGTTCAACGTTTTTCCGTTTCGCAACAACAATTCCGCAAGGAATGGGAGAGCCTATCATTTTGTGCCCGGAGACACAGATTGAGTCGATACCATCGGCAAAGGTAAAGGGTTGCGGATCATCTACAAATGGCAGGATCATCCCACTTAAGGCGGCATCAGCATGCAGATAGTAATTCTCGCGGGCGATACCTGCTTGCTGCATACGCTGTTGAATGATTTTTATGTTATCCACTGCACCGCGCAATGTTGTGCCAATATTCGCAAAGATGATGGGATTTGGCTCTTTATGAGCGATGATTTTCTGTAGCAAGTCATGATCATCTATCTCACCGGTGGGTAAGGATTCCACTAAACAAGATTTGATACGCAATAATTTGACGATTTTTGCCACCGAATAATGAGTATCTTTTGAATAATAGAGCGTTCCATCCGGGAATAATTCTCGCCCCAGATAGCAGCCGAACATATTACCTTCCGTTCCTCCGTTGGTCACATAGCCCCAACTGTCTTCAAAAGGAATTTTGAACAGTTCAGCAAAGTATTTCATGACTTCTTTTTCGAATTCAAAGGAATTTAAAAGATAGTTGCACTCCGCTCCCCAGTCCCCGCAATTGTTGATAGAGAACTGCATGAATCTCTGTAAGTAAGAGTAATCAAAGTCTGAGGACTCAGGATAACCGATATTGAAATGCTGGTTTTTAACACAGTCATACCAAAATGCATCTAGCCTGTCCTTATCGGCAAGGGATAACGTCATCTTTATCTCCGATATTGTGATGTTCTGGCAGACCAAAGTTTTGGAATGACGAATTCTGAGGTAGACGATAATGCGCCCGGCCAAGAAGCTGGTTGGCAATGATACTATTACGATATGCGCCAAGCCCCAGATCAGGAGAACCAATTCCATGTTGGAAGATCTCAGCATTCTGCACGAATATAAGGCCTTTTCCTTTGTCAAGTCGTTGAGCGCTAAAGTCTTCTTTCACAATCAAATCACCATAGTCATCGGTGGCAAGTATCGTTTGTTTGAGTCCTTCTAGCCATTTGGGGCTGGTATGCTGATAACCTGTAGCAGCAACAATGGCGTCAGTTTCAATGGAACTGACTTCATCGAGCTGCTGATGACGGAAAACGATCCGCAATGTCCCTGAGTCTTCGCTATTTTCCACTTGCTCCACCTCGCAGTTTGAAACAAGCGAAAGACCCGGATCACGACCGCCGATGGAACGTTCATACAGAATATCGAAGATATCTGCGATAGTTGAGACGCTGATACCTTTATAAAGCCCCCCTTGACCCGATGCGATCGTGCGGCGTTTTTCTCTGCTTATGCTGTGGAAATGGTTCATGTAAGCAGGTGTAAAACATTCCTGACCGAGTTTCGAGGATTCCATCGGGTGAAAACCGGCAGAGCGGGTGATCCACTGAATTGAAGCACCGTTCTCTATCATTTCAGGAGTTAACGCACTATAAAGTGCCAGCACGCATTCGGCAGCACTTTGGCCTGAACCAATCACTGTGACACGTCGGCATGTTGAGAGTTGTGCTCGTTTGTTGATGAAGTCTGCCGAATGAAAGATAGGTGCTTTGGTTCGGATTTTAGCCCATTCAGGCAGAAACGGGGCTGTTCCTATACCAATGGCAAGGTTACGACTGTAGTACTGATGTGTCGAACGTGTGTGTGTCTTACTTTCAATAATGAAACGCTCAGATGTTGGATCATAATCCACATCAATGACATTTTCTCCAAACTGGCAGGAGGGAAGCTGTTGTGTCACCCAACGGCAATAATGGTCATATTCCTGACGTGGGATCTGAAATTTTTCATAGTAATAGAATTTATAAATACGGTCATGCTTATGAAGATAATTCAGGAAGCTCAGAGGATGTGTCGGGTCGGCCATCGTGACCAGATCGGCCAGAAATGGAACCTGTAATGTTGTACCCGGTAACAGAAGACCTTCATGCCAGCGAAACTCGGGCTTACGGTCGAGGAAAAGGCTGGTCAGATTAGAGTGTGACGAAAGCAGGGCCGCTAATCCCAGATTGAAAGGGCCGATACCAATACCAATAAGGTCAATATTATTCATGTTAATAATCCGAACTATTTTCAAAAGCGCAGAGATGCGTTCAGTTGCTGTTCAACCTCTGCGGCATTACGGCAACGCAGCAATTGTGGTAACGAAACCCCGATAGCAAATTCCTCGGAGATTCGTGCCGAAATTGTTTTCAGATGCTGGGGGCGTAATCCCATGCTGATGAAGTCGCTGGAAGCATCAAAATGGCTATTTTGTGATTTGCCGAGCACGTCCAGATAGATTTCCAGCACTTTCTTTTTCATTCCCGTCTCTTCTATCTCTGTTTGTTGCTCAGAGGAAGGATCTTGTCGAATAGGCGATGCTTCAGGCACAGATTCCATCAATAGGCTGCGTGCTTTAGGGCGGTCAGGTTTGCCATTTGGCGAGAGCGGTAATTCGGTGACCTGTAAGATCCGTGTGGGAACATGTGATGGAGGCAGGCATTGGCTGGCATATTTGCGCAATTCTGTACCTGACAAGGCTTCTTCTTTCAGCGGTACATAAAGTACGCCGATGGAGGTTTCACCATGCATTTCATCGCCATAATCCACCACAAGAATATGCTTAACCGATGGGTGACGAACCAGTTCATTCTCGATGTCCGGCAACGAAATACGTACTCCGCGCACCTTGACGTAACCGTTGACGCGGCTATCAAAAACAATAATGCCATCGTGACGGTAGTGCCCGTGATCACCGGTTCTGAACGCCCGGATGTCTTCTCCGTTCGTATCCTTGATGGTGATAAAATTGGTCTGGGTGAGCGTCCCGTTTTCCAGATAACCTAACGCGACATTGACGCCTGCCGTATGAATAAGACCAGTCACACCCACCGGACAGTGATTACCACACTCGTTCAACAGAAAGTAGCTGTTAGCAGGCAAGGGTTTCCCATAAGGGATCTGGCTGACATCATCTACCCCAATTTCGTGCCATATACTCCATATCGTCGTCTCAGTTGGCCCCCCTAACGAAATCAACCGCACTGACGGTAGAAGTGCGCGCAAGCTACCAATCACAGCCGGTTTGATATAATCACCACCTTGCGCAATCAGCCGCAGGCTTTTCAATTCATCACCCTGACGGCAAGCGAGGAGCATTTCTAAAATAGCAGGCACAGAGCACCATAGTGTGACTTTGTGTCTGGCAACTAACTGATTCCAGCACAGGGCATCCTTTTCTTCACCGACAGCGGGAAGAACCAGTGTTGCACCGGCGGTCAGGCAGCCAAAAACATCGAAGACTGACATATCATGATGCAAAGGTGTTACAGAAATGAAGACATCCTGAGGTGTGACAAACCACTCTTTAAGGGTACTGGTAATGACATTCGAGGTTGATTTATTGGATAAAACAACGCACTTTGGCCTTCCGGTTGTCCCTGATGTGTAGAGATAATAAGCTGGAGCTTCACTTGATGAGAGAGCGTCAAGCGGGAGTGGGCATTCTGCCAAAGGTTCGGCTGATAAGAGTATTTCAGGCGTTTCGGTCGGATGTTCAATACTTTCTCTTTTTGTCGTTACGACAAGATCCGGATGGCAATTTTCAAGGAGATAATGCAGCCGCTCTGATGGGGAATCTGCGTCTATCGGAACCCAGATCACTCCTGTTAATGCGCAGGCTAGAGTGACGGCTGTGTGTTCAGGCCCGCGATGCAGGCAAAGGGCGACAACGCTACCCCCAGAAAGCCCTTTTTCCCTGAAAGCGCCCATTATTCGACGTACATCATGGCCCAGATCAGCGTAACTGATATGTCTGTCGCCACAGATGAGTGCCGTTTTAGTGTTTTTGCTGTCGAAAATATTGGCGGCTATTTGGCTGAGAAATTTTCCGCAGTGAAAATCAGCTTCGATACCATTCAATCGATAGTGGTCTGTATCGATAATATTCTGGGCTGAAAGGGTGAATACGCCTGACGTTGCGATAGTTTGTATCGCCTTGCTGAGAGACCGTAAAATGTCTTGGACGAAAGCGGGACCAATTGCCGCAGTCGCATAATCGATGTCAAAAACAAGCTCTTTATCCGCATTGGTTGAAAAACGGATATCCATTGCGACTTGTGGTGTTTGAGTCAGCCCGCCATGCAACTGCATACCACTATCCTGACCTGATACCGGCCATGAAAGCCCGTTGGTAATGACGATAGGTAAAACAGGGCCTGCCCCATTTTTTTCAACCAGCATTCGGGTAATGTCGATACCTGAAAATGCAAGGTGTTCAATTCCTTCCATCACATCGTTCTGTAGGGTACCGGCTCGTTCCGAAAGGTTTCCCTGCTCAGTATTCCAGTTGACCACAATAAAACTTGAGCGATTACACAAAACACCAGAGATCTGCGGTGCCACGGGAATACCGATAGACAGATTCTTCTCTTCGCTCCAATGGGACAGAACCTCAAGCACCAACGCCATAATAGTGGAGTTTTTAAAAAGCGTTTGCTTAGTCCCTGCTTTTGATACTGCGGCATAATCTTCCCGGGTTACAATCAAACTTTGTCGTGCGTAGCAGGATGTGCCTATTTGCACCAATGGCTTTATCCACGGAAGTCGTGGGGCACCGCTGACAGCTTCAAGCTTTGTTTTCCAATAGGCTTCATCTATTTTGCGTTTTTCAGAGATATCGTTCTCATTCAAGGAGGCATCGGCACCCGCTACCAGTGATACTTTGCCCTCGAAAAGTTCTACCATCAGAGCCGCTATCGAGCGGCCGTCAAGGATCAGCGCGTCGAAACGAATAAACGCGATCAGATCATCCTTTTCTGATGGATTCTTTGGTAAACGGCATTCTGGTAAATGGAATAGAGTGATGTCCCACGGAGAACGATCCAAATCGCAAAGCGCATGTGCATATTCTTCACGGTGATTTTCTACATGAAGGAGAGCCTCTTCCCGTGACATAGCGTTCAGATCGACTTGGTGTAAATTGATATCGGCTTCTGCACTAACATATTGGACAAGCCGCTTGGCATCGATTCGGGTGCGCAAACTGTCATGACGCAGAACCATATCCTCTAGGTTATTTTGCAAACGTGCCAATTCGATGTTTCCGCGATATTCACGAAACTCTTGCATCGCGACGCCACCAAGCGGTAATTCTGCCCGTCGCCCAAGCAGATACGCCAGTTGAAGGGCGGTTAATGGTTTTTCCGTGTTATCCAACTTTTCCATATTGTTTTTCAGGCCAATATTGTTTTTCAGATCAATTTGCATAGTAGAATCAGCGGAGTTGATCTTGGTTGTTGATGATAAGGCTTCGAAACTGTTGACTGAAGAAGACATGACTTCATCGAATCGTTGCGGATGTGTGGCGATTTCACGGACGAAATTGACAAAATTGTCGAACATTGAGGTTATCCATGCTTCTGGCAGTATATCCAGTCGAATGTCCCAATTGATGAGAATGCCGCCATCGGCAGAAGCCACTTGCGCATCAAGTGCCACTTGCGGGCCTTGTGAAATCACCCAGTTCATAGAGCCAAATACCTGCTTGACGCGATCTGAGAGAAGTTCTTCTCCTGGCATATCCAGAGCTGCGGTGAAAACGACGGGAGTTAATTGCGTTGCACTATGGTGCCGGGAAAGATCACGCATCAGGTTCACCCCCGGATACGCCGAGTGAGCGAGTAAATCAGTCAGTTGCTCGCCAAGCTGTTTACTAAGATCAGCAGGGCTTTCAGCTCCATTGATATCAACGCCGAGGATAAGCACGTTAGAGAAATCGCCGACAATTTTCTCTACATCATCCACATGGGGAGAACGCCAGAACATCGGCACATTGAGGCGAAAGCGCTGATCTCCGGTATGCCGTCCAAGAATAATGGAGAAAAGCCCCAACATCAGGCTCGACAGGGTTATCTTGTGTATACGGGCAAGTCTTTTCAGTGCCTGACGTTCGTCTGGCTGAAGCCATGCCGCTAAACGATGGCTGCGAACCTGATCAGACTGAGTTTTGTTAATAGGTAGAGTAGGGGCTGGTGGAATATGTGGAATACGCGAACGCCACCAGATTCTATCCCTTTCACGGGCCGCTTTCAGGTGGGGATCGGTGCGCACTTGATCGCACCATTCGAAATAGGATGCTATTACCGGAGCTGGCTGGTCTGGATTATCATAAAATATCGCCAGATCTTCCATTAATATCCGGAAACTTGAAGGATCGATAGCGATCATATCCGTATCAACATGCAGGCGAAATTTTTCGCCATCCAGCAGACTGAGCGAGAAGCGGGATGCCTGACCGGAAGCAAGATCCAGTTTCTGATGCGTCCACTCTGTGCGTTTAACAAGCAGTAACTTTTCCACTTCCTGTGCTGTTAATCCCCGAAAGTCGTCGATCTCCACCGATAATGGCTTATTGGACGAAGTCACAGACTGAAGACCTTCAGAATCAATTGAAAGCCTTAACATAGGATGTAGAGAACAAACGCGTTCCAGAGCCCGTTTCAATCGGCTCTCTTCAATGTCATCGCCATCGAACTCAGCATAAAGATGCGCGGCAACGCCTCCCAGAGCGGCCTGAACATGACGCCCGACCCAGTAAGCTGCCTGCATTGAGGTTAATTCTCTCATAGTTTATTCACGTAGTTGAAAATACTGTTAAATAGGTACAAATATAAAAATAGGTTGAATGCGAGCAGCCTCTGGCGAGCAAGATCATTTTATTGCTTCGACTTAGCCCATTCTCCCACGGCTTTAAGCGTATGTTCTGCACTGGCAAATGTGGGGGTAAACACTTCACCGGCATTAAGAAAAACAATTCGTTTTTCGCGAGCGGGTTTCATGTAATGCGCCCATCCGGGGACAACCCGATCAAGGGCGGAACGAATAGCCTTCTCATCGTGCTCTTTGCTGCCCCAACTGTTGAGCACGACCAGAACATCCGGATTAAGCTCGCCTAATTTATCTGCGCTCAACTGTAGAAGTAGTTGGGATGAATTGTCTGAAAGGCCGCTTTGTGTTGAGAGATTCAGGCGGGTGAAACCAAGATCTTCCAATGCCTGAGTGAAGCCGGTTGCTTCACCAACGACATTGATCTGATCTGTGACAAGGATTGGCAGATAAGTCTGATTAGCCGGGTTTTCCGGCAAGAGGGCGCGCGTTGTGGCGACGCGTTGTAAATACATATCCCGTCGTTTTTGAAAGCTTTGCTCATGTCCGGTTAGTTGAGCCAGATTTTCTTCAATATGAAAATTGTGGGATTTGCCAGAAAGGAAATTTTGCAGATAGACAGGGGCGATCGTTGAAAGTTGTTTTACTTTGTCGATATCAAATTCTGTGCCGATAATGAGGTCGGGTTTAAGCGCGTAAAGTTTTTCCAGATCAATTTCTCGGCCGGCACCAATGCCTTTTGGTTTTGTGCGCCCTTTACCCAGTACAGTATCGACGAAATCTGTCCCAAGCTGATAGACACCATCTTCCGTGCGCCCGTAACTGCCTACAGGTTCAACACCCAGCTCCATTAAGGGCAGGCCGATGGCTGGCTCGCTCATAACCACAATACGCTGTGGTGCCTCAGGAATAATGACATCTCGCCCCAAGGTATCCGTAACCTGCCGTGATGCGGCAAAGGCCGATGTTCCCATCAGGCACATTAATATTACAGTAATAGCAGATCGCATAATGTTTTCTCTTTCAGAACGGATCAGGATGATATGAGCCAGTCAGGTATACTGGCCGACTCACGTTAATAATGGTTGTTATAGACATCACACCGTAACTTGAGCAAGGGGAAGGTGTGAGGCCTCTGGCGTGGTGAAGAATGAGAAAACTTTCTCTATTGTTTCACAGAGGCGTTGGACTAGTTCTTCAGGGTAACGCTCCTCACGGTAAGTGATGACCAACCGCATTATTCTTTCGCCATCAATGACATCTTCCATGATTTCGAACTGAAGACCGAACATGGATTCTTTTTTATCGGGATCGATCTGCCGATAGCGTATATCGTTACCCAGCGGGGTTTTAAGTACACCGTTCAATGCATTATTGGCATGAATCTGAATATAAACATCGAAGATTAGCCCTTCCTCAGGTGTCATCCCCAACGATTGTTGAATAAGATCGAGTGGCACATCTGCATACGGCATTGAGTTATTGATAGTATCTCTGGTGTCTTCAATCAATGTACCGACGGGTTTTTCCGGATAGAATTGCAGCCGGTGTGCAACCATGGTGGTGAAATAGCCGACTGTTTCATAAGTATCGTGTTCGGTTCGGCCCGATGCAGAAGTCCCTATCACGATATCCTTCAGATTACCGAGTTTATGCAGCGAAAGCGCAATTGCAGCGTAGACGATACTGAACAGAGATGCGCTATTTTGCCGGGCAAAGGAATAAAGGCGATGAGTAATTTCAGGTTTGGGTTTGTATTCGATCCAGCCGGCTTTCGATGAGCTTTCATGCGCTGCAACAGTTTTCTGGTTGTCAGATAAAGTGAGTGCTAACCCGCGAGTTGCATCACGCAACATGTTCGTCCAGTAATCGAGGTGCTTTTGATTAAAGCCGTTCGCCTGCTGTTGCAGGGCAAATTGATGGAATGATAATACGTTTTTTTTCCAGATAGGGGCCACATCGGAAGAACGTGATAAATAGGCTTGGGAGAGTTCATCCATCAGAACATTCAGTGACCATTCATCAATAACCATATGGTGAACCAGAAACGATAATATCTGACGCCCGGTTTCCGGATTACGGAGTAGCCGTATTCTGATTGGCAATTCACGGGAAAGATCGAACGTATAAGTTGCTTCGTCATCAAGGTGTACACCTTGGTTTTCGTGACTGAACCAGAACCACTTATAATCACGTATATCCAACATCGCGACAATCTGCTGACAAACGTCATCATTCTGAACATAGAACAGGGTACGCAGACTGGAATGGCGTTCTATAAGATCAGAAAAAACCTGTTCAAGGATTGTCTCATCAACTTCATCAAGAAAATCCAGAGCGAATGGCAGGTTGAAAATAGTGCCAAACTCATAAGCCTTATAGGCATTCCAGAGAGACGTTTGTGCCAGTGCCAATGGCGCCGTTAAATGATCGTTCTGTGCCGAAGATATGGAACCTTTATCCTGATTTTTTCTGACTGCGCGGGATGCCAGCGCAGCTGCTGAAGGATGGCTGAAGAAATCACCAAAGTGTACTTCCAGACCGTGCGTACCTAGCAATTTGCCGATAATACGTGTCGCCAGCAGAGAATGACCGCCACAATCAAAAAAATCATCCTCCAGTGCCATATCTGTCATCGCTAAAGCGTCACGGAATTCGGACAGGATTATTGTTGCTATCTCATCATTGCCAACGGAGATCTCTTTGCTGGTGGCATTATGTGTAGAAGATATATCCGGGCCAGATACAGGTTTCGCGGCTAAGCCCGTAATTGCATCTTCCGTACCTTTTAGAAAGGACACAAAACGGCTCATCAAGAACTCGCCGGCATGGCTGGAAACCGACTGACCGGTTGTTAATATCAGGCTCATTTCTGCTGTATTTTCATACGCCATGGCCAGCTCAAAATCAGGCCGCATTTCATAGGTGGGTAACAGAATTGACTGGCTCAGTAAGTTCTGTTGTTCAACCAGATCGTTCGGATGAGATAACAACCGAACATATACCTCCGGTTCATCATTCTCTGTTACGGGAGCACCAGAGAGAAAGTTGTCTTCGTCTGGTGGTGCCTGAAGCTTATCCATGATGGCGCTGATAATCTGTGTTTCTGCCATGTCAGGTTCGATAACAAGGCGACGGAACCCGTCCGGCTGTAACAGACACAGTGCGATCTTTTCTTGGCCTCCGAGCAAAGCGATGAATTGGGCAAACCGAGCTGAAATAAGCGCCGGCACACAATGAGGTAATCTGTCGTGAGGAAGGGATTTTTCCAGTTCATTAATTTTAATCCCGGTTTTCCAACGCAGTGCGAGCCTGTCTTTATTCCGGTAGGTTTCCTCACCAAAAGAGGAGTGAATGGTCGCTTTTTCATGGTCTTGAGCGCATAGCCAAGAAACAGCTGAAGTTGCCTTTCCATCATACGGTAATAAAGAAACACGTTTTAGAGGTGGAGATTTTACTAAGTGACCAGCATAAGCGCGGATCAGCATTTCGAGAATTTCGGTTTCATGGCAAGTTTGCGCCAGTATCTCATGCAAGATAAGCGCTAAAACAACTTTTTCATTTCTTTGTATTATCAATACATTGAAAGGTGAATTCTGTTCAGGGTTCCAGACAGATGCTTGCACAGTTAGCATTTTTTTGAGCATGTCTGAATGTGAACTGGCATGGAAAAACTGAAGGCACGATTGCCAGCTGGCAGCTCGGGTTTTATGCAATTCACCGTCATCATTTAACTCATAACGTACGTTCAAATCCGGTATTGCTTCAACAACAGATTGGAAAGCCTGCACCATCATTGAAATATTAACATCGTCATGAAGCTGCCAGGCTGAGAGCTGTTTAAGTACGCGGTCAGGATACTGTTGCTGGAGTAACCAGATATGTTCTTCATAACGGGATACGGCTACGTGCGATAACTTTCCTGAATCAATGTTCAACATAAAAAATCCCGCTTTATCAAACGAATTAGTTGTTTTTTTGAGTGCATGAATACGGGTTAACAGCCATTAAATACTGCATCCGAAAGCTAGATGTTGCCCGCAGAATAGGTGCTGTAACGGCCCGTATTTGAAGAAATACTAACAAATATGTAATTGACAAATTAGGAGGTTAACATAATATTACCTGCCTGTGAACAGTAATGATAATGATAATGATAATGATAATCATCCCGAAAAAGACAGTAACTCCCCTAGCTATCAAGGCAGGAAATCAGATTTTTTCCCGCAAAAAAATGTTACTTAACAGTGCAATTTTGCTTTCTTTATCCTCCCTGGGAGGGCAAGCGATTGCGTCTGATCAAGCAGAGAAAAATGAAACGAGGAACGATGAAGCCGATATCATCACTGTAACCGGTGAAAAGACGGCAAGATCACTACAAAGAACGGCAAGTTCAGTTACCGTTATCTCCAGACAGGAGATACGAAATAAGCCCGAAGCGACAACTATCGCTGGTATGTTGCAGGGTACACCCAATGTGCTTTATACCAGTAATACAGAGGCACCGAGTATTCGCGGTATTGAGACGAACGGCCCTCTTGTCGGGGGAAATACGTTTCTTTCCAAACCGATACCCCGGGCAACCACCAGTGTTGATGGTCGTTATATAAGTGCGGCGGAATTCAGTTTGGGAAGAGGGCCTATTTGGGACGTGAATTCAATAGAAGTCTTCCGCGGCCCACAAACCACAACACAGGGAGCAAACAGTATTGCCGGGGCAATTATTATCAAGACAAACGATCCCACCTTTACGCCCGAATTCGATGGTCAGGTTTTGTATGGAAGCCACCAAAAGAAACGAGCATCCTTTACTGTCAATGGGCCGTTGACAGACGATCTCGCGGTACGCCTCGCAGTGGATTACAGCGGCAGAAATACGTTTATCAAATATACTAATCCCCAATTCTTTGATTCTGATATGAAGAAAGGTGCTGAAAATCTGGATGCCCGGTTTAAAGCACTTTGGCAACCACTGGATAGTCCTTGGCTGGCTAAACTCACCTACTTCCATACAGCAGCAAAAAACTCTGATGCCGAGTCTGCTTCATTACCTTACCGTAATTTGAAGAGTATGACTGTAGGCATAAACAAATCTAAGACCAGCAGTGATATCGGTATCTTCGATCTTCAATATGATTTTGACAACGATATCGTGCTCTCCAACCAGCTCCAATATTCTGCATCGAAATACCGTTACACTTTCACGAAGTGGTTGCCGGGTATCGCAAACCGTGATTCGAACAATATCACCAACGAAACACATCTGAACTTCGGTGATGAATATTCAACCTGGAGTGGAGTGACAGGGCTTTATTACTCGCGTGATAAAGCCAGAAATGTGCTTAATAATGTTCTGGGTAAAGCTGATGCCGATTTGACTAACACGAGCGTTGGTCTTTTCTCAGAGGCGACCAGACGTTTTGCGGGAAAATGGGCTTTGACTGGCGGTTTGCGCTATCAATATGATCAGGTCAAGCATGAAGGGATTAACAGCTATGTACCCGGTGTTTATCATGAATATAGCAAAGGGTTCCATGCTGTCCTGCCGAAAGTTTCCCTCGCTTACGATATTTCTGATGATGTCACTGCCGGTGCTTTGGTCAGCAAAGGCTATGCTCCGGGCGGTACAGGGGTGAATTTCTCCGGGCACTCCTATTATACCTTTGCTCCGGAAAGAGCCTGGAATTATGAGTTATTTGCCCGTGGTAAAGCCATCAATAACCGATTACTGGTAACCAGTAATATTTTCTATACCGATTATAAGGGGTTCCAGAGTGCTGTAGATGATTACAGGGAAGACAAATCTAACGGTTCGATTCTTGTTAACGCCGATAAAGCGGTAAGCTATGGGGTTGAACTAAGCGCAGATTATCGGGTACTGGACAATTTAAGCTTAAACGGCGGGCTTGGATTACTTCATACTGAAATCAAAAAATTCGCTGATTATCGAGGCAACTCGTTTGAAGGAAAACACTTCTCTAAAGCACCCGGTTATATGTTTAATATCGGTGCTGACTGGAATATCACCGAACAATTCCGTCTGAGTGGATCTCTTCGTTACGTGGATCATTATTTCTCTGATGACCAAAACGATCCTGAATTACGAGTCAGTTCTTATTCAGTTTCCAATCTTCGTTTCACATATAATCCGACCAACAATCTGGAACTTTTCGTCTACGGAAATAACATTTTTGACAGACGTGCTCCGACAAATAAATACCATGATCGTAAGGCCGGGCTTTCTGGCAATATGTTAGAGCCGCGTGAAGTAGGTATTGGTGCGAAAATGAGTTTCTAAAAAATCAGCATTGAGTGCGCCGATCTTCGTTTGAATAAGGTTGGCGCCTCCCGTAGTGGAAAATGACTTGATTATCTTGACCTGATGATTTCGATCGTCAGGTTTTTCGCTATTAGCGGTTTAATCAGCTTGGCTAAAAGTGAAAGATAATAAACGATGGGTGAGGGGCAGGGGGGAATTAATCGGCAGATCCCCCTGCCTTTATTGCAAATCACGTCTGGGAATAATTATCTGAATTCATGACTTGGCAATTTTGATTAATCATTGATTGGCATTAGTTTGCAACTATAGGTTCGATTAATAGCAGCTTGGTTAATACGGTGGAAGAAGGTTTACTTTCTTCCCCTTTCGGTACTACAAAAAACTCACCTTGCTTTATTATTACGTGTTCATCTTTAAAATCTATACGAAGTTCACCCTCAATGACCATAAACACCTTGTCTTCTTTTTCATGTGTATGCCATATAAAATCACCATCTGCGAGTAATATAATTATCTTATAGTCGTTTGTTTCAGTTATTACCTTCGGTGACCATACTTCTTTGATTAAATCAAATTCTTGTTTTAAATTTGTTACTTTTCTCAATGCAGCAATAGGGTTCATGTTATATAACTTTCCTTTAGTTAGTTTTTGGTTTGGGTTTTTAATACTTACCAAGTATACACTTCGTCTTTTAAGGTGCGTGTTATATCTCCCCGCGATGCGAGGAGATATAAGGATTCGCCTCATATTACCCGTTTCAACTTGAAGTTTATCGCGTATATATGGAATGATAGTTTTCCGGTTTTTTATCTTATAGACAGGAAAATATTTTATCTATTATCTCTCTTTCTAACCTATTTGGTTATTACAAATTTAAACATATGAGGTATCAGGCTCCGAGCGTAGCACCTCCGTCAATGACAATATCCTGCAATGTGATGTGACTTGCTTGTTCAGAAGCTAAAAAGAGAATGACATTGGCTATTTCATCGGGTTGTGCGATTTTCCCGAGTGGAATGCCCAGTTTAAATTGTTCGGTCATGCCGTTAATCAGACGCTGATGCGCTATGTCACCATTGAGCATCCCTTCCAGCATTGGGGTTAATGTGGAACCCGGTGAAACAATGTTACATCGTACGCCAAACGGTGCCAGTTCAAGCCCCACACTCAGGCACAGGCTACGCATTGCTGCTTTAGATGCGCAGTAAACTGCCATATTCACGCGCGGTACGTGGGCGGCGTTAGAGACTATTGAAACGATATTACCACTGCGCTGACGCTGGAAATGTGGAATGAGTATTTTAAACAAATTGAATGCTGCGCCAGCATTAACGTTGATCGAACTTTCCCAGTCTTCACGGCTCAACGTTTCTGCTGAACCAAGACGCAGAACTCCCGCACCATTAACCAGTACATCCAGCCCGTTTTCCTTTAGCAGTGGAGAGCAGATTGTTTGCACCGCACAATCGTCACTGACATCCAGAATGAATGTCTCAAACGGCAGTGAATCAGGGAACTTCAGATCGAATCCAAAAACCTTAGCCCCTGCCTCGTGAAAGCGGAGAGCGGTGCGATAACCGATACCACTTCCGGCTCCTGTCACCCAGATTGTTTTTCCCCTGAAGTTGTTCATTTCACCTCCAAATCTCCGTTCAACAATACGAGCCAGTTTCGCAATGTTGGTTGTTTCATTAAGGAGGCAAAATCGAGCTCGTACCCTTCCTGTCGGCGCTTTGAGACGAAAGACATCATCCGTAGTGAGTCTAAACCATAATCAAGCAAGTTTTCGTCATCATCAATGTCGCATACATCTTCATCCAGTGTGGATTGCAGTATGGTAAGCAAACGGTCCCGATCCCATCGATTTTCTGCTGCGGGGGAAATGAGAGCTGACAGTGCCATATCGGTAATCAACACTTGTCCGGAACGGCCCGCAGTATAGCGTAGCGCCATCATGTGCTCTTCCCGGCTGAAGTCTGCCAGTGCATCGCTTATCATAAACGCCTGTATATCGCGCATGAAAGCGTCAGTAGCCGTAGTCAGGCAGCCGATATGGGCATACACGCCACAGATCATAAGCTGGTCACGCTGACGTTCTTTCAGGTGAGTCTCCAAATCAGAGCGCTGAAACGCGCTGTAGCGCCACTTCACCAGTACAGTATCCTGTTGTTCGGGAGCCAGCGCTGCCGCGATTTTTTGCTGTTCTGGATAGCGGTTCAGCCCCGGCCCCCACATATCATTCAGTAACGCGCGTTCGACGTCACTCTGTTGGTCCGGCTGAGCGGTATAAAACACGGGAATGCCGAGCTCATGGCAACGTGCGCGCAGAATAACAATGTTGTCAATAACCTGCTGAACCATTTTGCTTTCTTTTCCCCAGAAGTTGAGGAAATATTCCTGCATATCGTGAATCAGCAGAGCGGCACGTTGCGGCTCTAATCGCCATTCTACTTTATTAGCAGGTAAGGTCGCCTCATCGGGCAGGGTATAGTCCTGAAGTTTAGGAATGCTCATGACGTATTTTCTCAATTTTATAAGGCAGTGCTGGCAAGTGCACGTAACGCCTGTTTATTAATTTTTCCTACCGGAGTCAGCGGCAGTTTAGGCAGACTTTCGAAACGATCGGGAATTTTGTAGTCGGCGATACCTTGTTCTCGCAGCCAGCGGCGAAACACCACTGGTTTTACCGATTCATGCTCGCGCGTCACTACATATGCGCAAGTTTTCTCACCCATCAGAGGGTCAGGAATAGCAACCAATGCGGCGTATACCACTGCTGGATGGCGTAGCAGAAGATGTTCAACTTCTTCAGCGGCAATTTTTTCGCCACCACGATTTATTTGATCCTTTTCGCGTCCAACGACTTTCAGATAGCCATCGGGAAGCTGAATAACGACGTCACCAGAGCAATAAAATCCGTGGCTGTCGAACACCATTTGGTTATGTTCCGGGCTTCGGTAATAGCCCCGAAAAGTGTATGGGCCTCTGGTCATCAATAATCCCGGTTCTCCGAACGGTACCGGAAGGCCTTCCTGATTTGCGACCCATACTTCATCATCATCGCTGATAGGGCGGCCCTGAGTGGTGAAGGTATGTGTATCGTCATCATCTAGTCGGGTGTAGTTCACCAGACCTTCCGCCATGCCAAATACCTGTTGGAGCTGGCAACCCAGTTCCGTTGGAATGCGTCTGGCCAGCGTTTCTCCCAGAGGAGCACCGCCGACCAGCATGACCTCCAAACTGGAGAGTTCGTCGGCGTGCCCTCTGAGATTGCTATATTCGAGCCAGATGCTGACCGCAGGTGGTACTAGGGCGACAAGGTTGATTTGATGACGTTCTATAGCCGGAAAACACCCATCCGGACTTGGGTCGGGAACGAGGATAACCTGACCCCCCGCATAGAATACGCCTAAAGCCCCCGGTGAACTCATAGGATAGTTATGTGCAGCAGGTAATGCACAGAGGTATCGGGTTTTACTGCTTACGTTGCAGATTGGGTTGCTGGCACGGACGCTGTAATAATAGTCATTGTGGGTGCGTGGGATCAGCTTGGGTGTGCCAGTGCTGCCGCCGGAAAGCTGGAAGAATGCGACTTCATCCGCCGGTGTTGGCGTTGGTGTAAAGTCTCCCGGTGCTTCCGATATCATGCGAGAAAGCGAATAGTCTGAATCTGTATGGTGAAGCACGACTATATTCAGTTCCGGGCACTTATCCATCAGACGATCAATAAGCACATCATCATGAAACTGGCGATGTTGGCGATCGGCAATGAGTATTTTAGGCTTAATCTGGAGCGCATACGCGGTTAATTCGCTGCTTTGATGGCTATAAAGCGCGTTAACAGGTACGACACCCAGACGCAATAAGGCAAAAAAGACGATATAAAATTCAGCCACGTTACCGAGCTGAACCAGCGCAGTTTGTCCCTGACGCGCGCCGCGTCGGTGCAGAGAGGCGGCCAATCGGTTTACTGACTCGTTAAGCTCGCGGTAGCTCCAGCTCTGCTCCCCGCAAAATAATGCCTTAGCATCGTTCTCGCAGTGAATATCAAGAATATCGTTCAATGGGCGATCAATCCAATACCCCTTCAAACGATAGCGTTCAGCCAGATCCTGAGGCCAACGGTTGAATTCAATCATAATGTCTGCTCCTGTTGCATAGCAAAACCCAGTGCGCTCAGCATGGTGTTAAATTTGGTACGGGTTTCCATCCATTCATTTTCCGGAACAGAGTCTGGAACGATGCCGGCACCGGCAAATAGCTCAATCTGATGAGATCGCACTTTACCGCAGCGGATCGCTACTACCCATTCTCCATCTCCGTGGGCATCGCACCAGCCGACGATACCGCCAAACCAGCCGCGATCGAATGGTTCCAGCTCGCCGATCAGATTGCGTGATGAGGTATAAGGAGCGCCGCATAATGCAGGTGTAGGATGAAGTAAGCAGGCAAGTGATAGAGCAGTATCGCGATCACTGACCAGTGTTCCCTGAATCTCAGTGGCGAGATGCCAGAGTGTCGGTGTGCTGAGGAGTGAAGGTTCAGGAATAGTCAGAGAATTGCAGAGATCTGTCAGTTGGCGACGGATAGCTTCCGTGACCACCAGATGCTCATGGCGATCCTTTACGGAGGCTAACAGTTTTTCTCTGGCCTTTTGATCACTGACATTATTCTCACCTCGCCGCGCAGAGCCTGCAAGAGGGCAGGAGCGCAGGGTATTCCCCTCTTTACGTAGCAGCAGTTCAGGGCTGGCGCCAATCAGAGTGCCATCCGCCAGCGGCAAGTGAAAGTTATAGCTCTGTGGATTCTGCCTGTTGAGTTGTCGCCACAGATTCAGCGCACTCAATGGAGGAATGCTTTCAATCTGTAACAGGCGCGATAATACCACTTTATCGAGCGCACCGATTCGCAGAGGGTTCAGCGCACTTTCCACCATAGCGCAATATGCATCGTGATCCGGAATAAAGTGAGCCTGGCCCTCCACCTGTACCGGAGAATCGGAGAGGTTAAAGGCATAGCGATTGAACCAATGGCAGGTTTGTGGAATAAACAGCGAACAGGGTCGGCGTTTATCAAAAGGAATAGCTCCTACGACAATAGGATTTTCTACTCCGGACTGCTGAGCCTGACGAAGCTGCTGCTGTACTCTTTGCTGGAACTCGCTTTCGACACGATGTCCGGATGAGGCCGGAAGTGTCAAAGTGGCAAAGCATCCCCGCGCGAGCAGACTTTTATGAGGTGACAGAAATATGAAGTCATCCTCTTGCAACGTGAGTGGCAGAAGGTCGTTGACGATACCAGACAAAATCAGGTCCCTCTTGTTAGTATAATGGTCAGTTTTTTCTCCATACCGGAGAGGAGGAAAATACCGCTGGCAAAGAGAATGCCAACCGCCAGTAGTGCCGGATACCAGATGTTATCTGTGATGGCTGGCTGTGGAGGAGATGCTGTGGTAGAAGGAGGGAGAACACCCCTCTTTACGGAAATTTTCAGCGCTGAGGTTGTAACTCTCACGATGCTGATCCCTCGCTAACTACATACGCTCCGTCAGATAGAATAGGTGTTGAAAACATCACCACCTGAATCTTAAATCTTTCGCCTTTGGCGATGAGTTTCATCACAAGTTTTTTTCTTATCTTAAACATAATCAAACACCGTCTGACTTTGCCTTATAAAAATAATCTAATAACCATCAATTCATTTGTGCTGCTTGCAGGCGGCGCTGGAAACCCAATTTGATAAAACATTTATCATGGAGAGGTATGATCTCCTGAAGAAGAAAACGTCACTACAATATTGCAAATGGAAATGATTATCAATATAATTATCATTATTAATTATTTGCTGATTTTTTTACCAAACTGGCCCAGTTGTATTAAGTGAATCAACCCGAGCTGTTGTGTTGTGGTAAATTTGGATCCTCCACCAAAAAGTAAAAAGACCGCACTAGTACTACAGCCGTAATGGCTGTGGAATAAGAGGGTGATCCCGGCGCCGATAATGACATTGTTGTGCGCGGTACTGATGTCGTCGTCGCCAGTTTGACCAAAATAAAATTTGTTCGACGGTTTCTCTGGTCTTTTTCATCAGTTTTGACAGCAGGTTACGCAGTTCCGATATGCTCAGGGCTATCAGTCCCTGCGGTGTTTTTTTTCTCCTGTATCCGCAAAACTGCCAAGACCGCATGGGCCAGTAAAAACAGCGTAATATGCCGATACCAACTGTGCCACTGCCGCACTTCGTAATGATCCAGACCGCACTCGCCTTTTGTTTCCTCAAAACCGCTTTCGATTTCCCAGCGATGTCCAGTCACCTGAATCAACGATCTTAAGATCGGCCTGCTCTTTAAGGGCATAGACAACATATAGCCAAATCAGAATAATTAGACATATTTCACGTGTTCCATAAACAGCTCGTCAATTGAACATCTTTCTAGTCTTCTTATTGCTTTGACTTCAGCACATTTCGGTTCGATAGGATTCAAATCCGGGCTGTAAGGGGGTAGCCATTCCAACAGGCAACCGTGGTCTGCTATCGTTTTTATCGTGTCATGCCGTTTATGGTATGAGGCATTGTCCATGACAATCACGGCGCCGCTTGGGAGCTGGGGCAGCAAATCTTGTGTCATCCAGGCATGAAAGACATCCGCATTAATGCTTCCCGAAAATAAGCTTAAGGTCACGAAGGTTTTTTTGAGGATCGCGCCAATGACATTGATGCGGCCTTTGGCTTGCCAATCATATGTCCCGAAGCAGTGCCGCCCTTTCGCCGAATAGCCGTGTGTGCGGGGCATAGACTGGGCAAAACCGCTTTCATCCAGATAAACTATCGGTTTCTCCGCTTGTTCATAGTGGCCGATGCGTTCGATAAAAGCCTGACGAGCCTGAGCGTTGGGGTGCCTTAGCGTTTTTTTTGACCGTTATTTTCAGCCGTTTCAATTCGCCATGGCTCAATAAGATTGAACACCTGTGGCAGTCTTTACATGAAACCGTCACACGGAATCATTGCTGTCGGTATATGTGGCAACTCTTAGCGTACGTTGAAGAATTTATAACTGTCTTTTCATTAGAGCAACAGCCGGGAGTGAGAAAAATGAGTGTATCGTTATTATGAAAGCTTATTTATACAACACGAATAGTGAAATTTTCTGGGTAAGGTTTACTATTAATTAATCCTCTCTCCCTTAGCCGAATAATCTTTTTACAACGGTAAAAATTATCCCGACATATTCTCTAGTAATGGCATGTTTTAACTGACATTATGACCTAATATATTAAGCTTTCTTCTAACTTCCTGTTCTTTTTCTTGTTCATACTAACCTCAACTAACACTTGTTAAATATACATAAAACTGTCAGTTGAGGTCTAATAATTAACATTATCAACTAACGCGGAATGTTGATTATTTTTAAAAATTACCGGAATCGGATCTTAACTATTAGCCATAATTGATCACCTACTAATGAAAAGTAATGGGATGTCAAATTTAAGCATAGGTAATCAATTAGTAAGGGTGAAATTTCACTTATAATAATAATTAAAATAAACGGAATAATGTAATTGCTCTCCTGATTTAACCGTCTGGGTCGGAAAATAATGTTTATAAGCACTCGGTTTTTTGAATAATAAAAAATGAAATTCCAGTGTATGCTCTGTGGGTTTCCAATTAATTGCAGCTAAAGTATAGGGAATTATTTGGTCATAATTTGAATTTGTATAATAAACCGTTTGCCCCGTCCAACTCCATGTATTTATAGTTAATTCCCCCATTTGTGATACGACTAAACGACTGTAATCGACTTTTCCGGTTAAATAGCCATAACCATTTGAATGATATTTAACCGCACCTAAATCACAAATGACATCAAATTGTTGATAATTAACCGCTGTTGCAAAAAGACCATCCGATTTCTGTTGAAGACGATTATATTGCGGATCAATATTTAATAGATTTAATGAAAATGGTTTCGTTGATGAACCATCACCACTAAATGCAAAATCATCAGTTTGTACTGCCACATTCATATATTCCGTTGCTGGATCTAAAGGTGCATGCTTACCATCTTTTAATACAATAGGTAAATTATTATTAGCCATTTAAACAATCCCAATTAAAAATAATTTCAACGATGAATACAGTTATAATCCACATATTCCGGTAATACCATGTCACCTATCGAAGACAAGTAACATCGGGTCTCCCCATCTTCATAACAAATCGTATTCACGACGGAAAGCGGTAATAAGGTCTTGTTTATATTTCTGAGGGGATCAGACGGTGACATATAGATATAAGAGATATGACCGCTGACAAAGGAGCCGTCACTATAATAAGCAGAACAAACTGTTGAACCGAGTGTTGATGATTCCATTTTCATACCGTCACTGACCACAACGTCACTATCATAAATCAAATCAATATTCATACTCAAGCCTTTTGGGATAATCCCCAATCCATTATGAGGGTGAGCACTCAACTGTATCGCCAGTGGCGTATCTTGCGTGCCGTTCCCTCTCATAAGTGGGGATGCGGCATACACCATAGCATGTGTCTGATAATACGAACTGATATCCGTCGTCGGGGCATGTGAATTTCCGACCTGACAGACATAATGATGAAATCCAAGATTATTTTCCATTCGAGATTATCCTAATTCATTGACTAATCCATTTAAACCATGAATGGTATAGTCTAAATAAATGCCGTCTGAGTGTGTTAAATGAGTTTGAAAATAATGCGCCGATTGTGGCTTAGTTGGAAAAATATGCGTTAATGTTAGCGTATTATTATCATCAAGGTGTATCGCGGGTGACCCGATAAATAAAGGGTTTTGATGTACATCAAAATAAAGGGCATTATAAGAAACAATAACTTTGATATTACCATGAGGCACTTCAATATGTTGTATTTTATAATAACTCTTCGGTACAACCTCCTCATAAATATAATACCCTTCGGTGGTAACTGTAAATTGGGTATACCGTATATAATTACTGTACGCCGTAAACCGCATTTGCAAATCATCACAAATAAGTCCTGCGACAAAGGGATAATTTTGTTTCGTGAGTATAGCGGTCGATATGCGATTAAGGGGACCATCAAGAAAACCCGCAGAGGCTCGAATATTACGGATCTTAAAATACGGATCATAGTCCGGCGATATAACATCCGACGATACAACATTTTCTAATGTGACATTATCTACATTCACCATACCATAATATTTCGTGATATTATCGGGATTAGGAACAATCGATTCATGGCTTGGTATACTGGGATTATCCAAATAATGATCGTTATACATAACCGGTAAAACTATATCTTTATCCATAATTTCCACTTATAATAAATAGTCTAGGGGCCGATCTAACGGTACGTGCTTCTTATAATTCTATTTTTACACAAACCTGATTTTATTTTTCAGATTCATAAACAAATAAACATTCATATACAAATCTGACTTGCGTTGGATCCCACTCTTCCGGGGTGGTGCGTCCCTCCACTGAGTCCATTGCATGCGGAGTTGACAAAATCCCAATATGATACATTAATGCCCCATGCTGCTCCGGAGAAGAACCATAATCATAATAGCGTGAAGCGACGAGACTTATAGGAATGACATTATTATTGGCTGATAAGAAATTAGCATACGACATAATACTAGCATGCCCAATGGTCTTTACGGATCGCGATATTACCGCACTATCTGTAAAGGAATACGAGGTAGTGCCCTGAGGCGATATTTTGTCTAATGGGGCGTAAACATCATCCTCAATTTGTACATGATAAATCGAATGACGAAGGGTTAATCCGGCAGAAGAAATAACTATTTGATTGCGGGGATCTGGATCAAGGATTAATGATAAGGGATTATCTTTTGCTCCGGTTCCTTTAAAGGGCATTTTAGTATAGGCAACTGATCGCGTCTTAAAATATTGGCCCGTGTCCTCACTTTGTTGTTGTTTACCGGCCACATAAAAAATAGCGTTACTTAATGTCATGGTTAACCTGCACTATTTAAATAAATGATATAATCCAAATAAATACCCTGTTTTGGATCGGAAATGGGTGAGAAATAGGTCGCACGTACTGGAGAAGTACTCAACATATGAAGCACATTAAACTTAGTTAAATTAGAATCAACATAAGAATCACTACTCAACGTTGGAGTGCCCATAAAAATAATTTGGTCATCATGATCATAATAAAGAGCATTATAATAAAGACTAAATTGTGAAATCGCTGAATACTGTTGATACGCTTCTTTAAATTTCGGATCGAGGGAAAATATATCTTCTTTTAAAATCAGATGACCGTCACTATTAACTTGTAACTGATCAAAGGTGTAATACGTTCGAATAGGAAATCCAATCGTATAGCAATCCGTCACAACTAAACCCGGCGTCGGCCAATAGGTATTCGTCGTCGAATCATAATTCGTCGCCTCCTCAAAATAATTCACCGCATCCTTTTCGTTCGTGAATTTCAATGATAATAAAGGCGGATTATCATACTCAGCCATAAAAAAAACACGATCATCAAAATTTAGCGTAATCGGAGGATACACTTGTATATTATTTCCATCCGCATTAATTTCACCCGTAACGACATGACCGTCTATCGGATAGCCATCCTGATCGGGCTGTTTCATAGAATCAAATAGGACTAGTGGATAAAAGTTATTCATGAATATGCTCGGGATAATAGTAAAATTGAACAATAAAATTCAGTTCCATCGGTGACGTCGTTTTTCCATGGGGTAACAAATGCACTACCGAAACTGGTTTTTGATAAAGTACAAAATGAAAAGTCATTTCATGTTTTGATTTTTGCCAATCATGGGCCACTAACGAAAATGGGATGAAATAATCGATATTCTGGCTACTGTAAAATAAACTCTGACATAACCAACTAAACCCCGTGAAATTAGGCTCAAAATTTAATTTTGTGACCCAATTTTGATAGTTAAAAGTATACGAAAAATAACCATATCCATTTTTACTATATGTGATATTTTTTTCAAAATCACACACTAAGGGATGCTCAACACACTGGCCTAAAACACAAAACAGCCCCTTGTTGGTAAGCTGTAACGGATTAATATACGGTAAATTTATACCTATAGAAACTTGGAGGGGAGATTTCTGACTACCGTCACCTAAAATCACAGGTGAATTCACATTAACCGTGGGTGCCATGTATTCATTATCGGCTAATGGTACATGCTTTCCCTCTTTTAAAACAATGGGAATAGGATGTATTGTTGACTTCTCAACCATAATATTATGTCCTTTCAAAAACAAGAGACTGTTGATATTATTCCCTATATATGACGATAAATTTTCTTAGGGAAGCATCTACAAAAAATGTTTATTTATTACTTAAATAAAATCAAATACAGAGAAAGAAAAATAATTCTTATTACAACCCACCCACCTAAACTTTAAAATATTATTTCTATTATATTTCAGCACTTTTTAATTGAGTTTTTTCTGATTGACTTTCATTTGTGAATCTAATTATTTATCTTTTTAAATTAAATATTTTCAATATCTCACTAGGTTTAGTATCTTATTTTTAATAAAAGGATTAATTACTTCATACCACGGAAAGTATTTTACTAACGCAAATACAATATGATTGTCATTTAAGATTTCTTAAATGCAGGAATAACATAATCACCCGCCATAAACCACGCATCTGGTGTACCTAACAACATAGTACGATCGCCAAAAAACGTAGTGGGGACGTCTGTTCCTGATGTAGTAGCCGGAGCTTTACCGCCAGAAGTTAGACCCGTGTCACCTCCCGCACCCATTTGAACATGACCCATATCAACAACCAGAGGTGTTTTATCTCCGTTGGTATAAGTTACAGTTAATGTCATGGTTTTATTGGCTTGATCATAAGCAACATCAGTAATTGACTTAATCTCAATTTCTTTAACTGCTGTGTGAACATGGTCACAGGTGGCAATTCTATCAGTGGGTTTTAGTGCGTTTCCGTCACAACCGGTTAGATTAGTAATGATTTGAGGATTAGATACGGTGGCTTTTTTGATCTTGTCATCAACCACATCACAGGTCGGAATTTTATCAGTGG
>NZ_JBBMXG010000030.1:0-36047 GCF_037996705.1 Xenorhabdus bharatensis | reverse complement strand
TGCACGTGCGCTACCGCCGTAGGTTTTTGCCAGAACGGTGGTGATTGCAGCAGTCAGGGTAGTTTTACCGTGGTCAACGTGGCCGATAGTACCAACGTTAACGTGCGGTTTGGAACGTTCAAACTTTTCTTTAGACACGACTCTATTCCTTAATACCGCTCCCCCGTCACAAATGATGAGGGAGCCAAAAAGATAGTAAACTCGAAAACTTATCTAGCTTTACGAGCTTCGATAATAGCCTGAGCGACGTTGCTAGGCGCTTCGTTGTACTTCAAGAACTCCATGGAGTAAGAAGCACGACCTTGGGTCTGAGAACGCAGGTCAGTAGCATAACCAAACATTTCAGATAATGGTACTTGAGCACGAACAATTTTGCCCGTAGCTACATCATCCATACCATCGATCATACCACGGCGACGGTTCAAGTCACCGATGACGTCACCCATGTAGTCTTCTGGTGTTTCCACTTCGACTTTCATGATTGGTTCCAGCAGAACTGGCTTCGCCTTCATGAAGCCTTCTTTAAATGCCATGGATGCGGCAATTTTAAAGGCGATTTCTGAGGAGTCAACGTCATGGTAAGAACCGTCGAACAGAGCAACTTTAACGTCAACGATTGGGTAACCTGCAAGAACACCACTCTTCAGCTGTTCCTGAACACCTTTGTCAACGCCTGGGATGTATTCTTTAGGAACAACACCACCAACGATTTCGTTCACGAATTGGTAACCGTCGCCACCTGCTTCCAGAGGCTCGATACGTAGCCAAACGTGACCGAACTGACCACGACCACCGGATTGTTTAGCGTGTTTACCTTCCTGCTCAACAGAAGCACGGATAGTTTCACGGTAAGCAACCTGAGGTTTACCTACGTTCGCTTCAACGTTGAATTCACGACGCATACGGTCAACCAGTACGTCGAGGTGAAGTTCACCCATACCTGCGATGATAGTCTGACCAGACTCTTCATCACTGCTCACGCGGAATGATGGGTCTTCTTGTGCCAGACGGCCTAAAGCGATACCCATTTTTTCTTGGTCAGCTTTAGTTTTTGGCTCGATAGCAACAGAGATAACTGGCTCTGGGAATTCCATGCGCTCCAGAATGATTGGAGAAGCCATGTCACACAGAGTGTCACCGGTAGTTACATCTTTCAGACCGATAGCAGCAGCGATGTCGCCTGCACGGACTTCTTTGATTTCTTCACGTTTGTTGGCGTGCATCTGAACGATACGGCCAAAACGTTCTTTCTTGTCTTTAACCGGGTTCAGTACGGTGTCACCAGAGTTAACAACACCGGAGTAAACACGGAAGAACGTCAGGTTACCCACGAATGGGTCAGTTGCGATTTTGAACGCCAGTGCAGAGAATGGCTCGTCATCGCTTGAATGACGTTCTGCTGGGGTATCTTTGCCATCTGGCAACATACCTTTAATAGATTCAACGTCAGTTGGCGCTGGCAGATATTCGATAACTGCATCCAACATTGCCTGAACACCTTTGTTCTTAAATGCAGAACCACAGGTAACCAGGATAATTTCATTAGCCAGAACACGCTTACGCAGAGCTGCCTTGACTTCGTCTTCAGTCAGCTCTTCACCGCCCAGATATTTGTCCATCAGTTCGTCTGATGCTTCTGCTGCGGATTCGATCAGGTTCTGATGCCATTCCTGAGCCAGTTCAAGCATATCAGCCGGGATATCTTCATAAGTGAAGGTAGTACCCTGATCAGCTTCGTTCCAGTTGATTGCTTTCATTTTCAGCAGGTCAACAATACCCGTGAAGGTATCTTCTGCACCGATCGCCAGTTGCAGAGGAACTGGGGTAGCTGCCAGACGAGTTTTGATCTGCTCAACAACGCGCAGGAAGTTCGCACCCATACGGTCCATTTTGTTAACGAACGCGATGCGTGGAACATTATATTTGTTAGCCTGACGCCATACGGTTTCAGACTGAGGCTGAACACCACCAACTGCACAGTAAACCATTACTGCACCATCAAGAACACGCATAGAACGTTCTACTTCGATAGTGAAGTCAACGTGGCCTGGGGTGTCGATGATGTTGATACGGTGTGGTTCATACTGTTTAGCCATACCAGACCAGAATGCAGTAGTCGCTGCGGAGGTAATGGTAATACCACGCTCCTGCTCCTGCTCCATCCAGTCCATTGTTGCTGAACCTTCGTGAGTTTCACCGATCTTATGGTTTACACCTGTGTAAAACAGAATACGTTCAGTTGTCGTGGTTTTACCGGCGTCGATGTGGGCACTGATACCGATATTACGGTAACGTGCTATAGGTGTTTGACGAGCCATTTTTTCCTCTCTCGTGGGCGTTCTTCAATTTGGAGAACGGGCAGCCGCAGCTACCCAGAACATATTCACTGCCGATGGATTCCTAAAAAATGGATTACCAACGGTAGTGTGCGAACGCCTTGTTAGCATCTGCCATACGGTGAACGTCTTCACGTTTCTTAACAGCAGCGCCTTTGTTTTCAGCCGCATCAGATAATTCATTCGCCAGGCGCAGAGCCATAGACTTATCACCGCGTTTACGAGCAGCATCAACGATCCAACGCATTGCCAGAGCATTACGACGAACCGGACGAACTTCAACTGGAACCTGATAGGTAGAACCACCTACACGGCGGGATTTAACTTCCACAGTCGGGCGCACGTTATCCAGTGCCAGCTCGAATGCTTCCAGATGTTCTTTACCGGAACGCTGAGCCAGGGTCTCAAGCGCACCATATACGATTGCTTCTGCGACAGACTTTTTACCGTCTACCATCAGGATATTTACAAATTTGGCCAGCAGTTCTGATCCGAACTTTGGATCTGGCAGAATTTTACGTTGACCAATTACACGACGACGTGGCATGGAAATACTCCGTTTCGAATTTCAGGGTTGTCCAAAACTCTACGAGTTTATTTTGACATTTAAAGTGAACAATGTTTGGCCTTACTTAACGGAGACCCATTAAGCCTTTGGCTTCTTCACACCGTACTTAGAACGAGCTTGTTTACGGTCTTTAACACCGGAACAGTCCAATGCGCCGCGAACAGTGTGGTAACGCACACCTGGCAAGTCTTTAACACGACCGCCACGGATCAGGATAACGGAGTGCTCTTGCAGGTTGTGGCCTTCACCACCGATGTAAGAAGTCACTTCGAAACCGTTAGTCAAACGAACACGGCATACTTTACGCAGTGCTGAGTTTGGTTTTTTTGGAGTGGTAGTATATACACGAGTACATACGCCACGTTTTTGCGGGCAAGCTTCCAGAGCAGGAACGTTGCTTTTCACAACTTTCGAGCTACGAGATTTGCGAACCAGCTGGTTAATAGTAGCCATTATTAAAAAAACTCCTGGTTTTTTTGCTTCGTAAACACGGATTTTACCCTCTGTCAGCCATGATGACAAAACGAGAGGACGCGGAATTTTATTGCTGACTTGACGAGGTGTCAAGAAATATACAGTCTTTCTATATGTTGGTATCTGTCAGTATGATGTCAGCACCCGAATAAGTTCACAGGCCACTGATTTATTAACTGAATGATCACAGGCAATATCTGCGGATAAAATGCGGAAATATTTACCAACTTAAACTTTGCTGATGTTTCACCGTTAAACTGACAAAGCCATTGTAATTGACCACTTTTACATGCTCTGAAACCCGCTCCGTAAGCCCTCTGGCATCCAGATCCTCCTGTAAGGCATAGATACCTGCTCCCGTATGAATCAGCTCAGCTAAATGGGGGCTGCCATTAACGCCCAGTAATACCCCATTTTGCAACATCAGGACATCATCTGCATCAGTGATCAAGCCAAGTATTGCATTGAAGTCATTCTGATAAGGTGAGCATCTAACAGTATATAACATGTCATCTCTCCAAAGTAGATTAAAATTTCAACACAACATCATAGCCCGCTAGCATCTGCCGGATTGCCGCAGTCGAGAGAAATTCAGCTTCCAGAATAAAATCATCTTCTGGAGAAAACCCTCTAACCGTCAGATCTTCAAGGCAAATATAACAATTTTCAATGTCATACAGAGGTAAAATCTTAAATGTTGAAATATAGTCACGTGACAGGATTTTATCCGGCTGCTGGTTGGACAGCAGCTGAAGTACGCCATCAGAAATAAAGAATACGCCGACCTGCTCCGTCAGTGCTGATGTTGCAAGTAGTGCATCCAGCCCTTCTCTACCCGCAGAGGAACCGTGTGGGGCCTCAGTAAAAATAAAGGCGATTTTTTTCATTATGAATGTCTTCCTGTTGTGCCCCTGATCCTGTGCCATTGAGCCGTCATACCCTTAAAACTGTACCACACGGTCACACAGCATCATGGCCTCAGCCAAAGAACCGAGACCACTGAGTTCAAAACCATCAGCAAGATTTGCGGCACTCAAACTCAGTTCATTTGCCTGTTGCTCATCCACGACACCGCGTCGTAATGCGGCTGCAACACAGATAAACAGCTCAGACTGATGCTGAACAGCCAATGACTGCCACGCCCTGACAAGATCAACCTCATCATTGGCCGGAGCAGTCAGCTGATTACCATTCTGGACACCTTCACGATAAAAAAACACGCTATGCAATTTATGACCAGAGGCAATCAGTGCCTGAGCAAACTGGTAGGCACTACTGGCTTGCTGAGTCCCGTATGCCGGCCCGGTGACCAGCAGGCAGTAAGACAGTGGCAACATTACTTCTCCGGATGTGCACATTCACCATTTTTAAACTGGCGAATATAGAGGTATACCGTATGCTTGGAGATATTCAGGCGGTCAGCAACCTGATTAATCGCATCTTTGATATCAAAAATGCCCTTCTCATAAAGGTTCAGAACAACCTGCCTGTTTTTGGCATTATTGGAAACATTGCGGTCAGCATTCACTTCTTCGATAGTGAATTCCAATGTCTGAGCAACAAGATCATCCACAGAAGAAGCAAAATTGACATTTGAGGAAACGTCGTGAGTTTTCTCAGGAATAAAAGTCTGAATAATTTCAGAAAAAGGAACATCAAGATTCATGTTGATACACAAAAGCCCGATAACCCGACGCTGACGATTGCGAATAGCAATAGTGACAGATTTCATCAATGCGCCACTTTTCGCCCTTGTGAAGTAGGCTCTGGAAACAGAAGAGTCTTCATCAGTAATATCGTGCAGCATCCGCAACGCCAGATCGGTAATAGGAGAACCGATTTGACGACCGGTATGCTCTCCGTTAGCTATTCTGACGGCTGAACATTTAAGGTCTTCCAGTGAATGAAGAACAATTTCACAATGCCCACCAATCAGCATAGCCAGGCCATCAACTGCCGCTTCATAAGACTTTAAGATTTCATGATCCGTTTCACTGAACGGTTGATTTTCCAGTAAATCAATATCGCTTGTATCACCGGATATTTTATCACCAGATATTTTTTCACCAGAAAATAACGGGGTAGACATGTAATACACCATCCTTCAAGCTTAGACTCCGCCTCACCAAAACATCAGGGAGAGATTTATTATAACCGCACTTAGCAGAAAACATTTTTAATACGCTGTATTCTATCCAGAATAATGACGTTAAAACTACATGAAATTATCATCACGTTCTCGCTGTGCAGACCATTCGGCTTTATCACAGCTTAGTGTTCGAATACACCTGATATATGAGAAAGTTATTCTATTTAATACCGTAGAAAATAATAAGTGGTCAAACTCATTTTCTATATTTAATCTTTATAACTTATCAAGCCGAAGTAAATATTCTCATAACAAAACAGGGGCATGATAGCCCCTGTTATAAAATTATGTCTTAATTACAATGAAAATTATTTTGTTTTCGCGCTAGGTTTAATATCCAGCAATTCAATTTCAAAGACCAGAGTTGAGTTAACCGGAATTCCCTGAACACCATTCTTACCATAAGCTAACTCAGGTGGGATAACCAGCTTCATTTTTCCGCCTTTTTTCAAGTGCTGAAGACCTTCTTTCCAGCCGGGAATAACGCCATCCAGAGGGATAGACAGAGGCTCTTTCCGGTCATAGGAACTATCAAACACTTTCCCGTCAATCAAAGAACCTTTGTAGTTCACGGTGATAGTATCGGTTAATACGGGAGTTTTACCCGTTCCTTCACGCTCAACTTTGTACAAAAGACCTGATTTAGTTTTGACTACTCCAGCTTCCTTAGCGAACTGTTCCCGGAACTTATTCCCTTTCTCGCTATTTTCGCTAGCTTCTTTTTCCAGTTTAACCTGTAAAGCAGCCCTGATTTTTGCATCAAACTCACTGAGGATCTGCTGAATTTCGCTATCATTCAGTTTGCTTTTATTATTTATTGCATCTCCAAAGCCAGACATAACCTGAGATTTATCGATATTGATACCCAGAGTTTTCTGTTCCTCTAAAGTTTTTTCCATATAACGACCAATAGAAGCTCCCAGCGCATAAGAATTTTGCTGTTCTACGGTCTTGAAAGCTTTATTCAATTTCACTTCGTCGCTGGCTTTTGCTTCATTAGCCATTACATAAGGTACACCGAATGTCATTGCCAGTGTAGTTGCTAACAAAGTTGTTTTTAAGAATGATTTCATCATATTCTCCAATAAATTTGACTGAATTTGTCATCAGCAAAAATCATGCAACCACATGTACTATAACTGCCTACTAAAACCAATAACAATATTTGCTATACATTGACCTGAAAAAAGATTAGCACCATATTGATGTCAAAAGCCTTTTACTTTTCCGTTTTTTCTTCACTTTTCTCTGCCCTCACCTTTGCCAAAAGGTTTATACCCAATGGATTTCGAGTTGTATCGCGGCGGCAAGAGAACTCATCCCCGGGAGCATAGCTAACCGTATGTTTATAAAAACTGTGACCGGAGTGAGAGAACGCAGCCAACAAAGAGGCAACTTGAAAGGCGAAGGGTATAGGCATCAGGCCACCGGTATTATAGTATCAACCCGATTAGAATAATCGTTTCGACATGAAATTAAATGAACAAACAACAAACAAAGATGAGAGGGAAAATAATGGAATTATCCAGCTTTGAACAAAGATTTGAGCAACTGGAAACTAAACTAGCCTATCAGGAAATGACCATTGAAGAATTAAACCAAGAGGTTAGAAAACAGCAGGTAGAAATAGATAGACTGAAAGAACAGTTAAAATTAATGGCCGAACGACTGAAAACCCACCAGTCATCAATTATCGCACCGATGTCAGAAGAAACACCCCCTCCGCACTATTAAGAACCTATTCAGTGGGGATAGCCCCAGCATGACTGACCAGAGTCAATACCTGCCAGCAAAGGCCGGGGCAAACCGTAAATAAAAAAGAGAAGCCCATCAGCTTCCCTTTTTCCTGCCAAATTAGTGGCAGCTGCCGCCGCAGCAGCTATGGCTTTCATGATCATGCTGATGATCGTGATCACCACAACCACCCTGACCATGTACGTGACCGTGAGCCAGTTCTTCTTCCGTTGCTTCACGAACCGCAACAATTTCAACGTTGAATTTCAGGTTCTGACCAGCCAGCATGTGGTTGCCATCAACAACAACGTCATCGCCTTCCAATGCGGTAATTTCAACAGGTACAGGCCCCATATCAGTGTCAGCCAGGAAACGCATACCCACTTCCAATTCTTCAACACCAACAAAAACATCTTTTGGTACGCGCTGCACCAGATTTTCATCATACTGACCATATGCATCGTCAGATTCAACGCTTACGTCAAAACGCTCACCAGCCTCACGACCTTCCAGTGATTTCTCTAAACCGCTGATCAGGGAACCACGGCCATGCAGATAGTCTAACGGTGCGCTCACCGTGGACTCATCAACTAAAACACCATCTTCTGTTCTTACTTGATAAGCCAAGCTGACCACCAAATCTTTTGCTACTTTCATGACATCTCCTACAATACCCGGGTAAAAACGTGAGGGAAAATTCTTACGTTACGACTAAAAATGCCGCTGATTGTACCGGAATTCTACTTCACTGTATCTGGTAATGAAAAAATTTATCCATGGCCTGTTGTAACTTGGTTCAATTACTTAGGCGTAAAAATACCGATAATCTGTTCCTGCTCTCTGACATGGGGCGTTACAGATTCATCGGTTTGCCGCTGAAGATGCCCACAACTGACACATTCCACAACATCTACTTTATTCTCCTGCCACATAGCCAAAGTATCCTGTGACTGGCACTTCGGGCAAACGGCTCCTGCAATAAAACGCTTACGACTGACAGACATACTTTCCCCCATTACTTCACATCATCACTCATCCCAACCTTCCGGCTGACGACGTTCATTAAGCATTTCCCGTTCAAATAACTCTTCCAATTCCCGACGGGCTTCTTTTACACGGGATATGTGCGCCACATCGCCCTGTAGATGAGGCATCAACTCACGCAACATGCGCATATCCAGACGCCTGAAATGTTGCTGGGCACGATAGGCATGATGAGGATGAATACCCAGCCCGATCATGGTTTTTCTCCCGACTTCCAGCGCACTTGAAAATGTTTCCCGACTAAAATCCTGTACACCACTTTGCAACAGCTCATGAGCTTCAAAACGCCCTCTTGCACGTGCAGTGATATGCAGGTGAGAAAAATGTTGCTGACATAACCGGACAATGGTCATGGTATCTTCCGGCTCATTACAGGTAATGACAATCGCTTTAGCTTTGTCAGCCCCCGCAGAACGCAGCAACGCCAGCTCACTTGCGTCACCATAATACACCTTATAACCATAACGGCGCAGTGTGCTGATCGCACTGACATCCCGCTCCAGCACAGTGATACGGATTTTATTTGCCATTAAAAGCCGCCCGACAACCTGCCCGAAACGACCAAATCCCACCACAATAACTTGTGGAGCGTTATCTTCCACAAAAGGTGTTTCACTGTTTTCCGGTTGTGTATTGTAACGACCGGTTAATATCCGCTCGACCAATGTCATCACCAGTGGTGTTGTCATCATCGATAATGTCACCACCACCAACAAAAATGACATCTGGTTCTGGTCTAACACCTTCTCCCCAAGCGCGGCTGAAAATAAAACAAAGGCGAATTCTCCCCCCTGACTTAACACACCGGAAAGCTGCATACCCAATGAGTTTCCCAGCCCAGAAATTCTGCCAAGAACATACAATATGGCACTTTTTGTCAGCACCAGAGCCAAAACAGCAAGCAATACATCGGGCAAATGGCGTAACAGCACACCAATATTCAACGACATACCAACCGAAATAAAAAACAGCCCCAGCAACAGTCCCTTGAAGGGTTCAATGGAAATTTCCAGCTCATGGCGATACTCACTATCAGCAAGTAACACTCCCGCAATAAACGTCCCCAAAGCCATCGAAAACCCCAGTGCTTCCATGAAAACCGCAGCACCAAGAACAACCAGCAGCGCAGCGGCGGTAAATACCTCTCTGACGCCGGATTTCACCACCAAACGAAATAAAGGACGTAATAAATAGCGTCCACCCAATAACATACCGGCAAAGGCAATAATTTTAAGGCCGATACGATACCAATCACCGGAAGCCGTACCACCTGCCAGTATCGGGATCAAAGCTAAAGCCGGGATTAACGCAATATCCTGAAACAGCAAAATAGAAAAACCGAGTTGCCCGCCTTCATTATTTGCCATGCCTTTTTCCCGCATTAATTGCAGAGCCATCGCGGTTGATGACATGGCAAGCCCCACACCGCCGATAACAGCAGCCTGCCATGAGAAATTTGTCAGGCAAAGGAATGAGGCCAGAACGAGTGCAGTCAGCACAACCTGCACTGTACCGGCACCAAAGATAGAACGCCTGAGTTGCCAGAGTTTTGCCGGATTCAGTTCAAGACCAATGATGAACATCAGAAAAACAACGCCAAGCTCAGAGAAATGGAGAATTTCACCGACGTCCTTGATAAGCCCGGCCCCCCAAGGGCCAAGTGCAATCCCGGCAAGAAGATACCCCAGAACGGCTCCGATTCTGAACTTCTGAGCCAGAGGAACAGCGACAACAGCAGCAAACAGAAACAATATTCCGGCGCTTAACAGCGCTGAAGTCTCCATGATTAGAGCCCTCCCAAAGACAGTGGTGCTTTAAGCCACTCCCAATATGCATTAGCATGACTGACAAGCACTTCAGGTGGCTGACGTCTGGCCCAATAGAGGATCATCGGGGACAACCAGTGCATATGGCACATCGAAGCCACCAATTCGAAAGGCCGGAGAATTTCTTCCATCGAATAACGGTTGTGCCCACTGCTGCGGAAAGCACCTTCAGGTTCTCCCGTCGTGATGACAGAGCGCCAGTATTTATTTCTCAGCATCGGCTCGGTGCCGCCAATAAAATCACGGCTTAACACGCGATCCATCCACTCTTTCAATAAAGCAGGACAGCTATAAGTATAAAGAGGATGCTGAAACACGATGATCTGATGTTCACTTAAGAGCTTCTGCTCTGCCGGAACATCAATAAAAAAGTCAGGATAACAGCCATACAGATCGTGAATAGTGACGTGTTCCAGCTCCCGAACTGTTTGGAGCAGCACCTTATTGACCACAGAACCCTGCGGTTCCGGATGGATATACAACAGCAATACCCTGGGCGGCAAAACATGAGATGACAATATCATCAATCCCCCCTCAGGACGTGTCAGGTCACCTATTTTCCGCTACCATGCACGCCAGACTATCGAAACAACGAAACGAACAGATACAATGTAATTATTAACTTAACATACTCTATACAGACAACATCATGATTGTTTTTTCTTCTCTACAAATCCGCCGAGGCATCCGTGTTCTGCTGGACAATGCCAGCGCAACCATCAATCCCGGCCAGAAAGTAGGTCTGGTGGGTAAAAATGGCTGTGGCAAATCAACCCTACTTTCATTACTGAAAGGTGAACTTCAGGCTGAAAATGGCTCTGTGACATTTCCCGGAAATTGGGCTTTGGCATGGGTAAATCAGGAAACTCCTGCTCTGGAGATTTCAGCGCTTGAATATGTGATAGACGGTGATCGCGAATTTCGTCAACTGGAACAAAAGCTGAAAATAGCCAATGAACAGAATGACGGCCACGCTATCGCCCACCTTCACGGCCAACTGGACACTATTCAGGCGTGGACAATCCGCGCCCGCGCTTCCAGCTTGTTGCATGGGCTGGGCTTTTCTCAGGCACAACTGGAACAACCTGTCCGTTCATTTTCCGGTGGCTGGCGTATGCGCCTCAATCTGGCTCAGGCACTGATTTGCCGCTCTGATCTGCTGCTGCTTGATGAACCGACGAACCACCTTGATCTGGACGCTGTAATCTGGCTTGAGAAGTGGCTGAAAAGCTACACGGGGACTTTGATTCTGATATCCCATGACAGGGATTTCCTCGACCCGATCATCGATAAAATCCTGCATATTGAGCAACAAAATTTATTTGAATATACGGGCAATTACTCTTCTTTTGAACGGCAGCGCGTTGCCAAACTTGCCCAACAACAGGCTCTGTACCAAAGCCAGCAAGAAAAAGTGGCGCATTTGCAAAGCTATATCGACCGTTTCCGCGCTCAGGCCACCAAAGCAAAACAGGCACAAAGCCGGATCAAAATGCTGGAACGCATGGAACTGATTGCACCAGCCCATGTTGATAACCCCTTCCGTTTCAGCTTCCGAAAGCCGGACAGTCTGCCAAACCCGCTATTGAACATGGAGAAAATCAGTGCCGGATACGGTGATAAAACCGTGCTGGACTCGATCAAATTAAATCTGGTTCCCGGCTCACGCATTGGTCTGCTCGGTCGTAACGGGGCAGGTAAATCAACCCTGATCAAATTACTGGCAGGCGAACTTGAACCACAACAAGGGGAAATCGCTTTAGCCAAAGGGATCAAACTGGGATACTTTGCCCAGCACCAGTTGGAATTTCTACGTGCGGACGAATCACCTTTACAGCACTTAGCCAGACTCGCGCCACAGGAATCAGAGCAGCAACTGAGGGACTATCTTGGCGGTTTTGGTTTCAAAGGAGACCAAGTCACTGACCCGAGTGCCCGTTTTTCCGGTGGGGAAAAAGCGCGTCTGGTGCTTGCACTGATTGTCTGGCAACGCCCGAACCTTCTGCTACTGGATGAACCCACCAACCACCTTGATCTGGACATGAGACAGGCACTGACTGAAGCTCTGATCGATTTCGATGGCGCTCTTGTGGTGGTATCCCATGACAGACACTTGCTGCGTTCTACGACAGATGAACTCTATCTGGTACATGATGGCAAAGTGGAATCTTTCACAGGGGATCTTGAGGACTACCAACAATGGCTGACAGAATTACAGCGTCAACAGTTGCGTGAAAGTCAGGAAGAAAAAACCGCTTCCGGCACAGATTCATCTGCCAATAACGCTCAGAATTACAGTGCGCAGGAACGTAAAGATCAAAAAAGGCGTGAAGCAGAATTCCGCAGCCAGACACAACCATTACGTAAGCGGCTGACAGTTCTTGAAAAACAGATGGAAAATTTAAGTACAGAGCTGGAAAATATAGAAGAAAAGCTGTCAGATAACACAATATATGAAAATGATCGTAAAACGGAATTAACCGAGTGCCTGTATCAACAGAATAATACTAAATCCAAACTGGAAGATACTGAAGTGGAGTGGTTAGATATTCAGGAGCAAATTGAAAAAATGACAGAAACGTTTAACACGAATCAATAAGTTTATTCTGAATATTTATTTACCGGGTAATCATAACCGGGCATTTTAATCTAATGCCCGGTTATAATATTTTCAACACCAAAAAACAGACTATTGTATAACCTATACAAGAAGTTACCCTACTGTTCATAAAAACTTAAAATCATATAATTAAGAAATATCTTTCACACATCGATTAACAGAAATATTTATACTCATTATCCAAAGCGCACGATCTGATTATTTACAATCCAATTTAAAAAAACATGAACAATAAAAAATGATTCAATGACTATTTAGACTGTTATTTTAAAGATTAATCACCCATGCAGAAAAGCTTTCAGCATCATCAATCAAATCCTCATCTATTGTCTTACTCCATACAACACCTAAGTCTATTTTCTTATCTGTTTCAACAATTTCCAAAGAATTCAAATAATAAGGCGGAATTGCACTTATCATTCTCTTAGGCACACATGTGTAAACACCATTTTTTGTAATCATCTCCATCATCAACATAATATCATTTGTTTTTAATAACAAACTCATATTATCACCACTATAAATAGGAAAAACATTCAGACAGTCATTCAAATCAGTATTTTCTTTTTTTTCACTCACCATCATCAGAGGATTTTTACTGCCATACCGACTATTTCCTATTCTGAATTTAGAGATCAACGGACTCTTTTTCTTTAATATATAAACCAATTTTTCAGTAAATATTTTCTTTACGTCAAATGGCTGTGCCGCTGCCAAAGGCATTACAGCGACATGAAGCATACCGGCATTCAGTAAATTAACTTGCTGCTCAACTGACAAACCGGTCATCAGAGCCAGTACAATATTACCTTTTTTTTCTGCAAGCTGATTCTCGATTTGAGAATAATTATGGATAGGAAAACAAGATCCGATATATAAGTGCCGGGTTACTTCCTTTTTTGAATCAAACTGCACCTGACTTTTAAACTGTTCATAATGCGTTAAAAACTTTCTGGCATTTTCCAACGTTTTCTGACCAAAATCTGTTAATTTTGTTCCATTTGGTCCTCTTCTGAATAATTCAGCCCCCAGAATATCTTCCAGACCGTGTATTTTTTTCGTCAAAGCAGGCTGAGAAAGGTAAAGCCTCTCTGATGCCTTGTGATAATTAAGAGTCTCAGCCAAAACGATGAAAGCTTCAAGATTGCGTATATCCATGTTCTTTCGCCCAATGGTTGTTAATAACTACAAAACATTACAGATTCATGGTGATAGCATTTTAACTTAGCGCTTTGCCAAAGGTCTTATCGGAACTACGGGTAAAAACGTCTACTAATGAAATGTTAGTTAATAAGGATATAATTAGCAAAAGATTTACCACAACTTATTAATCACATTAATTTATAATAACATCGGTAATGGAAATAAAGAGTGTAATAATCAAAAAAGATAATTTCACCTCCTCCAAATAATTAAATCACGGATACATAAAACCACGAATTTTATTTCATTAATTACAATTATTGACATTTGTAAAAACAATAACCTTCACATCAAATAACTTAATAGCATTAAGTCAAAATTTGATTAAATCAAATATTATTTTAATAAAATACCATACAATCAAATCACAAGTGAATAGATTAATAACAAAAACAAACAAAAGAATATAAGCCTGGTTTACTCGCATCATGAAAAAATAAATGGTAGTTAATTTTTCATTCGCGATAAAGTCGCTATATTATTATCAGTAAAGTGTTATTAACACCTGTTAAGTGATAATGAATGTACACCAAGGAAAGGAAGGTAAATTTAGAAACGATGGCAAGGTAAATATATAAAAACCAAAAAATTAAAATCAGTTCAGTTATTGACACCTATTTTAACTCACATCATTAATCATGCAGAATTTATTTAATTTCAATGAGCTATATCTAATAAAGTTAGAGAAATCATCTATACTTGGAAAAACATAAATCCCGATGATTATGAAAAATTAAAAAAATGTTAATCACTCAAAAATATAATGACAACTTGAAAAACATTTCAAAAAAACAATTTCGCTATTATTAGCACCCATAAATATGGGTGCTAACTTAAGCAAATATCTATTTTCTAAATTAATGTAACATTATATTTATTCTACTTTCTTACAAAAGGGTATTTTTCTTCCCTAACCATTAGGGCAATCACTTGCACAGTCCGGGCAGTCATAGCTATGGTCAGGGCAACCAGGACCAGAACATCCTTGATACGCTGAGCCACAAGTGATAATTCTTCCCTTCCAAGGGGAAGAAGCACTGTCACTCATATCTGAAAAAAATATGAACTTAATAGAACCATACCCAAATTTAGGACCACCATTAATCTGGCAATCTCCTTGTTCAAATGCTCCTGTCACATCATAATAAGGAATAGAAAAAATAACATGCTTATCATCTGGAGACATATATATTGGTCCATATTGCCTTGAACGATTATAACAGGCATCTATCTTCATCTGTAAAGTAACACTAGACTCTGACGGTGCTAAATGATTCTTATTAACCATTACAAATAATGCGGCTCTATTTACATCACCAGTCAAATCATCTACTTCTTTATTATTTTTATAATTCGATAAAGTATAACAATTAATAACATTATTAACTGTTTCGTTACCACAAACAGGCTGATGCTGTTCTATAATATTATCAGGATTCACACCAAAACTGGAGTATACAATAATGGGCCTATCACTGATACTATCAATTATTTTCACATATACTGGAGGAGAGTAAATCGGCTGATGAGGTTGAGCTGAGCTTGTTACTGTATAATAGGCATAATATTCACCTCTAGGAACAACGCTAGCTGGAGTCGAAAGTGTATAATTAGATGGAGTTAAGTCATAAACATGGATGGATTCTCCAGAAATTTCGCTCCCTACCTCTCCAGAGATAGGTTTAAAAACAGGAGTGAGTATATCCTGATAAGTAATATGCTTAAAAGTAGGTACAATCATCTCAATAATAGGTGGCTGCAATTTACCTTTATCTATAATGTCATTTTTTTTTTGAGGAAGAACTGGTGGTTTAAGAATAATGTTAGCCATAATTAACTTTTCCTTATTTTATTAATTAAATCACATTAAATATCTAAACCCTTACAAATAACCATGTTAAACTTCAATTAAAATATATAAAAAAACAAAATAAAACCAATGAAATAAAGTTATCACATTTATAGATTGAATAATCAGTAGAAAAAATCAAAAAATAACCACATACATATAATATCACTATTAAAAACATTTAAATTAATTTAATAATAACACGCTTACTATATTATAGTATGACAGTATATTTTATCTAATATGAAAAATTATTTAATCATAGTCTGTACAATCAGTAGCACCATCCGGTACTGTATTAATACTGCCATACCATACTTTTCCATAGTTTCTATCACCTTTATCATCGACATAATAATCAAACTCTATTGCTCCTAATTTACCACTAACATATCCGTCTCGATGTGCAATTATGCTATGAGGAACCCCGATTCTTAATATTGCACTATCCCCACCAGAGACATCAGGTTCTGATGGCATTGTCCCTTGCAGTGTACTCACTAAAGGAGGGCTACCGTCAGATGTAATAAATACTCTCAGTTGCACCGTACTTCCTAAAAGCGGCTTAGTACCATCATTAAGGCGATTAGTCCCTTTAATATCAACAAATAATGCAGCATTATTTTCATTATGTAGATAATGATGTATTGTCTCACAATTAATAAAGTGATCAGATGATATTAAATTCCCTTCACTATCATAAACAATGCACGGATCATAATTCCTCTCTTTTACTGGAGGCGGTTGATTATTTGCTCCTCCCACATAATATACATCCAATTTTTCTGACGGTGTTGAACTATTATAAAGTGCACTTATTACCCAATAAGAAAGCTCTGATTTTTTTCTTATTGGAAAGATATCATAAGGAATATTCTTAGATATTCCCGCTATATCGCCATCAGATTCTACAGTAATATATTTATCAACATAAATTCCATCAACAAAAAGTAGGATATTATCCCCCTCTGAGACAGATTTATATTTTGGTATATCTAATGTAAAATCTGGTGTCTTAGACACTAAAGAGGTGCCAGAGCTATACCCTTCAATTACAGGACTGGCAAATTTATCACCAGACTCTGCATCATGTATTTGGATAATAAAAATTCCATTCTTTGATTGAACTGCATTAGTCGCTTTCAATAGCAACGATTCTACTTGAAAGAACAATGAATGATGCCCTTTAGGGTAAACGTAAAACTCTACATAACCATTCTCATCTGCATTAATATAAAACCCTCTTTGAGTAGATGAAATTTGATGAATATCTACTTTGGTTTTTCTATCTTTCTCATATATATTAACTTTATCAAAGCTAAATTGAACTGTCTCTAAGATAGTAATAGGAACACCTGATAATATACTATCATGATAGTCTTTTACAATTGTGATTCCCTTGGAATAATTTCCTGAGTCTGGATCATCAGAAGCATTCTTATATTTCAAAAATCCTTTTTTAAAATAAATAGATAAAGAGTCAGGATATATATTCCTAGCAGTATACTTCACTTCCTTCTGAGAAAACCCCACGGCCTCAGGAGAAGGGATAATGTTAAAATCAATCAAATCTCCCACTGAAATTGAGCTACTTACTCTTAATTTAACTCTGAATCTTTTAATTCCATCATCTGAAGAGGCTATTTTTTCCACTCCTCCCTGTGGAGTCGCATTATAATTAAGCATTGATATCGATACATTGGCATCATCAGATATCTCATCATCTGATTGCAATGTAATAATCAGTTCAAATTCTTGACCAATAACCACATCAGAACCGCTCACTGTAGAAACCAGAATTTTTTTACTCATTTACACTCCTAATTAAAATAGTTTAAAAAACAAAAAATATGAGCATAAAAATTTATTTTTTATCACACCAACACCACTATAAATATCATCATTAAAATTCGAAATATAATGTCACCCCCGAATGAACTTGGTAATGACATTATATTTTTTCACAAGATTATAATGTCATTATATTTATAAAATTTTAGATGATGGTGCAACCGTACTAATCTTTGCTTCCCAATATTGACTATAGGTTCGGATTCCTTGAGTATCTACATAATACTCAAAATATATCCGAGGCGGATTTTTATTCTCAGGATAAGGTTCTATATCAACAAGCATATCATATGGTATTTTAATAATCGTAGTAGATTCACGTTTATTATCAGCATCAGGCGTGAAACTAACCATTTCAGCAGGAAACTTGGCATGTATGGTTTTATTGAATGAATTGACATAAATGACCAGAACCACCTCATCTCCAAATTGAGGTTTACTACTGTTACTAATATCATTAGTCCCAACAACTTTAACAAATAAAGCAGTACCTCCATTATTTGAATGATTATAAATAGAATCTATATTGACTATATCTCCAGAATTGATAATGCTATCATCGTCATTTGAACCAAATGGAGGTACAGCATAACTATCATAAATAGTAGGACAAGCAAGAGGCCTTGAAAAATCAGGTGATGGTTTATTATCGCCTCCGCCCCCATATACTATTGGCAATACTGATGAATACTGACTTTCACCTGAACTTTTGATAATAGCATAATATAAATTTGATTCTGAATCCAAAGGAAGAAAATCATCATAATACAAACTAAAAAAACCAGGCTCCTCACCTACATTATAAGCGGGTGAAATATGTCCTGATTTATCAGTAAAAAATATCACAACATCTGTACTTGAGTGCAAATCATAACTATTAATCCCAACATTAAATGTTTGCTGAGACCCCGTTGCCATTAATTTCCCATCAACAATACTTGATACAAATGGAGGACTAAGATAATTACCTATACTTTGAGATTTCGGCGTAATAATATACACATTCTCACTAGGATAATAAACTTGTGTATATGGCAGCTTACAGCCGATCTGAAGAATTAACGGAGTATTCTCCATAGGGTAAACCCGAAAATTAAACTTACCATTTCCATCACTAGCAATATCAATAAAATCACCAACAGGATTTAAAATCCTAGGATAAGAACCATCATCAGGATCTGTAGTAATTATTACATTATCTAATATTTGAGATCTGATAGATGAATAAATCTGTATAATGTTATTTTCTACTGGACTTCCATCCTCTCCAGTTAAATAAACAGAGTAATGTATAAAATATTTACCTCCCATTTCTGGATTATTATCATATTGTGGTGTTTCGCAAACCCATTTATCAATCACCCATCTAACTGAAATTAACTCTGTAGTATTTAATTGCATTTTCATGTCATTACCTTTTATTTTTTGAAAATTCAGTTTTATTAATTATCATCATTAGAAAGGAAAGTATCAATCATACTTTTCCAGTAGAAGCTATAATTTTTTTCATTCGTATATTTGTCAATCGTATAGTACTCAAAATAAATCCATGCATCCTTCCCATCAGAATAAGAAGCAACACCTGCCAATTCAGGGTGATGTATTTTAATTATAGAAGTACACAAATGCGTTCCTTCTTCATCAGGAAGATCTGACAAATTATAATTACATGTATGAATAAATTTTTTAGTGCTTGATCTGACATAAACGTTTACATTAATTTCTTCACCGGCCTGAGGATATTTCTTTGTATGATCATATTTATCATTTGTCGCAATAATTTTTAAATATAAATCGACACCATTATTATTGACATAATTAGAAATTGTTTCCGATACAATGTAATCGTTCTCTAATCTCAGATATCTATTATCATTCGCAAGTAAGGGGTCATTCTTATAGTTTGCATAACTAGAGTAAACAGAAACTTTATCATAAGTTCGAGTAACATTATCCGGTGGCATAATAGGAGAACCACCAACGTATCTAACCATTATCGTTCCAGAGTATTTGCTATTACCAACTTCCGAAACAATTATATAATATAATTCAGATTGTTCATTCTCTGGAAATACATCATATGGTAATTTAAAATTATAGTTATTACTTTGCCCAATAGTTTGGATAGGATAAATTAATCCATCAGTATCAGGAATACCATTTTTATCTTTATTAAAAAATAACACCACATCTGTACTCGAGTATTTATATCTAGTATCTATTTGAACACCAAAGTTTTGTTTATCATATCCTCCAATTAAAATCCCTCCATTAGCATCTGATATTATTGGTGGCCTCAAAAATAAAGCATCGTCATCTGGAGGAGGAGTAATAAAATACACACTGGGTGCACTGTAATAGGCAGAAACACCAAATAAATGACTTAAAATCGCAAGTGTGGTGGGTTTATTTTCTTTAGGATAAACACGAAAACTAACTTTTCCCTGTGTATCTGTATAAACAGTAAGGAATGTCTGCTGATCTATAATAAAAGGCGTAATAATTTCTGGAACATCCGTTTCATCCAATGGATCAGTGGTAATTTCAACCTGATCTAAAATGGCATTTGGTTCTTTAGAAACAATGCAAATAGGAGTATTTTTCATTATTCTCCCATCACGAGAAACTACTCTTGATGAATAATACTTGATATAACTATTTGTATAATTAAACACCCCTTCATTTACTGAAGGAATAATACATATATATTTATCTGGTTCTAACTGTATTGTATATAGTTCTACCAACCGCGCATTATAATAGATAGTGTTACTATAGTTAACATTACCTGATAAATTTATACCATAAGATACATTTTTATCTTCTTCCTGTATGGAACCTATTTTATTAATAAACAATAAAACAGTCTTATATGCTGTTTTTTTATCATGGGATATAGAAACAGGATTAACAATTTTTATTTTTTCTATACCTTTAATACTTTCTATATCAATGTCAAAATCATCACTCAAATCAACATTAGAATAAACATTGATATTTATATAAATCTCTTGCCCAATAGCTATATCAGATCCATCTTTTAGTGAAATTTTCACACTAGGAGAGTAACTCATAATTACACCTCAAAATCTAATATTTATTTTATTATAAAGGTGCCTTTTCACTATTACTTAATTAATTTCAAAAAAATTATTACTTAGGCACCTGATTAATAAATATCTTATTTTAATGAATATCACTAACCATTAGTAATGGTTGTTTCAATAATATCCTTCCAATATTTACTATAAATTTTTTCATTACTTTGTACATCGATAGTATAATATTCTATATAAATCCATGCGTATCTTTCATCATAATAAGAAGCGATGCCTTCTAGCAAAGAATGATCTACAGGAATTATCGTAGTACAATATTTACCGGTATGCTCATCAGGTGTGTATGATAGTGGTTTTGTTATAAGTTTTTTAAAATTTTTAGAACCTGATCTAATATAAACATTTGTATAAACTTCTATACCTGTTCCTACCTGTGGATAACCTTTATCTTCATCTGCAGGATCGTTACTTGCTATTATTTTCAAAAACAGGCCGGCATTTTTACCATTATTAGCATAATTTGAAATATCATGACAATTAATGCTTGACTCTTCTAAAATTATATGTTTATTAGATTCTGTGCTACTAAGAAGCTTATCATTTTTATAATCAGCAAAGCTATTATAAACAATAACTTTATTATATACACGATTGACATCGTGTGAAGGTGTTTTATCTGCTCCACCTATATACTTAAAAGCGGTACTAGCAGAATATTTGTTATTTCCTAGTTTTGAGCTAATGACATAATAAAGATATGACCATTGATCTTTTTCGAACATACTATAAGGAATATCAAAATTATAATTCTGATTAGAATCAGCCCCAGCTTCACCAAGAGACTTTATAGGTAAAACCAATCCACTCGGATCAGGGAGTCTATTTTGGTTTTTAGTAAAAAATAAAATATAATCATTAGGGTTCAAACCATTATATGGCATAATTTGAGCTTTAAATGTATTATGTCCATCCTTGCCAATTAAAATATCACCATTAGCGCTTGGTATATTTGGTGAAAAAGGAGGATTTAAATCATATTCTGGTGGAGATGTAATTATAAATATCTCCGCTGTATCTAAAGTTAATGCTCCCGAAGGCCCTATACCAGACATCTTACTCTTTAATGTCAATGAGGTTGGTGTATTTGACTTTGGATATACACGAAAACTTACATCGCCGGTTTTATTCGTCGTAAGGGATAAAACTGGATATCCACTACTCGTGTCCAGTATGAGAGGAGTTGGTTGTGTACTACCACTCGGATCATCAGTAATAGATACCTTTCCATGATCCTTATCTATATCATTTGGGATAAGTGAAGAAACATCAAATGGCGTATATTGAAATGGATCACCAGTATTTTTATCAACAAGTTTAGTAAAGTACTTAATATAACTACCTGGAGTATTGCTAAATGGAACATCTGCATCAGGGGCTATACATACACTCTGATTAGTCTTCAATTGCAAGCTATATTGTCCTAATTCTTTTGCTATATATGTAATAGTTTCGGTTTTAGGTGTCGTCCCAGGGTTTCCATATGTAATCACATAACTTAATTTGGTACCTGTTGATGTGCTTGCCACTGTATCTTCAATAATGCAGTACACTTTTTTTGTATAAGTTGATTCTTGTCCTGTTAAATCTGAATCAGAAACAGGAACTATTTTCAATCCTTGTTGCTCTGGTTTAGGGTCCAAACTCATTGTAAATTGCTGCGATAAATTTCCGTGTGGTGATGTATATGTAACTTCCAACATAAAGTTCTGGCCAATAGCAACAGTAGCTTGATCTTGTACAGATATTTTTAAATTAGTATTAGTATCCATTTCATAATCAATAATTAATTCTTTGTTCATAATTTTAGTTCCATATTATAAATAAGCCAATGTTAATCTTATGCACTTATAAAAATTCGCTTACTCTTTATCTAATCATTATAAAAAATAAAATATCGGGTGAATAATGAAAAATAGTTATCACCTTAAGAGACAATACCGCTTAGATAATAAAAACAACCAGATATAAAAAATATCTCTTAAGATAATAATTTTGTAGATATGAATATTAATAATTTTCGTTTACCGCACCAGCAAAAGAACTACATATAATAAATATTTCAACTGGGTTTTCTTGATCGAAATTAGGAACTATTTCATTACGGTATGCATCATATACCAGAAAATCACCTTCTGAAGGCTGACTGTTACTACTGGCAGAGTCTTTAAGTACTTTAAATTTAGCGGATCCTTCTATAGCAATGCCTCCAAAATTGTGAAACAAACCCCACTTAAATGCATTTGGAAACTCCTTAGCGAGAACTATACCTGAACCTACAACCTGATTTTTAGTCGGTGAACGATAATTATGACCCGCTATTGGCGAAGTTTCACATGAATGATTGTCATTTATTGGATATTGAGCAAGCCTAGTACTCAAAGTAAAGAGATATCTCCTAAAGCTTATTGTATAGGAGTAACTATATTTCGCACCATTTTCTATCTTTGTAACATTAGCAATGATATTTGATTCTCCGGGGTAGCCAGCCATCAATAATCTATTTTTATTATTAGGATCCTGATAAATAATAGGATTGGAGTTAGTGCCATTCTGATATGCTTCATCAACAAAAGTAACATTATAATCCTTCGGAGGATTAGCCAGCGGTTTGTTTTCATTTTCTCTAAGTTCGAAAACCAAACTGTCGAAGTAAATGTATGGTCTTTTTGATATCTCAGCAGGGACAAATTTATTAACTCCCTCATCATATTGATTAATAACATATAATCCTACAGACTTTATTATTGCCTCAAAATCAACTTTTTCATCAGCAGACTTAGATAATTTTGTTCCATTTGAATCAGTCATGTATAGTTTCACATTAACATCATCAACACCCACGTTACTTTTTAACATTGCATATAACTGACCATCATTATTCGTTTTATATGAAACGATTTCAGGTATCGGAAATTCTGTTGTATTGATTTTTTCATGGTCTCGTTCCCAATTCACATCACTAGCACTGAATTCGTAATTGGAAATTGGTTTGCCTGTTTCTTTGCTCTTAATTGTTGCTTGATATGCATATGCCTGATTTCCATCAGCACCTAGTGGCTTAGAAGAGTCATAGCCTTTATGGAATTTACCATGTTTGTCCATAGTGCCTACAATAACACTCTCAATATCAAATGGCGGCAATTTAAATTTAATAGATTCTACACACTGATTTTTTTTCTGATCTTCGGTGAGAAGAGGCGCTCGAACAACTGCCAAACATACCGTAGCAACGGTGTCAGGAGGAGTCTTTTCTTTATTACTGTTTAACCGTACTTTTAACTCACCACCCGATACCTCGCTGACTGCTTCTGAAGGTTCTAGGGATAAATAATCATTTTGAGGCTCAACACTCCATTTAAATTTGATTTTATCACCTGAATAATCCGTTTTTCCATCAGCCCCTTTCACTTTAGCTGTAATAGAATATGGTTTTTCACCCGGAGCAACAGAGCCATTAGGATTATCTAACGTCACACTCTTAATTGTTGGCCACTTAAATTCTACAGGTGGTGCTTCCTCTGTATTTCCCCCCGTTGAGGCTGTAACAATCACATCTGATGCAGCAACTTTGCTTTTAAGTGTTATTGTAGTTGTACCATCAACACCTATTACTGTTTCAACAGGAGGAGTCGGACAGGTCCCATTTTCAGCAGGGTTCAGACAGACTCCGGGGATATTTTTTTTCAACTTCCAAGTTACCGTGCCTTTCTCAGGATCACCATCAGAATTAGTCACTTTTACTGTATATTCACAGGAATCAAACACTAATTCAGATTTATTGCAAACAGATTTAAAACTGATACCTTCCAAGCTGAAAGATACTGCCGGTTTTGCGTATACAGGATCTAGGCCTTCAATAGCAAGTGAAACCATGACATCATCGGCTTTCACTGTACTTGTTAATTTGGCCTGTAATTTCCCGGCTTCATCTGTTTCTACATCGCCTTTTGGGGCATCCAAAGTCAGTCCGGTTACAGGATTTTTTATACTCCATTCAACACCAGAGATTGTTGTTTTTTCCTGCAAAGGATGATTTTCATTATCTACGACTTGCGCCGTATAAGTATAAAATTGCTTACCATCCGCAGTTCTGGGTTTATCGGGTGTGACTGTAATCTTATCAATATGGTAGTTCTTGGGAGTAGGGATGAGTTTGGTACCAAAAACCACTTTACCCATATATTTCTTAGGCTGATCATCCATCGTTACGCAAACAGCAACTGCACCAACATATCCCGTGCTCATTAATGTGACACGATCACTCTCTGCAATATGTCCATCATCCATTATTTTTATTTGCTTGAATGAACTATTGGGCTTAAATTCCAACTTATCCGTAATTTCTTTATTTTTACAGATATTATCGTCCAACGTTAATGATGCTGTTGAGGTTCCTATTGCTACCGCTGACGCTGATGCACCCACTGGTATCGCGAACCATTCAACATTATGGATGGTTGCATTCTTAATCACATTCGGGTTGTTAGGAGTATCGAAAGTAATAATAGGATTAAAAGTATACCCTTGATCTCCTGATGCCGGTAGCGGACCTGGAGGTGTGAAATTAGCGCCATCGCCTTTTTTAATCTCAAAAGGTCTGACAATAACTTTCATTTGTTGAGGTTTTGTTTTTTGATCATTTTTTAATTCAGCAGACAAATTGATCGAATAACTATTATTTTTATTTTCACCCGATAAGTACTCAGGGAATTTAATATAAATCCTCCCAGAATTTAAATAGATATCCCCTCCATTCTTTATAAATTCCTCTTTTGCATTTCCCTTTTCAATATTAATCTGTTGAATAGCTGTATTTGCAGATAACTCTTTCGTAATGTCATGTATTTCACGACTATAACCCACAACAATTCCCGGTACAGAAAGCTCAGACTTCGGCACCTCCCTATGCTCAAGCACTATATTATTATTCCTTTCCACCAAATCATAACGGCTGCCTGCCAGTGTTCGCATTGATGCAACGTTATCCGGGGATAACTGTTCACTCAGCGGTACACCAAATCTGAGATTAAAGTTTGTCAGGAATTGGGTTTCACTCTGCCCCCTCTCTCCTTGTTTATAATCCACGCCCATTGTTATCAATGGAATTGCTGTATATGTCACCCCCATTGTTGCCAGACTGGGATTTTTTTGCTTGGTCTTCCGGTTAAATAACGTCACGTTATCGCCGAAGTATTGCTCATAAGAAAATTTGCCTCCCAGGTTAGGGTAGGCAGATAGGAAGAATTCGCCGTTAATATCGTAGCCATTAGCGGGTCGTTCGTGATGCTCCTCGAAATTCCGCGAGATTTGCCAGTCACTTAAGCGGTAATAACCGTTGGTAGAAAATTTAATATAATCTCCCCAAAGCTCTCCTCCCAACCCTACCCGTCTGTTTTTACCCGTAATGTCATAGTCATAAAAAGTATTCAGGCCATACATCCAGTTCTGAGAAAAATAACGTCCTCCCAAACCGAGATTAACTGTATTCCGACTATCTTTGTTGCGGTAACCTAATTGGGAAAAAAAGAACCATGCAGCTTGATTATCATAAATAGGCAATAGCAGATCTACTGAGTTATTTTCAAGCCTGCCTTTTCTGTCAAAACCAAAGTTAATTTTTGCTGTACCAGATTGGGATAGCCATTTTTGAGCTTCGGAAGAGATAGTGCTGTTAACTTTACCCAAAGCATAAGATTTGGCTTGTTCTGCTAATTCTGAAGAGGATGATGATAGAATATTCCCTGCCATCTGAATATTTCGTCCAATAGCATCGGCATGTTCATATTCTGATGTATGACTTGTATTTCCTGTTCCGCCTTTTTTATCGGCTTCTGGCGTTAGAAATTTTTTACTTGATTCGGTTACTTGGGTGTCTGCATTATCTATCTTGTATGTGTTTGTTTTTTCATGATTTATACTCCCCTCAGCAACAGCATGTATGATGGTAGAAGGAGTAAGTAATGTATAAAGGATCGTGAGAAAAACAATAACTTTACTAATATATGATGGCATATATAAGCACCCAAATAGACGTTATTATTAGCAACCATTTTTTGATACTAAATTACTAGAGTAATACAGCTTACCCAATTTATATATTAGGAAATATTTTATACTCCTCCAATAACTTTTGGTTATCGGTTGATAATAATTTTTTATTGTATAAAGTTATTGCTATCCTTAATTGATTAAAAATAAAAAGTACAGACCACAAAATCCTGTACTTTTTATCGATACTATATTTTAATTTTCGAACTTACACAGTAATCTTCCAACATCCTTAGGGTTAATATCTATCAACTTACTCTTTGTAATGTAATTAATTAAAGAGAATACCGATAACGATTTATCTTTTGCTATTTTTATTTTCATATCATGTTCATTTTCATCATAATGAGGAAGAGGTAAAAAACCAAAACCGTCGATATACTCATAATCACTTTCTAAAGAAGTATCGCTAGGAATTGTTATCCCAACCTCTTCCTCAGTCATTGATATAGCGTTACGCCCCTGCTCCTTAGGATCAAGTTTTTCACACGTACTGTTCTTACTATTGTTATCTCCAAGGCTTACATAACCATCATTACCAACCTGTGGACTAAAAACATATCTCAGAGGTGCGAATGTATATTCATAAGCATATTTAGCCCCTGTTTCCATATTAGTGACTGTCGCAGTAACCGTTGCTTGTTTAGATGTTCTAAAATTTTCAGCTGGGAAAATAATTTCAGGTCCTCCTGGTTCTTCAATTATTTTCACAAGGTCAGATGAAGGTTCATATTTGACATTCTCATGATGTCCAGCAATAGGCTCAAGCATACCTTCTGAATTAAATCCTTTTTTTGCAAGTTTGATTCTTAAACCTTCATAAACATTATAAGGTTTATTCGGTCCTTCAAGATACCCAAAGTGATGATTAGCTGCGGTGAACATCAAATCTGCACTTTGCGGCACTGCTTTAAAACTCACAGCTCTTTCGGCATTGATTTCATATAGTTTCTTGTCATCATTGGTAAACTCTATTTTAACTTTAACATCATCAACTCCCACACTACTTACCAGTGAAGCAGTTAAATATCCGTCACTATCTGTAGCAGTTTTCGTTTCTTTAAATTTCACATGCTCTGGTAATTTATTATTTACAATACTCCATGTTACATTCTCAAAACTATGGTTACGTAACGGTTGAGCACTTTTTTCATCAAGAATTAAAGCTTTATAAGTATATGTATCCTTCCCATTTCCAGAAATAATTCCGTCAGGAGAGACTTTCATATTACCTTCGAATGGACCTCCTCCAATAACCTTAACAGTCATTTCAGCTGTTTTGGAGAGCTTGCCATTTTCTAATTCCACCATTGCATGAATTGGGTAACTGTTTACACCTTTATCAATATATCTTGGTAGTGTAATTTCAATAGGATTACCACTACTCGGAATCACCCCTCCATTTTTGTGGAACTCTTCTCCTGCACTCCATTTAATCGGTTTAGTCGGCCTATTTGACTCCACGTTAGCTGTTACTGTTACCTCCTGAGCACCACGTCCCTGAATGATATTCTGTAAGCTAATATTCAGCCTCGGTTTTTCCCTGTGATCCAACACAATGTTGTTATTTCTTTCCACCAGATCATAGCGGCTGCCTGCCAGTGTGCGCATGGATGCAACGCTATCCGGTGATAACTGAACACTCAGCGGGACACCGAATCTATAGTTTAAATTGGCCTGAAAGCGGGCATCGCTGTGTTTATTGCTGCCATGCCGGTAATCTATACCCATTGTTATCAGTGGGATTGGCGTATAAGTTATGCCTACTTTGGCAAAGCCGGGATTTTTCTGTTTGGTATCACGGTTAAACAAAGTCACGTTATCACCGAAGTATTTTTCGTAACCCAGTTTACTGCCGATGTGTGGATAAGCAGGCAGGAAGAACTCGCCATTGATATCAAAACCATTAGCAGGGCGTTCTTCCCAAAGTTTATCATCCCGTGATTGGTGCCATTTACTCAGGCGAATATAAGTGTTAGCTGATAATTTAAGGTAATCAGCCCATGCTTCTGCACCCAATCCCAGACGGTTATTTTTTCCCGTGATGTCTTGATCAAAGAAAGTATTAAAACCATACATCCAGCCCGAAGTGAAATAACGGCTGCCAAAACCGAGGTTAACCGTATTTCGGCTGTCTTTATTACGATAACCCAACTGGGAAAAAACCAGCCAGTCTACTTTGTTATCATAAAGTGGAAATAACAGGTCTAGTGAACTGTTATGCAGTTTACCTTTTCTGTCGAGAGATAAATTAACTCTGGCTGTACCAAATTGTGACAACCATTCTTGTACTTCACTATTTATGACTCCGTTTACTCTTCCTAAAGCATAAGATTTCGCCTGTTCTGTAAGTTGAGATGACGAGGATGATAATAAACCACCTATCGTCTGAATATTTTGTGCAATTACGCCAGATTTATCTTTTTCTGTTAAATACAAATTATTTTCGTCACTCACACTCGGAAAAAGTGGTTTTACTGTTAGGTTTTGCTGATCTTCACTCACTGAAAATGTATTCATCGAGACAAACGGTAAGAAAAAAGAAAACATTAATATCAAAAACCGCATGAATTTATTAATAAAAGTAAACTTCATAGATACATTCCTCAATAAAATGCAAAGTTTCACTAACGCATTCACATTAACTCTTCAGTTGAAATAAAAACTTTTTGCACAATCAACATAAAGTAGGAAACTTTTTTATTATTAAGTAATGAAAAATTTTTATCAGGCAATAAATAAAAGTAATCACTATTATTTATAAAATTAGAAGTTCCACATTTTTTGTGGAGAAATCATACACACTTAGAATAGAAATAAAAAACACCCTGAGAACGATTTTATCTTCTACAGACTACAATTAATTATGATATTGATAAGAAATATAAAAAATGCACCTGTTAATTACAGATGCATTATAAATAAATCAGCCAACATATTCAAATACTAAAGGTTTAGAGTACATAACATGAGAATTATCATTTTTAATTATGAAGTAATATAGTGTTATTTCTTTCCCGATAGGGATTTTATCATAATATATATCATATGCATAATGAGGTAAGCGATTAGAATATATTATACCATCTGACACCATAGAATCAGATACAGGCATATCATTTTTTAGTGAAATAAAAAAAACGACTCCATCATCAAATTCAGCTCCTGTATAATGAGAAATACCAACTTTGAATTTTTCTCCATCTCCTTTATGTAATTTTTTATTTACCAGCCCTGGAATAATTGGAACAGGAAGTAATCCATCAGAGTTCTTAGGATAAGGCGGAATAATATATGTACTCCAGCCTTGATAAGCTGCATTTGCGTAAAGAAGATCTAACGCAAAAATTAACACGACGTTTTTTTTAGGATAGGCTCTGATATAAATATTCCCTGAATCATCACTACTAACAAGTATAACTTTAAAATTTTCCAGAGCCTTAATATCAAGGACTTTAAGAGGTAAACCATCATGACTAGGATCAGTAGTATATATAAAATTTTCCAGGTGATTTGGAATTCTAGGGACAACCAGCATTGGGGTATTTTTCAATAGTTTTCCATCTTTACTTCTTAACTTCTGGGTATAACGAATATATTTACTTCCTTGATCAAAAGGATTATTTTCTCCCATTGGGGATTCTATGAAAACTTTATCTACAGTTAAAATATCTTGTATATTTAGATCAAGATCCTTTACATGATAAACAATATCTTCTTCACTATCTATAGAAGATACTAATGTGTAAGACACGCTATCTCCTGAAATTATAGAATCATCCAAATGTAAATAAAATGACTGGGAAAAAGAATCCCCATTTAAGCCAAATGTTGGAGAACCATGATATCTTTCATTCTCTACAAATCCTTTAATATTGTCTAATTTTATAGAAAAATCAGTAGGTAATTTGTCTCTTGATGACACATTTACATCTAGAATAATATCTTGTTTAACTGCAATATCTGCTCCATTTGGGACAGACAGTTCTATCTTTAATAATGTTGATTTATTTTTTTTCACTAACATAGTATCACCTCAAAGTTATATTAAAACCACTTATTAAAAAATATTCAACTTGAAAAATAATACACCTAGACTGCAAAACAATTACATTAACATATTAAGCACAATTAATATGTTAATGTACAATGAAAAATAGTTATCAGATGATAACTATTTTTTTATAAACACCAATGAAAAACACAAAACCATCGCACTAAAAAAATCTAAAAACTCATATTTAATCTACGCATTATTTTTTCAGTATCTTAAAATTTATTCCGGGATTAAAATTTATATTTTTAACTTGGAGTTTGTCAGATATTACATTTATATTTTATCTCATGTAACCAATACGATAGTCTGATACTCATAAACTCAATAGATATATAATCACTATCTGATTTTTCAGGACATAACGGTAAAAAAACAATGAAAATCAATCTCAATAATCTGGTAACTGAAAGCCGCAACTCTGCCAGTGCTCATATTGATCAGTTATCGACACAGGATATGCTGCGCGTCATTAACGATGAAGATAAAAAAGTTGCGCTTGCTGTTGAGCAGACGTTACCTCAAATTGCTCTCGTCGTGGATAAAGTGGCAGAGGCTTTCCGCCGTGGCGGGAGATTGATTTACTGCGGGGCTGGTACATCGGGGCGATTGGGAATTCTGGATGCCAGTGAATGCCCGCCAACCTATGGCACCAGACCAGAACAGGTTGTCAGCTTAATCGCTGGCGGGCATAAGGCTATTCTGAAAGCGGTAGAAAATGCGGAAGATAACCGGCAACTGGGCGCAGATGATCTTAAGGAACTACACTTTAGTAAAAAGGATGTACTGGTCGGCATTGCCGCCAGTGGCCGGACTCCCTATGTGTTAGGAGCGATGGAATATGCGGTATCAATAGGCGCAACTGTCGCCTGTATTAGTTGCAATCCGGACAGCCCGATGACACAGCTGGCTGATATCGCAATCACACCGGTTGTCGGGCCGGAAGTTGTCACCGGTTCTTCCCGAATGAAAGCAGGTACAGCGCAAAAGCTGGTCCTGAATATGATTACAACCGGTGCCATGATCCGTACCGGAAAGGTATATAGTAATTTGATGGTGGATGTTGAAGCCACTAATGCTAAGTTAATCGAACGACAAAAAAATATTGTAATGGCAGCGACCGAATGCAGCAGAGAAGTGGCAGAACAAGCGCTGAGTGCCTGTAACGGTCACTGCAAAACTGCAATTGTGATGATTCTATCGGGAATAAGTGCCGAAGAAGCCCGAATGTTATTAACAAAACATCAGGGGTTCATCCGGCCTGCGATTTCAACAGCCCGATAGTGATACCTTTTCCCTGTGTGGGTATAGTTGGTAAGGGTGCTAAATGGCTAAAATTAATCCGAATATGTTGCCTGAAATACTCAGCGCCATTGGCGGGGCAAGCAATGTCATACAGTGTGGCAATTGCATGACCCGACTGAGGTTAACATTACGTGATGATTCAATCGTCGATAAAGCAAAACTAAAACTGATCCCCGGCGTTCTGGGTGTGGTCGAAAGTCATGAGCAGCTTCAGGTTGTTCTTGGCCCCGGTAAAGCTCAGACAGCCGCAGAGATGATGAATGAGTTATTAAGTTCTGCCGGACACCCCGCTCATGAGCACCATTCAGCAGATTTGAAAGATATTGCTTCATCCAATAAGAAACACCTCAAAGAGAAGCAAACCAGCTCAATTCATAAGTTCCTTGCTAAATTTGCCACTATTTTTACACCACTGATCCCCGGCTTTATTGCTGTCGGGCTGTTACTGGGGATCGCGACTTTACTGGAACAAATTTTTATTCAGGGCGTTGCACAACCTAATGCTGTGCTGGTTGAAATGATCGGCTATATGAAGATTTTCAGTAAAGGGATGTTCATTTTCTTCAGTATTTTGATTGGTTATAATGCACAGAAGGCATTCGGCGGTTCAGGTATTAATGGTGCGATTATCGCTGCTCTGTTTATTCTGGGTTATAACCCCGATGCCACCAGTGGTTTTTATTCCGGTATCAACAATTTCTTTGGCTTTGCTATCGACCCACGGGGCAATATTTTCGGGGTATTGATTGCCTGTATTCTGGGAGCCTGGGTTGAGAAGCAGATCCGCAAAATCATACCCGCTGATCTGGATATGATCCTGACTTCCGCCATCACACTACTTATCATGGGTGCAGTAACTTTTATCGTGATTATGCCGATAGGAAGTTACTTGTTTATGGCAATGTCATGGCTTTTCACCAATCTGAATGGTAATCCGTTCGGGACGGCTGTTTTGGCCGGATTGTTCCTGATAGCGGTAATGTTTGGTGTGCATCAGGGCTTTATACCGGTTTATTTTGCTCTGGTTGAGACACAGGGCTTTAACTCCTTGTTTCCGGTTCTGGCGATGGCTGGAGCCGGGCAGGTTGGTTCTGCTCTCGCGTTATATGCCAGAGCAAAAAAAGATTCATTGCTGCGTATTCAAATCAAAGGCGCCATTATTCCGGGTTTTCTGGGAATTGGTGAACCTTTAATCTACGGCGTGACTCTCCCCCGCATTAAGCCTTTTGTAACGGCCTGTTTTGGTGGTGCAATCGGCGGCTTTTTTATCGGGCTGATTGCTTGGCTAGGTGTACCTGTCGGCCTGAATACGGTATTCGGCCCCTCCGGTGTAGTCGCGTTGCCCTTGATGACATCCCTGACAGGAATATTCACGGGCATGGCGGTATACGGTGCGGGGCTGATTGTTGCCTATATCAGCGGCTTTGTGCTGACGTTCTTCTTCGGCAGCAAAAATATTGACTTAAGCTGATTCAGTTAATCCAGATCAATGGCACACAGGCTGCTGTCAAGAGTCCCATCACGATATTGAAAGTAAACCATGCTGTACGGCCTTTTAACAGGCGACCAATCATGACACCGAGATTCAGCCATACCAAGCCTGTGGCTATATTACTGAGTATCATCACTACGCTGATGACCCAAATAGAGTGGATATATAAATCTCCGGCTAAGCTGTAACTGCTGACAGATCCTAATCCCATCATCCATGCTTTGGGGTTCAGAAACTGTAATAACCAGCCCTGATAGCCTTTAAGAGGTGTTCCGAGGGATTGTGCATCCAACTGTTTATACTGTGCTGTTACGGTTTTCCAGGCCAGCCAGAGTAAGTACAAACTACCGAGCACTTTCAAACCTGTGTGTACAGCCGGATAGACCAGCAATAACGCCGCAACACCAAACGCAGATAATAGCAGGATGGTCTGCATTCCAATTATCATTCCCAGAAAAAGTATTAACGAGCGGCGGAATCCAAAATTGGCACCCGATGTTGTCATTAACATATTATTAGGGCCGGGCGTAATGGCGGAAATAAACATAAATGTACTGAGTGAGAAGAGGAGGCTAGCAGTCATGAGTTGTAATATCTCTTAATTATTGTCATTTTCTTTCAGAGAAAATAGCAGTATGTTATTTAGCACACAAGGTGAGTTATACCCGCTTTCAAAGCGTGTAATTCAACTTGGAAGATGCAGGGTATATATGGAGAACAAAATGATTATCCCGTGGAAACAAATAGAACCTGATACTTTACGTAACTTAATCGAGAGTTTTGTCTTACGGGAAGGCACTGATTATGGTGAATCTGAAAAAACGCTGGAGCAGAAAGTACAGGATGTAAAACGCCAGCTTGAACGGAACGAAGTCATTCTGGTCTGGTCTGAATTACACGAAACTGTCAATATCATGCCTAAAGAGCAGTTTCGCCCGTAAGCTGATTCTTTTTATACCCTTTCCGGTTCAATAGCATTTCATTCAATGTCTGTATGTTTTATTGGTATTGCTTTATTGACTCAAAATTGCTGATTACGAGAAAGATCATCCCAACTGTTTTTTTATTGATAAGGAGTCTGTTCTTATGTCTGCCAAGCACCCTGTCATTGCTATAACCGGTTCCAGTGGAGCCGGAACGACAACTACCAGTGTGGCATTCCGCAAGATTTTCCAACAACTGGGTATTACCGCTGCTCTTATCGAAGGGGATAGCTTTCACCGTTATACCCGTCCCGAAATGGACGCAGAAATACGTAAAGCAAAAGAACAAGGAAGGCATATCAGCTACTTCGGCCCAGAAGCCAATGATTTCCAGATGCTGGAAAAAGCATTTTCTGATTATGGCGAAACAGGCGCAGGCCGCTGGCGAAAGTACCTGCATACGTATGATGAAGCAGTTCCCTACAATCAGGTACCGGGCACGTTTACCCCGTGGGAGCCACTACCATCAAACACCGATATGCTATTTTATGAAGGGTTACACGGGGGGGTTGTCACACCACAGCACAATGTCGCAAGCCGTGTGGATCTGCTGGTTGGTGTTGTTCCCATCGTTAACCTTGAGTGGATACAGAAGCTCATTCGTGATACCAGCGAGCGTGGGCATTCAAGAGAAGCCGTGATGGATTCTGTGGTACGTTCAATGGACGATTATATCCGTTATATTACACCTCAGTTTTCCCGCACTCACATCAATTTCCAGCGTGTTCCTACCGTCGATACCTCCAACCCATTCTCTGCCAAAGCAATTCCTTCCTTAGACGAAAGTTTTATCGTTATTCGTTTCCGTGGTCTGAGCCAAATCGATTTTCCTTATTTACTGGCAATGCTCCAAGGTTCGTTTATTTCCAGTATAAATACTATCGTTGTCCCGGGTGGAAAACTGGGGCTGGCAATGGAGTTAATTATGGCTCCGTTAGTTCAGCAATTACTCGAAGGCAAAAAAATTTCCTGAATATTGCCCGCTATTTATTTATCGATAATACAGGTAACAAAAAATAATGTTACCTGTGATAAAACATCAACTATTCGCCCATTTATAAATGAAAATGTAGTAAATCAGGCTTTTCAAATAGAATTCTGGTAATTTGTTAACTGGTTTTATATGCTGAAGCGATACAGGAGGAGACATAATCCTTTTCCTGTGTTACAAACAGAGCTACACGTGAAACGGGCAAGTTTTATGGGCTCGGAGCAATACATCGACTTGCTGATATCCTGAGATTCCCATATAAAATTCCTGCTTGTCAGTTTTTCAGCAAGTTAATATGTTAATCTATTGACTTTATAAAGCCAGCCTGATGAGAAACGCTCAGTTTCTCTGACCATAAAGGCGGAAATAACAACAGAGGATAAAGCGAATGGTTCTCGGCA